>DAOUIX010000080.1:0-3177 GCA_034423235.1 Chloroflexota bacterium | reverse complement strand
AGCGAGTCGGGTACCGGACGCTTCGCAGCTTCGGGGCCGAGTCTCTGCGGAGAAGGGAATGATCGAAGGGACCGTGAATGCTGCCTATGAAGCGGTCGTGACCCTTCCCTTACAGGGCCAGGACGGGCGGACGCGCGACATCCAGGCCGTTATCGACACCGGCTACACCGGCACCTTGACGTTGCCGACGGCCGTGGTTGCCGTATTGGGGTTGTCGTTTTCACACGGAGCGGCGCGATGACTAGATGAGTACGGCGAGTCCTGGCTAGGTTGCTTCCGGTTTGCACGCGCAGCAAAGGCGGTCTTCCAGCAGGAAAAGAATCTTCTTCTCCTGATCATCTATCGAATCCAGATGACCACGGCTTGCCTTCACACGTTCTAGAGCGATTAATCGAGACTTCATGCCCCGACCCAACGTTCGAAGACATTTGGCCGGGATTCTACGATTGCCTTGCCAAACCCGCTGAAGTAGGGGCTACTGCCTCTATCAGTTCCATTCAGGCACATCCCGATGGCCCGGGGAGGCAGAGTGATCGCCCACCACCACCGGCTTCAAATTGCGGCCAACGTGCCTACACCTTGCCAGCAACGAGGCTTCCATAAAGGTTCTGGGTCCTATCGAATCACCCAACCTTGATATCGTTGAGATCTCCCAAAGCAAGGGGGGCGGGTGGACTCAACGACCCCACCCGCCCGGAGGGTTCAAAGAGTTCCGGCCACTGAAGAGGTCCTGAGCACGAGCTTGTCCGATGCCGTACCCTCGCCCCACAAGTTTTCGTAGTCGGGCGGCCGTCGGCATGCAGTGCAAGCTTGCCATTCGTCTGATTTGCCTCCCGGCGCTCCTGGCGCTGCTGGTGACCGTGAGTCCCGTGTCCACCGCCGCCCAAAGCCCATCGTCTTGCCCCAAGCGCTCCACCACGCCAGCCCAGGATTCGCATCTGATCCAGGACTGCAACACGCTGCTGGAGCTGAGTGCAGTGCTCGGCGGCACGATTACGCTGAACTGGGCACGGGATAGGGCCCTGAGTTCGTGGGAGGGCGTCACCATCACCCCGACGGCGGGCGTCACGAATCTTCAGCTCGCGAATCGGGGCTTCACCGGGACCATCCCCGCTGCGCTGGGAAGCATTCCGAACTTGGATTTTTTGGACCTCGGCCAGAACCGGTTGACCGGCTCGATCCCGCCCGAGATGGGCGACCTCACCAACGTGACGATCCTGAACCTTTCCAACAACCAGTTGACCGGCTTCATCCCGTCCACGCTCGGCAACCTCACCAACGTGACGCAATTGGCCTTTTCCAACAACCAGCTGACGGGCCCAATCCCGTCCACGCTCGGCAACCTCACCCGCCTGGAACGGCTGCTCCTGGACCTCAACCGGTTGCGCGGCCCCATTCCGTCCACGCTCGGCAACCTCACCAGCCTGGTCGAACTCAATCTGAACGAGAACTTCCGGACCGACGACCCGTCGAGCGGCCTGACCGGCCCGATCCCGCCCGAGCTCGGCAACCTCGCTAACCTGGTTGAATTGCGCCTGTACGAGAACAAGCTGACGGGCAGTATCCCGGCTGCGTTCGGCAACCTCGCAAGCGTTCAGCGCTTGTCCCTGTTCGACAACCGGTTGACCGGCCCGATCCCGCCCGAGCTGGGCAACCTCACCAATCTGCGCCGGCTATTCCTGCAACGAAACCGGTTGACTGGCCCAATCCCGCGCGCGCTCGGCGACCTCACGAACCTTCGGTACCTGTTCCTGCACGAGAACCGGTTGACCGGCCCGATCCCGCCCGAGCTGGACCGCCTCGCCAGCCTGTTGGATCTTTCGGTGTCGGATAACCGGTTGACTGGCCCGATCCCGCCCGAGCTGGGCAACCTCACCAACCTGCGCTGGCTGTGGCTGCACAAAAACCGGCTGACCGGAGACATCCCGCCCGAGTTGGGCAGCCTCGCCAAACTTGAGGAGCTGTTCCTGCACCAGAATCGGCTTACCGGCTCCATATCCCGGGGTCTCGTCGATCCAGGCGACCTCGCGAGCCTGGGGGATCTGAATGTCTCGTGCAACCCCAAGCTCGCTGGCCCTGTACCCGGCAGTCTCTTCGACATCGCCGCTCTGACGCAGGTGACCATCTACGGCACCGATCTTGCCCTGCCCGCCGGCCTGTCTGAAGCCGACCGGCAGAAGGTCGTCTCGGAGGGGGAGTGTCCTGTTACTGCTCAAGACACAAATCGCCGCCCCGACGACAAAGACGACAAAGACGACAAAGACGACAAACGTGATACCGGCGACGCCAGCGAGCACCGCGTCTGTCCGCCCGTCGTCCCGGCGCTCCTCCCCACTCTCGGCCAAACCGCCGCCGCCACCGCGTACGCGCTACCCGGCGACCGCGTCCTGCTCCACTTGCACGACTTCGCCTCGGCCTCCGTCGTGCTCGCGGTTGGCCGCATCTCCGCCGACGCCGCCACCCTCGACCCCGGCGACTTCATTCGCGAGGCCGAACGCTTCCACACCTACACCCTCCTCCGCCGCGAAGCCGACGGCCTGATCGTCCGCCACTGGATCGCCCCGGAGGACCCGCTCATAAATGCCGTCCCCTGGAACCGCGTGAACGCGCAGTTCACGTTTCCCGCCGCCGTGCTGGCCGCCATCCCGCTCGACGACCGCCATGCCGCACCCAATCAACTCGCCCGCCAACTCACGCCCGCGGACGACAGAATTCTGGCCTTCGACGCCGCCCGCGGCCAGTGGTGGCACGTCTCGGACCTGGTTATCTTTCAGGCCCTAGGCTTTGCTTGGGACGATGTGACCGTGGCCGACGCCGACTTCATCGCGCGCCTGGGCCCGGAGCGCGCCGCCCCGTTCCCGCGGATCATCGGGCAGACCGCGATCGCCACCGCCTATTTGGTTCCCGGCGATCGTCTCGTGCTCCACCGTCACGACGCCCTCACGTCCCCGGTCGTCATCAACATTGGCTGGATCTCCGCGGATGGCGCAACCGTAATCCCGAACGGCTATGTCCGCGACGTCGACAGCGGGCACACCTATGCCGTCCTCCGCCGCGAATCCGACGGCCTGGTCGTGCGCCGCTGGATCGCCCCCACCGACCCGCTCATCTACGCCATCCCCTGGGACCGCGTGACCACGCGGTACACCTTTCCTGCCGCCGTGCTCGCCACGATCC
>DAOUIX010000079.1:0-45626 GCA_034423235.1 Chloroflexota bacterium | reverse complement strand
CCCCTGAACGTCATCCCGGCGTCCGCAACCGGGACCCAGCGGCAACCAACCAGCCGGGACTCCCATGCCACCCCTCGGTCCCGCCAGCCAGGCTCCCCGCCCTTTCCCGACGCCGAATACTCGCCAAGTCGCCCCAAAAATCCGCCTCAAGCTATCTCTGGCCAGCCGCCCCCCTCTGGGGGGCGGCTGGCCAGAGATAGCTCCCCCCTTCTCCCCCGGCCCGCTGAAGAGCGAATTGGCCTCCGACCGTTACACTCGCACCTTGAACTCCGCAGGCCAGCGAAGGATGTGCTGATGGCCGTCGCAACCACCGCTCCCCCGGCTGAGCGCGCGCTGATTCTGGGCGGTCAGCCCGTCCAAACCGGCGACCTGCTGGAAGTCCGCCGCCCCTACGACGACACCGTCGCCACGGTCGTCCACCGGGCCACCCCTGAGATCGCCGAGCAAGCCGTCCAGTTGGCCGTCGACACCTTCCACAACGTCACCCGCGCCATCCCCGCCCACCGCCGCGCCGAGCTGCTCCACCGCCTGGCCGACTTGGTGGAAGCCAACCGAGAGCGCCTGATCGCCGAAGACATCGACGAAACCGGCAAGCTCCGCAGCGAAGCCCACGGCGAAATCGACCGCACCGTCGCCACCCTCCACTGCGCCGCCGAGGAAGCCCTCCGTATCCCCGGCGAAATCCTGACCCTCGACGCCGTCCCCACCGGCGTCGACCGCACGGGCCGGGTGCAGCGTTTTCCCATCGGCCCCATCCTCGGAATCACCCCGTTCAACTTCCCGCTGCTGCTGGCCGCCCACAAGCTCGGCCCGGCCTTCGCTGCCGGCAACAGCATCGTCATCAAGCCCGCCAGCAAGACTCCCCTCACCACCCTCAGCCTGGCCGAACTCGCCCGCGAAGCCGGCTTCCCCGACGGCTCGGTGTCAGTGCTGCCCATGGCCGGCGCCCAGGCCGAAACCCTGGTGCGCGACGACCGCTTCAAGGTCGTCACCTTCACCGGCAGCGCCGAGGTTGGCTGGGGCATCAAGGCCAACGCCGGCCTCAAGCGCGTAACCCTCGAACTCGGCGGCAACGGCGCCCTTATCGTTCACAACGACGCCGACATCAACGCCGTCGCCGCCCGCATCCCCTTCGGCGGCTTCCTCTACAGCGGCCAGAACTGCATTTCCGTCCAGCGCGTCTACGTCCACCGCGACGTGCACGACGCCTTCGTCAACGCCGTCCTGCCGCTGCTCGACGACCTCAAGCCCGGCGACCCCAACGATCTCGAGACCACCCTCTGCCCCATGATCGACGCCGACGCCGTCACCCGCATCATGTCCTGGCTCGACGAGGCCCAGACCGCCGGCGCCACAATCGTCACCGGCGGCAGCGCGGACGGCCCCTTTATCGAGCCCACCATCGTCGCCAACGCCGACAACGCCATGAAGATCGTGCGCGACGAGGTCTTCGGCCCAGTCGTCGCCGTCATCGCCTACGACTCGATTGACGAGGCCATCGACCTCGTCAACGACTCCGACTACGGCCTGCAGGCCGGTATCTTCACCAACGACATCCGCATCATCGAACGCGCCTACCGCGACATCGAGGTCGGCGGCCTGATCGTCAACGACACCAACCGCTGGCGGGTGGACCACATGCCCTACGGCGGCGTCAAGCGATCCGGCTTCGGGCGCGAAGGCTTGAAATACGCGATCGAGGAAATGACCGAGCCCAAGCTGCTGGTCGTGAACCTGGAGAACAACTAAGCCCGGCCCGACGCCGGACCTTGCCGCAATCCCTGAGGAGGGAAACCTGATGGAACTTCGCCGCGTTCAGCTCGCCAGTCCCGGATCCAACCTGCGCATGCTTGAGCGCGGCAGCCAGAGCAACGCCGACCACGTCTTCCTCGACCTCGAGGACAGCGTCGCGCCCAACCAGAAGGTCGAAGCGCGGCAGGTCGTGGTCCAGGCCCTCAAGGACTTCGACTGGTCCGGCAAGATCGCCTGCGTCCGCGTCAACGGCATCGACACCGAGTGGTTCTACGGCGATGTGATCGAAGTCGTCGAAGGCGCCGGCCAACACCTCGACACCATCATGCTTCCCAAGGCCAACCGGCCCGACGACGTCTACATGCTAGACATGCTCCTGACCCAGATCGAGATGCATCGTGGGTTGGAGGTCGGAAGCATCGGCATCGAGGCCCAGATCGAAATGGCCGAAGGCATGATGAACGTCAACCAGGTCGCCTTCGCCAGCCCGCGCCTCAAGTCCCTCATCTTCGGCCCCGGCGACTACTCCGCCAGCGTCCAGGCCCGCGGCCTCTCCATCGGCGCCAGCGAGCGCTACCCCGGCCACGTCTGGCACTACGCCATCCACCGCATCGTCGTCGCCGCCCGTGCCGCCGGCCTGCAAGTCACCGACGGCCCCTTCGCCGACTACCGAAACCTCGAGGGCTACCGCCAGTCCTGCGAAATGGCCCTGGCCCTCGGCTGCGACGGCAAGTGGGCCGTCCACCCCGGCCAGATCGACGTGGCCATCGACGTCTTCTCGCCCTCGAGTGCTGACGTCGACAAGGCTCGCCGCATCATGGTCGAATACAAGCAGGCCCTGGCCGACGGCCTCGGCGCCATCGCCATCGACGGCGACATGGTCGACGCCGCCACCCTCAAAATGGCCGAAATCGTCTCCGCCAAAGCAGACGCCGCCGGGCTATAGAGGTTTGACGAAGTCGGATGCGATGGGCGGTTTGATGTTGTCGGCCTTGGTGGACGGCGCTTGGACGTTGGATGCTGGGTGTTGAAGCTTAGCCTCAAACCCGGAACTGATGAATGTTCGCTGGGAGCTCCGGCAAAATGAGCCAGACATCGGGTTGAGTTTCTTTTCATTGGAATCTTGATAGGGGGCGCATGAAACTGTCCGACTTGGTTAGGGGAATTGAGCCTAGCGTAATCCGAATACTGTCGCCCGCAGGAGCTGGAACTGGGTTTATCTATGACGATTCCGGTTTAGCGGTCACAAACGCCCATGTCGTAGGAAGCAACTCCTTTGTTGAAGTAGAGTTTAGCGGGCAGAAGTGTGTGGCAAAGCTAGTAGGAAAAGACGATGTTGTCGATCTGGCAGTAATACAGCTATTCTCAGAGCTTGACACGTATCCTAAGATCCCTATAGGAAACTCAGGCGACGTACACCGCGGGGACGACGTTGTGGCAATCGGGTATCCCCTTGGTGAGATTCTGCGAGGATCTCCGACAATCACAAGAGGAATCGTGTCAGCCAAAGGGCATTCAGGAGCCGTATCATACTTACAGACGGATGCGGCAATCAATCCAGGCAATAGTGGCGGGCCACTCCTCAACTATTACGGCGCGGTTATCGGGATCATATCCTCAAAAATACATCAGCACGGAGAAAACGCTGTGGAAGGCATAGGCTTGGCTATTCACACAAGCGAACTCACCGATAGAATCTGGAGACTCGAGCATGCAATATCGGTCAAGGAAACATTCGTCAATTGGATATATGACTATAGTTTTGATATCCCGCAAGGCTGGCATCCCAAGCCGATAGAAGACTGGAGCCAGGTTGTATTCTCAACAGACGATGGACAGGCGATCGTTCGTGTCAACGCAATTGATTTGCCAAGCATAGGTATCAGATATCGGCGGGGAAGTGAGGTGGAGGGGTTGCAAGAATTCCTGGGATGGATTATTTCCGATTCTACGGATTCATTCAAGTCTAGTGATGACTTCGAGTTAGATGTTCCGCGCATGAGAGCAACAATTGACTATGTAGCATCTGAAGATAACGACCAGGGTGAGATTGCTAAGATGCAGGGTAGGATAAAGCTGTCAGATTATGTTCACTCGACTATCGATGTGATCATGTGCGAGCTGCCCCGAGACATCGAGGAGAGCAAATTCGGATTCTATGTGACGACATACGTGTACAGTGATTATTTGTCGGTGTATGATTCAGATAGAAATGTAATATTGGACAGCTTTCAGTGCTAAACGTCGGCCGCGTTGCGGGAACCTGGAGTCCCGTCCTGGGGACATGAACGGGATCGATTTCTGCGCAGTTGACGTTGAGACGGCCAATAACGACCGGGCATCGATTTGTCAGGTTGGATTAGTGACGGTTCGGAGCGGCCAAATCGTGGACCGATGGAAGTCGCTAGTCGATCCGCAAGCGCCGTTCACGCTTACACACATCCACGGGATCAACGAAAACGCCGTGGCGGGTCATCCAACGTTGCCGAATACCTGGGACGAATTGGGTGAGGTGGTAGGGACAGGCAGAGGTGGTTCGGTGCTGGTGAGCCATACGCCGTTCGACCGGACGGCGTTTCAACAGGCGCGGACAAGGCATCGCTTGCGTCCGTTACCCGTACAGTGGCTGGATAGTGCGCAGGTAGCTCGCCAGACGTGGCCGGAACTCTATCGGCGGCGCTGGAGTCTGAAACTGATTGCCGATGACCTCGGCATCAAGTTCCAGCACCACGACGCGTTAGAGGACGCCGAAGCTGCGGCTCGGATTGTCATCCAGGCCAGCCAAGCTATGGGATTCGGTATCCAAGATTGGCTCAATGAGCGCCGGTAGCGAGTATGCAGGGTTTGGGCGGGAACACCGTTGCACGGGAACTCTAGGTGCGACTTGGACCCCTTGGAGGGGAATGCGATTCCTCATCCCACTGCCCTCCACTCCGAAGACAAAGGAAAGTTCGGCGCTCCAGTGCCAGGGGTCGAATGCGGATGGACGCTGCTAGGGCTCTTGGCGAGCGGGCCTCGGCGCCATCGCCATTGACGGCGACTTGGTCGACGACGCCACCCTCAAATGGCCGAAATCGTCTCCGCCAAGGCCGACGCCGCCGGTCTATAGGCGGCCACTCGGAGGGCCTGCTGCCCGCGCGAATCCGCGCCTAGGAAGCCCCATCGCGGATGGCGGCAACGGCCGCGCGTAGTTCACGCGCCTCGTTCGCCCTGTCCTGCCGCTCGGCGGCGTGAAGCGCTTCATGCGCCACGCTATCCGCGTCAATCGAGGCGCGCAACTCGCGTATATCCGCACGTAAGTCACGCCAGAGCGCCACGATCAGGCCGGCCAAGCCGATTCCGACAGTCAACACGGTGGCAAGCATTGCAGCGAACTCGGCGCTCACGGCCGGTCCTCCCGGATTGCTGCGATTGCCGCCAGCAGTTCCCGCCGTTCCTCGGACCGGGCCTGTTGCTCAGCCGCATGCAACGCCTCATGCGCCGCGCGATCCGCGTCGATGGCTGCCAGCAATTCGCGCCGTTCCTCGGCCCGGGCCTGCCGCTCCGCCGCATGAAACGCCTCGTGCGCCGCACGATCAGCGGCAATGGCCGCCAGCAATTCGCGTTTTTCCTCGGCCCGGGCCTGCCGCTCCGTCGCATGCAGTCCCTCGTGTGCCAGACGTTCAGCGTCGATAGCCGCGCGAACGGCCCGAATGCCGGCTCGAAGTTCGGCGTCCTCGGCACGAAGGCTGGCTTCAACGCCTCGAAGCTCGGCCCGCATATCGCGCCAGAGCGCGACGTTGAGTCCGGCCAGCCCGACACCGACCGTCACCACTGTCGCAAGGATGGCGGCGAGTTCGGCACTCACGGCGCGTCCTCCCGGCTGGCTGCTACGGCCGCCAGCAGCTCGCGCCATTCGTCAGCTCGGGTCTGCCGCTCAGCCGCATGCAGCGCCTCGTGCGCCAGGCGGTCAGCGTCGATAGCCGAGCGGACGGCACGGATGTCCGCGCGCAGTTCGGCGTCTTCAGCGCGAAGGCTGGCCTCAACGGCGCGGATGTCCGCACGCAAACCGGCCTCCATGGCTCGGATGTCGGTGCGCACGCCCCGCCAGAGAGCCAGGGTCAATCCGGCCAGACTCACGCCAACCGTGACAATCGCCACAAGCATGGCGGCCAGATCGGTGCTCATGGCGCGTCCGCGGCTGCGGAGCCGACGATGCGAGAGTGAGTATTGGGCATGGGCAAGCAATCTTTCCGAAGTGCCGCCCAATCACTGCCGAAATCGTACCTCACCCCGACGCAAGCGGGGCCCTGATCAGCGCCGCTGACCCACCGGCATTGGCGGCCGCTCGTCGGCCTCCCGAATCTCCTCCAGCGACCGCACGCGCCTCCGCGCGGCCCCCTGCCAGTCCCGTGTCTTCACGTCTGTCGGCGCCTGTAGCCGCTCCGCCGCCTTCGGAATCTCGTCCGCGTACTGCGGCAGCCACTCGGCCTGCGCCACCAGCATCTCGTCGGTCATGCGCCAGACCTCCGGCGGGTTGCAGACGGCGCCAACCAGCGGGTCGTGCAGCATGGCCTGCTTCAGCAGCGTCGCGTCGCCCGTCGCGGCGGCGCGAGCGCCCATGCGCTGCACGTCGACTGAGGCGGTACAGGTGGCCGCGCAGGCCAGTGGCAGCTCGCCCACGCGCGGGATGTGAATGCCCAGCGCGTCTACGTACCCTGGCACTTCCACGATCGCGTCGTCGGCCAGGTTGCTGATCGCGCCACCATTGCGGACGTTGAAGAATCCCCGGTAGGGCCGACCGGTCTCCAGCGCCTCGATGATCCGGCTGCCGCGCTCGTCGGACCGATCATCGGAGCTGATCGGCGGATCGTCGGCCGCCATCCACTCGGGAAAGTCCGTCTCGAACCAGTTGCGCTTCTCGGTGCTCACCCGCAGGTACCCGCCCGTCTCACCGTTGCCCCAACTGGCCATGTCAATCCAGCGCTCGATTTCATCCGGCCGTTTCCGATACCAGGGCAGGTATTCGGACAAGTGTCCATTCGACTCGGTCGAGTAGTAGCCAAACCGCCGCAACACGTCGATGCGCACCTTTTCGGTCTTCGAGAACGTCGGATGCGCTTCAAAACCCGCCAGCAACTCCTCGCTTCCGATTTCACGGCCCTGGTGCTCGATGCGCGTGTACCAGGTCTGGTGGTTGATGCCGGCACACACGATGTCCACGTCTTCGCGACGCTCCACGCCCAGCACTTCGGCAATCTGGTTCCAGCCGTGCTCGATCCCGTGGCACAGCCCCACCACGTTCACGCCGTGGTCCAGCAGTGCCCAGCAGTTCATCGCCATCGGGTTGGCGTAGTTCAGCAGCAGCGCGCCCGGCTTGGCCACGTCCAGGATGTCGTCACCGAAGGCCAGCAGTTGAGGAATCGTGCGCTGGGCATACATGATCCCGCCCGCGCAGATCGTGTCGCCCACGCACTGGTCCACGCCGTATTTCAGCGGGATCTCCACGTCCAGCCTGAAGCCATCCAGCCCCCCCACGCGCACGCAACAGATCACATAGTCGGCATCGCGAAAGGCTTGGCGTCGATCGGTGGTGGCCGAGACCCTGGCCGGCAGCTTGTTGGTTCGAATGTCCTTCTGACAGAGTTGCGAGACCAGGTCCAGGTTGGGACGCGAGATGTCGGTTAGCGCGAAGTGAGTGTCCTGCAACTCCGGCACCGACAGGATGTCACGCATCAGCCGGCGCGTGAACCCCACGCTTCCCGCGCCGATCACCGCGATCTTCAGGGCCACGCCGTGGACCTACGTCTTCAGCGGCTGGCCGGTTGGATCGAGCTGACCAATCTCCTCCAGCAGCCGCACCGTGTGTATCACGTCGTGGATGTTGGTCAGCGGCTGACGGCCCTCCGCGACGGCGTTCAGGAAGTCGGCGTGCAGCGCGTCGACCCCGTCGTCCAGCGCCCCGCCGGGATGGCCAGGAATCGGCTGGCCCTCGATGATCTCCGGCTCCGGCCGGTTGTCGGCGTAGATCTGCCCATGGATCGGCGGCAGCAGATAGGCGCTGACGCCATTGCCGTGCATTTCGATCCGGTAATGCCGCGCGCCGGAGTGGCCGGTTACCGAGTGCACCGCCACGGCCCCGCTGGTGAAGTGGATGATGGAGTTGTAGGTGTTCATCCAGCCCGTGTAGGTGTCGTCGCCGCGGGTCAGCACTTGGTCCCAGGTCCCGCCGCAGAGCCAGCGCAGCCAGTCCACCATGTGGATGTCCTGCTCATACAGCCGGTTGAGTTCCCGACCACCCTGGTCATTCTCGATCAGGTTCTTGCTCATGCCGGCGCTGGCCAGCATGACCGGGCCGTTGACTTCCACCCGCGCCCGCGCCGCACGGATCATCGGAGTCCAGCGGCGCTGCAGGCCCACGCAGACGATGCGGTTGTTGGCCTCGGCCGCCGCCGCGATCTTCTCGGCGTCCGCCGATCCAACGCCAGGCGGCTTCTCGATGAAGAGATGCGCCCCGGACGCCAGTACCTCCACCGCAATGTCTGCAATGTCGGGCGGTCGCGTGACCGCGTAGACGACCTCGGGGGTCTCTTGCTCCAGCATCTCCCGGAAGTCGCTGTAGCGGCCCTCGATGTCGTACTGGTCGGCGGTCGTCGCGAGCCGGTCCTCGTCCAGCTCGCACATCGCCGTCAGTTCGACTCGTCGATGGGCTCGATCGATCGCCGGATAGTGCGCGCTGGTGGCCCTGCCGCCGGCGCCAATAAACGCTGCGCGAACCATGGTCCCCTCCAAGCCTTCGGCCGGAATGCCAGTCTAGCCGTCAGCGGCCCCGCCGCGGACGCCTGCGGCGGCAGGCCGCCGCCGCCCCAATGCCCTACATGGTCACTTTCTTCAGCAGGCCGATGATGTGTCCCTCAGGGTCGGCAAATTGGCCGATGGTCACGCCTTCCATGACATTGGTCTCGGGCAGCAGAATGCTGCCGCCCAGGCCGGCCGCCTTCTCCAGGGTCGCGGTGACGTCTTCAACTTCCACGTAGAACGTGACGAACCCCGACGATCCATCAAACGTCTGGCCGATGCCGCCGCCAATGCTGTTGTCGCACTCGGGGTCGGCATTCACCAGGCCGTAGCCCATCGGATTGTCGGTCAGGACCTCCCAGTCAAAGAGGTCGCCAAAAAACTCGTGCAGCGCCGGGCCGTCCTTGCCGTTGACTTCCCAATGCACCACGGGGTTCGCCATGTGCCTGTTCCTCTATCTTGTCCGCAATGCGCAAGGATGCCCGCCGCGTGTTGGTCGAACCGTTGCAAACCTTCCTGAGCCCGCTCCTCAATCCGTGGCATAAGCTGCGCGTCTTATATCCCAGGTTCCAGCGAACCCCAGGGGGGACTGCAATGAAAGTTCTTGGTGTCGACTACGTCTACTTCCCCGTTTCCGACCTGGAAAAGGCCACCGCCTTTTACCGCGATGTGTTGGGCCTAACGCCCCTCTTCAGCGTGGGCGGCATGTGGGGTGAACTGCAGGCCGGCAATACGACCGTTGCGCTGCATATGGAGGACAACGCCGAAATCGCGGCGCCCGACGCCGGTATGCGCCCGTCCACGGCATTTGCCTGTGAGGACGTCGCCGCCATGGCCGAGCGAGTTCAGGAAGCGGGCGGCAGCGTCGCCATGGAGCCCTTCGAAAGCGGCACCTGCACGATTGCAATCGTCACCGATCTGGACGGCAACCCCGTCATGCTGCACCGGCGCGACGACGGCAGCGTCGGGTAGCCAGGCGCCTCGGTGGCGCTTTGCGTGCTACGCCAGCGCCGCCGCCCCCGGCGGCAGCAAGTGCCGAACCTGCGGCTGCACCTCAGCGGGCAAATCCAGGTACACGTCCTCCGGAAGGTCGTCGATACGCGATTTGTGATACGCCGGATCGTACTCCTGTGAACTCGTCCGCGTAGGGTTCAGGTTCAGCCACCAGGCGGCGTAGCGAATCACCACCGCCACCCGGTCCTCGTTCGTCAGATTCGGCGACACTGCGTGCCAGACGCGGCTATCCACGATCCCCACCGACCCGGCTGAACCAAGCAACCGTTCCTCGTCGCCGCGCGGAGTCATTGCGTCGCCGTACGGTCCGCCGTCGCGCGGATGATCGTGCAGCTTGTGGCTGCCCGGCACGATGATCGTGGCCCCGTTTTCGACCCTGAAGTCCGTCAGCATCCAGAACGTGGTGAAGTGCAACGGAATATCGGGGTATGGCGCCGGGATCCGCGTGTTGTGCTCCTGGTTGTACGGCCAGTCGGCATGCCACACGTCACGCGTGCGTCCCGGCCCGGTCACGAATCCCGTGAAGAACGACAGTCGAAAGCCCGGGCCCAGGGTGGCGTCCAGCACCGCCGTCAGCCGCGGCTCGGCCAGGTACGGCGCCAGGTCCTGGTTAATCCGCAAGAGATTGGAGGTCTTGCCCAGCGCCGGGATGTTGATGTCGCTGTTGGCCATGATGTCGTTGCGAACCCGGTCACGGATTCCAGGCACATCGTCCGCCGGAATCACGCCTTCAATCAGCGTGACGCCGCGCTCAAGAAGTTCGTCGGCGTGGGGATTCGACATGGGGCTTGGGATCCGCAGGACTCTGGGGGCTCATTCTGGCACTCGACCGCGCCTCGGAAAACAACGATAGCCGGCTGATACCGTAGGCGGCGGTTCGATTGATGCGGAGATCGTGTCACAAATGGCCGACGGTCAAGAGTTGGACTATCTCGGAATCGCCGATGCCGCGGCGGCGCTCGCCGGCGGCGAGCTGTCATCGCTCGCCCTGACCGACGCCCTCCTGGACCGCATCGAGCGGCTCAATCCAACACTCAACGGCTACACCTGCGTTATGGCGGACTCCGCTCGGACGGACGCACGGGCGTCCGACGCCCGAACCAGAACGGGTGAACGTCGTGGCCCACTGGACGGAATCCCTGTCGCAATCAAGGACGTCATTGACACCGCCGGCGTCGTCACCACCTACGGTTCCATCAAGTACCGCGACCACCGACCCGCCGCCGACGCCCACGTGGTCCAGCAGTTGCGGCAAGCCGGCGCCGTCATCCTGGGTAAGACCAACACCCACGAACTCGCCCGCGGCATCACCACCGACAACCCCCACTTCGGACCCACTCGCAACCCCTGGGACCTGACTCGGCATCCCGGCGGCTCCTCCGGCGGTTCCGGCGCGGCGGTTGCCACGGGCTTGGCCCTTGGCGCCCTGGGAACGGACACCGGCGGCTCGGTGCGCATCCCCTCGCACATGACCGGCATCACCGGACTCAAGCCCACCCATGGCCTGGTCGGCCGCACCGGCGCCCGCCCGCTGGTCCGCAACTTCGACCACATCGGCCCCATGACCCGCTCCGCCGCCGACTGCGCCCTCATGTTGGAAGCCATGGCCGGACCGGACCCCGACGATCCGGACGCATTCACGCAACCCGCCGGATCCTTCGCCGCCGCCCTCAACGATTCGATCGGCGGCTATCGCGCCGGCATCATTCAGGACTTCGCGGACGACGCCCTGCCGCGAATCCGTGAGCTGTTCGCCGAAGCCGTTCGGGCAATTCGGGAGTTGGACGTCCAGATCGACTCCTGGACTCTGCCCGCAGCCCTTGATCCAAAAGCAGCGCAGGTCGTCTCCCGTTCCGAGGGCTACGTCAGCATTCACGAGATGTTCGGTGGAGACTTCAGTTCGATAGACCCGTCCATCCATCAACGCCTGAACGTCGGCGCCGACGCCACGGCCTTCGACTACCTGCGGGGACTCGAGGCGCGGACGGCCATTGAGGCCGCGGTCTCGGACGCACTGGAGTCCCGGGACTTTCTGCTCAGTCCCGCCTATCCGTACCCGGCCGAACCCATCAAGCGCTTCGACGCCCGCGCCAACGACACCCTCCATGCCTCGTTCTTCAACGCCTCCCACCATCCGTCGCTCGTCGTCCCCATGGGCTTCGCCGACGGCCTCCCCGTCGGCCTCCAGATCGTCGGCCGCCTGCACGACGACGCCACCGTCCTCCAAATCGGCCACGCCTTCCAACAAGCCACCGCGCATCACAGGCAACGGCCGAACGTTCCGGGCTAGATTATTTCGGCTGGGACCGTGATCAGCCCGTGCCCGAAGGGGCTCGGTTACGCGCTCTCCGCCGGCCTCGCGTTGGTCCGCCCCCGTTGAATCAAGGCCGTGATGCCCAGGGCGATCAAGGCTGGCGCGGAGAACACCAGCGGGTACGCCACGATGCCAATGGGCCCGAACAGGCCGCCAATCAGCGCCCCGAACACCGTGATCGGCGCAAGCACAGCGCCACATACGTAAGCGACGATGCGCGCGCGCCGGTACAACAGCGTTAGGACCACCGTTAGAGGTATCGCTGCGATCCAGGTAAAGAGCACCATCGACCCAACCATCGCGCCGATAAACAGCGCTCCGCCGCTTCCCGAATCGGCTGGCAAGCCGCCGAAACGAAGAACCGACACCAGCAGGATGGCCAGCGGGAGCCAGAGCGGAAGAACAAGAAGCCGCAAGACGCGTCGAACCGTTGACGATTGCATGTGCCCACCATCGCGCCACGCCATACGGCCATTCTATGCATGACTGACCCGTGTCGATGGTGAGGCTTCCTACGCAGGCGTCGATTCCCGATCCTCGGGTCTGATGCAGAAGTCGCTGGCGCGCCGGTTATACGCCGTAAATCCGCGCTGTATTCCCACCCATGATCCAGGCCCGGTCCTCCGGCGGAATGTACGGACAGTGGTCTCGCAGGTAGTTGACCTGGTTGGCGTAGTACTCGGGTGAGCGCGCCTGCTCCTGCGTCAGCGCGTTGGCCTTTGTGAACTCCGATCCCCAGATCAGCTTGCGCGGCCCGAACGTCTCATAGAGTGCGCGCAGCACCACGTCGTCGGGCCCCCACCACGCTCCCGGATACCCGGCCAGGATTTCGAGGTTAACGTCATAGTTCCTCACCAAATCGATGATGCCCTGGTCGAACGTCACCCGGCCGTCCGCGTCTATCAGGCCTTCCGGCGCCTTCATTCCCACATACAAACCGTGCACCACCGTGACAGTCAGATCGGGCCACGCATCCATCAGCTTGATCAGGGCCTGAAAGTGGTCCGGCGAATCGGTGCCATATGACACGGTGCAGACCGGCAGCTTCATCTGATCGACGAGCTCCCACACCGGCCAAAACCTCTGGGCATGGAAGTTCGCAAACGCGTCGTCTGACGGAGGCCAGGGGTCGTAGTACAGCCCCTTGAATCCTTCGTCTTCCACGTGACGCCGAATGGTCGCCAACTGGGGCGGGAGGTGCGCCTCCCCACCTTCGACCTTAATGACCGCAATGAAGCGGTCCCCGTGCTCGCGCACCATCCGAGCCGCATACCTCATGCCCCAGATGTTGCAGGTATGCAGCACGGCGTAGTCGACCCCGGTGGCGTCCATGCAGGCCAGCATGTCGGCCTCGGACTGACCGTTCTTGCCTTCCGGCCAGTAGCCGGGCATGTGGTCCTGCACCTGCTGCACGCCCACGTGGGCGTGAGCGTCGATTACCGGAAGACTGGCTCCGGTCATGCGTCGGCGCTCCTTGAGGCTGTCAGAAGATCGACCAGGCGGTCACGCGCCGCGTGCTGCATGGCTACTCGGGTCGCGAGATCAATCATCCCCGGCGTCTCGGTGGTCATGAAGTCGCGAATCCCCAGATCATAGAGATAGAACGGCAACGGCCACTCCCCGTCCGCCATGTATTCGCGAAAGCGTTCGTCCCGGGTCTCTTCATCGCCCTGCCCAACCACTCCACCCTCGACGGGATGCTCGTCAGCCTCGGGCGAGGAAATGATAGGCCCTTGCTCGGCCACGGCCTCAACGATGAGACGCGGCCAGGAGCTGTCGTTGAAGAACGCGTAGGTATAAAACCCAACTTCCTCCGGATCCTCATGCGCGTCAACGAAGGTGTCGAAGCTGTCGTCCGCTACGGCGGCGCGCAGCGTGCGGACCTCGGGCACCTCGTCCCGCGCGAACTGCCGGTTCAGGTCAATCCCATCCTTGTTTTCCCGCGTCCCCAGGTCATAGCCCGTCGGGTTCAGGCAAGGGAAGATGCTGAAGGCAACCGACGGGCTTCGTGTCCACAGCCGCTGCTCCAGGAACTCCAGGACCGTGACAACCGGCGCCGGTTCATCACCGTGAGTTCCGGCAAACACCGCCAGTCGTGCCGCCACGGGTTCCGCTGCCGCAATGTCAACCCGGAGCAAGTCCAGGCCCAGTCCGTCAATCGGGTAGCGCCTGAGCCTGAGGCCCGATGCGGCGGCTGCGGCCTGGACGCGCGCCATAATCTCGGCGTAGTTGGCTGGCTTCCGCACGCTAATCTCGCCTTCCACGGGGCAGCTCAGCGTAGCGCGATCCTCAGCCTCGTTCGGTGACACGACGTACAGTTGCCAGGCTCTGGTATGACACCATGCCGCCACGCTCACGCATCGGGACACCGCCATGTTGAAGGGAATCGATCCGTTGCTCGGCCCTGATTTGCTGCGGATCCTTGCGGCGATGGGCCACGGGGACGAACTCGTCATCGTGGACGCCAACTTCCCGGCCGAGGCCAACGCCAGGCGGCTGGTGCGGCTGGACGACGTGCGCGCAACCCGCGCCGCCGAGGCCATCCTCTCCCTCTTGCCCCTGGACGAGTACGTGGACGAGCCGGCGGCGGTAATGGCCGTGGTGGGCGATCCCAACGCCCAGCCCGAGATCTGGGCCGACTTCCGGCGCATTGCCGAGGCGGCCCACGGCGGACCGGTCGGCTTCGAGCGCGTGGAGCGCTTTGCCTTCTACGAGCGAGCCCGCCAAGCCTTCGCAATAGTGGCCACGGGCGAACGGCGCCTGTACGGCAACCTGATCCTGACCAAAGGTGTGCTCTAGGCCGCGGTCACCAGTCCTGGCGGTCTTCGTCTCTCGCCTGGCGGCTGGCGCTGAACAGGAGATACCCCACCAGCGCCAGGATCAGTACCACGGCAACCGTCATGATCGGGTGGCGCAGGCTGAAGGGAATGAGCACGGCCGAGATGAACAGGAAGACGTAGCGGGTAACGACGCTGGTCAGCAGCCGACGCGCCAGTTCGCCCAGCAGCACCATCACGCAACGAGATCCCTGGAGCGTCCGGTTCAGTCTACGGGCGGCCCCTGCATCGACCCAATGCGAAACAGGCTTCCCGTCGTTGATCTACGAGTCTCTCGCCGATTGCCGGAGACGTGCCCGCAGATCCAACGGCAGGTCGGTCCAGGGAACGTCCAGCAAGGCGGCTTCCAGCGCGTAGAGTGCCAGCACGGTTACCTCGGCAGGGCGCGCGGCCTGCAAGCGGCGATAAGCCTCAACCGCGCCCAACGCAGCTAGATCCTCCGTGGTCGTAATCCCGATATCGGCCAGCCAGCCGGCCGTCGTCGGACCGATGTTCCGTAGCTGCGTCAGATTGCTCAGCGAATCGCTGGTTCCGCCGACGGAAGCGCCTGGCTAGGTCTTGAACTCCAGGTACTGCCCCTGAACCCAGTTGCCGTCCTCGAGTTCGTACCAGACCGCGCCCTCGGCTTCGACGATCTGTCCTGTCAGGACCAACTCTTCACCCTGCAAGGCGACGTACTGCACGGCGCCGTCGGCGACGCTTGGCGCATCGCGCACGTTCAGGCCAATCTCGGGCAGCACGACGCCGATAGTTTGCGCGGGTGCCTCTGTCGTCGCTTCAGGCGTCGCTTCAGGCGTGGCTTCCGGCATCGCTTCCGGAGCAACCTCATTGATCTCCAGGTATTGGCCCTGGACCCAGTTGCCGTCGGCCAGTTCATTCCAAACGATGCCGTCGATCTCACTCGTCTCGCCCGTCAGTTCCAATTCTTCGTCCTGGAGCGCGACGTACTGGACAACGCCGTCGTCAACACTCGGCACGTCGCGCACGTTCAGGCCCACCTGCGGCAGCACCACGCCAATGATCGTGGCCGCGGGGGCTTCCATCATGGCCGTGGGGGTCTCTGTTGGCGTGGGCGTAGACGTGGGTGAAGGCGCCGGGGCGGGCGTAACCGGTCGTGGTGCGGGCTGGGCCGTGGGTGTCGGCTGCGGGGCAGGCGTGGGCGTCGGCTCGGGTGCAGCCGTGGGGATAGGCGCCGGACTCGGCGACATAGCGGGCGCGGTGACGAGTGGCGTTGGCGTCGCCACAGGCGTCGGCGTCGCCTCGGGTTCCGCCTCGCCGCAGGCCGCCACCATCACGATCGCGACGCTTCCGAACAGCAGCGCGACGGCGCGAGCTCGATGCCCAGGTTCCGTCAAAGCGCCGAATACGCAGCTCACGTAGGCTTTCATTCCCGGCATACTCGCTAGCACCGTACCGAGTGTGGGCACTTGGGTCCAGTGAATCTCGGTTTACTAGAGGGATAGGACGTCCAACCGATGGCTCGCTCCGAAGACCAAGCCACGGCGCAGCCAACCATCAGCGACGCCGCCGTGCACGCCAAGACGGGCCGTGCGTGGGCCGAGTGGTTTGCGCTGATGGACACCGAAGGAGCGGCCGCTATGACGCACCCGCAGATCGCCGCCGCCCTTCAGAATCACCACGGGCTGTCCGGCTGGTGGAGCCAGATGGTTACGGTGGCCTACGAACAGGCCCGCGGCCGCCGCGAACCGCACCAGACGTCCCGCGGCTACCAGGTCGGCGTCAGCAAAACGCTTCCGGTCTACGTGGACGTGTTGTTTACGGCCTGGGACGACGACGCATCTCGGCGGCAATGGCTCGGCGACGAATCCATCACCATCCGCCGCGCAACCCGACCCAAGTCCATGCGCATCACCTGGAGCGACGGCCAGACCAATCTGGACGTCAGCTTCTGGAACAAAGGCCCCGCCAAGAGCACCGTCCAGGTCCAGCACTCCAAGCTCGCCGACCGTGACGAAGTGGAGACTAAACGCGCGTTCTGGCGAGCCGCCCTGGCGAGACTGGCGAGGGCGATATCTCCCTGATACCAGGCGACACGCCTCTCCGGGCCTCCTGGGTAGGCGCCGGGCCGTGTGGGTGACCGGACCGAGGCGGTTGACGCGCACGCGCGCAGCCAGTTCAATTTCGGCATGCTTGTCCCTGGGAACCAGCCATGTCGATCGAACTCGGCGGCCACATCTTTTCTACCCCGCACCTGAAGCTGGAAGAGTCCGTCCGCGTATGGCGGGCGCTTGGTATTTCGGTGATGGACCTGGGCAACGGCGCCGACCTGGATCCGGACGTTGTGGGCGCGAACCCTGAACGCGAAGCCGAGCGCGTAAGCGCCATTGGCGAGCGCCACGGCATGCGCTTTTTCGACGCCTTTCCCCAGGCCACCGACAAGCACATCACCAATACGCCCGACGACGAGGAATACGTGCACCAGCGGCAGGTCTACGCCGGCTGGATCGACTTTGCCGCCGAGGTTGGACTGGAGGGCATAACGCTCAGTCCCGGCAAGTACTGGCCCGGAGTCGACGCCGAGACTGCCTTCGCGCGCGGCCGAGACCAGCTGATTCCCCTGGCCGAACACGCCGCCGCACGCGGAGTCCGGCTGCGCATCGAGCCGCACGTCGAGAGCGTCACCTGGAGCCCCGAACTCGCGCTTCGCATGCTGGACGAAGTCCCGGGGCTGTCGCTCACCGTCGACCACTCCCACTTCGTCTTCCACGGCATGACCTACGAACAGATCGCGGTCATGCACCCGCACGGCACCCACTGGCACGCCCGCCAGGCGGCCCTGGGCAAGTTGCAGGCCGGCTTTGATGACGGCGAGATCGACTTCGCCCGCATCGTCGGCGACCTCAAGGCCGCCGACTACAACGGAATCATTGCCCTCGAGATCGTCCACGTCGGCTGGCTGTCCCTGGACGGCCAGGACGTGCTGAGCGAGACCGTACGCCTTCGCGACCAGTTGCGTGACCTACTGGGACGATAGGCCCCTAGCCGGCGCCGCGTATCGGTGGGCAGATAACTGCGTTCCGGTTGCTAAGCGATCAGGTCAACGCAGCGAACGGCTGGCGTCGTGCCTTGGGAAGGACGCGAGTGAGCCATGAAGATCGATATGGCAGAGTCCCTGGCCTATTCATTCCTGCGGCATGTCAAGCAGTGCTGGCTGGTGCAGGCGAACTGGAAGGCCTCCGAGCACTGGTCCAGGATCCTGCCGGACGACCAACTGGAGTCGCTGTTCGCGGGAATGCGCGAACGGTTTGAGACCGACGGGACGGTATTCAAGCGCACCAGGAACGTCGACCAGTTTCTCAAGCAAGCCGAGATTGACGTGCTCGGCGTAGGACAGAACGGCAGCGTCCACGCGCTGGACGTGGCCTTTCATGAGGCCGGACTGAACTATGGCGGCGATGAGGGCACACGCACGCGCGTGCTGAAGAAAGTCCTGCGTTCAATGTTGATCCTCAAAGCGTATCTGCCAGCGGATACGCCGACGCACCTGTATTTCGTTTCGCCCAAGGTTCGGGCATCAATAGACGTCGAGCTGGTCGAGTCGTTCGCCGAGCTGAGGACGGTCTACCCGGACGTCGGATGGCATCTGCTGACCAACGCCGGGTTCTCGGATGAACTGGTGCGCCCCACGCTGGTGGCCGCGCAGGCAGTAGCGGATACATCGGAACTGTTCGTACGGTCGGCAAAGCTGCTGGAAGTGAGCGGGCTGTCGAGTGCGATCCTCGACGTGTCGTCACCCAAGAAACGTGCGAAGCCGGAGACCTCGCATAGCCCCCGAGCAACGCTCCAGCCGCTCGTCCGCAGCCTCATGAAGACGCTGTTGGAGGACTATCCTGAACTGTTGGATGAAGAAGCCATCGCGAACCTGACGGATTCTGACTATTGCGGGCGCAACCTGAGATTGCAGATCGGTAATTTCGCGCTTCTACGGCTAAGGAATGATGGCCGTTCAATCAGGGGGTATAGCAGATATTGGAGCGAAGTATATGGCGGTCATTATTTTGTGGTAAGTCAGTGGGGGAAGCAGTATCACACTCACAATGCCCAGCGATTGCTCCGGTGGATCGAGCGGGTCATCGGTGTGACGGCAGAGAGCCCGGGTCGCGTGGCATTGCAGCGGCACCGCACGACACTGGAGCGATATGTGAAGCAGGCTTTGGGGCACTAAGTTATGGCGCGCTGACGTTGTGACGGACGCCGGACATGCGGCTGCCGGTGGGATGACCGGCGTTGGCGGATCGGCCGCCAGCCGTCAGAATTGAATGTCGCCGCACGACAAGGTCCGAAGCTCCATGCCGAACCGCCTCGCCTCTGAGTCCAGCCCCTACCTCCTCCAGCACCAGCACAATCCGGTGGACTGGTACCCCTGGGGCGACGAGGCGTTCGCCGCGGCCCGCGCCACCGGCAAACCCATCTTCCTCAGCGTGGGCTACGCCGCCTGTCACTGGTGCCACGTCATGGAGCGTGAATCGTTCGAGGACCAGGAAACGGCGGATGTCCTCAACGCGCACTTCGTCTCCGTCAAGGTCGACCGCGAAGAGCGACCGGACGTGGACCAGATCTACATGTCGGCCGTCCAACTGCTCACGCGCCACGGCGGCTGGCCGATGTCGGTGTTCATGACGCCCGAGGGCAAACCGTTCCATGGCGGCACCTACTTCCCGCCGGAACCCCGCCACGGCATGCCCTCGTTTCAGCAGGTGCTCACGGCGGTGCATGACGCGTGGACGAACCGTCGCGCCGAGCTGGAGTCCGGCGCCGGCCGCCTTACTGAAGCCATTCAGGCGGCCGACAGTCTTGATCTTCCCGCGGCCCCGGTTACCGATGACGATCTGCGCCGCGCCTCGCAGGCCCTGGCTGGCAGCGAGGATCGAACCCACGGGGGCTGGGGCCAGGCGCCAAAGTTCCCGCAGGCGATGGCCGTTGAGTTTTTGCTGCGCCGACACCTGGCCACTGGCGAAGGCCTGCTGCTCGACATCGCCGACCGCGCGCTGCACCGGATGGCGCGCGGCGGCATCTACGACCACGTCGGCGGCGGCTTCCACCGGTATAGCGTGGACGCGGCCTGGCACGTGCCCCACTTCGAGAAGATGCTCTACGACAACAGCCAGCTCGCCCGCGTGTACCTGCACGCCTGGCAGATCGGCGGCGATTCGGCCCATCGCCGCGTCGTGGAAGAGACGCTGGACTGGGTGCGGCGCGAAATGACCCACCCGCAGGGCGGCTTCTTCAGCACCCTGGATGCCGACTCGGAAGGCGAAGAGGGCAAGTTCTACGTCTGGTCGCTTGACGAGTTTCGCGACGTCCTGGGCGCCGACGCGGACCTGGTGGCGGCCACGTACGACGTCTCCACTCGCGGCAACTGGGAAGACGTCAACGTCCTGCGCCGGCTGAAGGACCTGGACGTGTTGGCTTATCAGCATGATGCGAGCACTTCGGAAATCCAGGCTGCGGCGGACGGTGCGCTACCACGACTGTTCGATCGCCGCGCGGGTCGGATTCGCCCGGGCCTCGACGACAAGATCATCACCGCCTGGAACGGCCTGATGATCGCGGCCTTTGCCGAAGCCGCGCGCGCCCTTGACCGTGACGACTACGCCGCCGTCGCCACGGCAGCCGCCGAGTTCTGCACGACCGAGCTCTGGCGTGACGGCGCTCGGCTCTGGCGCACCTGGAAAGACGGCCGCGCCCGCTTCAATGCCTACCTGGAGGACTACGCCTGCCTGGCCGAAGGCCTGCTGGAGCTCTACCAGACCACGTTCGACGAACGCTGGTTCGTCGCGGCGCGCCAACTCTCGGACGCCATGCTGCAACACTTCCAGGATCCCGAAGGCGGCTTCTTCGACACCAGCGACGACCACGAGCAACTCGTCACCCGCCCCAAGAACGTCCAGGACAACGCCACGCCTTCGGGTGGATCGATGGCCGTCACGGTACTGGGCCAGATGCATGCGCTGACGGGCGAAGCTCGCTACCTGGACGCCGCCGAGAAGTCGCTGACCGAGGTTGGCCCCGGGGCAGCCAGTTATCCCACCGCGTTCGCCCAGTGGTTCAGCGCGGCTGACTTCCTGGTTGACCAGGCCGTCGGTGTGGCCGTGGTTGGCGGCGGAGCAAGTCGAGATGATCTGCTACAGGTTCTTCGCGAGACCTATCGACCTCGCACGGTTGTGGCCGCGGCAGCCGCCGGCGATGGTGCGGCAATCCCGCTGCTCCATGACCGCCACCCACTTGATCATCAGGCCGCCGCGTACGTCTGTCACGGCTTTGTCTGCAAGCTGCCCACATCCGACGCCGAGGTCGTTCGGCAGTTGCTGGCTGAGGGCTAACGCGAGACGTGCCGTTGTGCAATTCTTGTACGAGGAACCTTGCCCGTTGACTGTTTGACCGATCCATGGACGTTCTACGCATAACCCCCCGCGGCTTCTGCCACGGCGTGGTCGACGCGATTCGCCTCGCCAACGAGGCCGGCGCACAGCACCAGGGCCCCGTCTACATGCTCGGCTACCTCGTGCATAACGCCCATGTGGTCAACGAACTGGCGGAAAACGGGGTGCAACTGGTCGACTTTGACGACCGCATGGCCGGATTGGAAGAAATCGAGCACGGCACCGTGATCCTCACGGCCCACGGCGTCTCGCCCGCCGTCAAGCAGCGCGCCATCGACAAGGGCCTGACCGTGATCGATGCCACCTGCTCCGACGTCTACATCACCCACGACCTGATCATTGACCTGACGTCCCGCGGCTACGAGATCATCTACGTCGGCAAACGCGGCCACCCCGAACCCGACGGCGCCATCGGCGAGGCCCCTGGCCACGTCCACCTGGTGTCCACGACGGAAGACGTAGCCGCGCTCGACCTGGATAACGACCGCTTGGCCGTCACCACGCAGACCACGCTCAGCATCTGGGACACCCAGGACGTAATCGACGCCGTGGTCGCTAGGTATCCGCACGTCGAGGTCCACAACGACATCTGCCTGGCCACCCAGGACCGGCAGGAAGCGGCCGTGCAGGCGGCCGAAGTCTGCGATCTGGTCATCGTCGTCGGCAGCGATCGCAGTTCCAACTCCCACCGGCTCGTCGAGGTCGTACGCAACGTCAAGCAGACGCCTGCCTACCTGGTCGATTGCGCGGAGGACGTTGATCTCTCGTGGTTCAAGAGCGGCATGCGCGTGGGCATTACCGCCGGCGCCTCCACTCCGGCGCGCGTTACCCGCCAGGTCATCGAGCTCATCGAGGCCTACGAACCGGAACCTGAACCGGTCCCGGTTGCCTGAGACGGCGGTCGGCTAGAGCCGGCGCGGCGCCCCTTTGCGCGCCGCCACCTCGTTCAGGTCGGCGATGATCGGCTCCAGCAACGCCACACCTTCGGCCTGCGACTCGTCGTAGGTCCGCCACTCAAGCTCGCCCGCCACCACCAGCTCCCCAACACCGTCAGCCCTTGCCGAATTCTTGAACTGCTCGATTTGAGCGTCCATCCGCGCCTTGAACGTCTCGACCGGCATGAATGCCCCGATGTCTGTGGCCTGGAACAGGTGCGAGATGGCTCCCTCGTCGCCTTCCACTCGTCCCACCGAGCGACTGAAGCCGGAGCCCGACAGCACACCCGTCATCGCGTCCACGACTTGAGCCAGCCCGATGCCTTTGGGGCCTCCGATCGGTGCGCCGGCCCCGTTGTCGGCAAACGCTTTGGGATCGGTCGTCGGCAATCCCCGATTGTCCAGCGCCCACCCCTCGGGAATCTGCTGGCCCAACCGTTCGAAGATGGCGATACGGCTGTTCGCCGACATCGACATTGCCATGTCCAGCACCAGCGGCCGCTCGCGACCTGCCGGGATGGCGTACGCGATCGGGTTATTCCCCACCACTCGCTCGCGGCCCCCAAACGCGAACATCGTCGGTCCCGCGTTGGTTGTCGCGTACCCCGCCATATCGTGCGGTACGGCCATCAGGGCAAAGTGCGCCGCCGCCCCGAAGTGCCGGCTTCGGCGCGTGATTCCCGTCGCCGCCCCCGCCTCGCGCGCCTTCTCGATCACCGCCCGCATCGTCAGCGCCCCCGCCACGTGGCCCGGCGCGGAGTCCCCGTCCACCAGCACCGTCGCGGCGGTCTCTCGGACCACCCGAACGTTGGGCCGCGGATTCATCTCGCCCGAATCCAGCAAGCCCGAATAGCGTTGCAGCAGCCAGTGTCCGTGCGAGGTCACACCCCGCATGTCCGCTTCCACCAGGTTCGCGGTCATGATCGCCGCGTGCTCCGGCGACATCCCGTGCCGCTCCAGCAGATCGCGCGTGAACGCCGTCAGCACGTCCACCGGCACGCGGCGCTTGTTGGCGTCGTACATGCGACTCGTCCTTTCGCACCCATGGCCGACCACGTCTGGACGCCGCCATGCTAAGCGACCGGACCGGCGGCGGCCTTGCTACCATCGCGCCAATCCGACGCTGGCTGAGACCCTGACTGCCCATGACCGCCGAACGCGACCTTGAGCCGATCGTCCGCGGCCTCTACGACCACCCCGAACACCGCCACGCCGTGGATGTGACCTCCGAGGACGACGTTGGCGCGTTGCGGGCTGACCTGGAAGCCACGCTCGCCCGCCTCTACGGCGATGACGCCATGTGGGCCCGCGGCGTACGCGTGCGTGTAGAGCGCGACGACGCCGGTATCCCCCGCCGCGTCTGGCTCTGGCGCGGCCTCGTCGGCGGTCAGCGCACCCACCGCGACGGCTTCAGCGGCCCCCAACGTACCTTCCGCGCCTGAAAGCCTGCCCTCGGTAACGGACCTCGGACGATTTGCACGTAGACAGCAGATGATTCTGGTTCGCGGCTAGGCGAGTTAGAGTTACATAGGGTCGCTTGGGTACTGACATGGACCGTATTTTCATCTATTGGGACAACTCCAACATCTTTCACGAGGCACAGCGCATCGCGGAGGAGCGGGAAGGTTCTGACGCTCGCTATAGAGTTCGCATCAATTTCGACAATCTGCTCCGACTGGCTCAGGGCGACCGTGACTTGGAAAGAGCGGTCGCAGCCGGATCGGTGCCGCCGGAAATGCGCCAACTGTGGAACCGCATGGAGAGCCGCGGAATAGAAGTCACGCTCTTCGACCGTGGAAGCCCGGGGCGTGGCGAACAGGACATGCCAGACCGGCTCTTGCAACTGCGGATGCTGGAGGATGCGCTCGACTACAACGGTGATCCCGGTGTCGCGACACTACTGACCGGCGACGGGGCCGGCTATCTTGAAGGAGCGGGCTTGCACAGCACGCTGGAGCGTATGCACACCCGCGGTTGGCGCATCGAAATCCTTTCGTGGGCTCATTCCTGCAACCAGCGGATGCGCCGATGGGCGGAACAGAACGGTGTTTTCATTCCGCTGGACGACTTCTACGAGGCCATCACGTTCCTGGAGCCATCAAAGCCTGGCTATGAATTTGCACCCGCGCGCTTCTCAACCGCATTGGATCTGTCAGTGCGGCCGGTCGCTAACTCTGAGCCCCACGTTTGACCTAGAGACTCCCGCACTCGGTTCACCTGCCGAATGACGTGGCTGCGACCTTGGACACGGGCCGGCGCCGGGATTGGAGAGGGACCAACACGCGACTCTATTGGCTGCGCATTGAGTACGCCGCGCGCTTTGCTGGCCTATCCCGGCAGGGCGGCAACCAGCCCGCTCAGGATGTGGCAGGAATCGTTCAGTAGTCCGTCGTCTCCGGAATCGCCGGGTCCGTCGCTAGGCTCACGGTGTCCGAATAGCGGACAACGCGCGTGCCGCCGCCCACCCAGGCCCAGTTCTTGCCGTACGCGTTGAACGTGCTTCGCGGCGGGCCGAGGGTCAACTGGTGGTCGCCGGGCGCCAGACTCCGTGCGCGGCCCGCGTGGTCGGCCAGGTGGATGACCGGATCCGCCGCGGAGCCGGTTGGGCTGAACGTGAGTGTCATATCTAACGGCTGGCGCTGGCGGTTGTAGAGCACGCTCGTCACGAACCCCGGGCCTGGAAGGTCGATACGTACCGGTCCCAGGTAAGCGTGGGCCGCCCGTTCACCACTGATGTTTGGCCACTTGCGCCGGTCGCGATGCTGCCGTGTCGCGTGCGACATGTACCGCACCGCCGTTCGCGCGCCCTTGCCGGCCAAGCTGGTCAGCGGGTAGTCCACCAGCTTGTGGAACGCGACCTCGTCGGCGCCCGCGACGAAGGCATTGGCCACGGCCTGAATGATGAAGTGCGCCACGTCCTCGTCGTCAAAATAGGCGCCCAGCCTTGGATCGTCCTGCAATCCCAGTTCCATCAGGATGATCTTGCGCTGGCCGGCCAGCGGGTCCGATTCGCCCACCGTTTCAGACAGGTTGTCCAGCGCCGTGCGGTACCGGCCCACGATCTCCGCGACCCGTTCCGGCTCCTTGTGCAATGTCAGCGAGACATCGTGAAAGAAGAAGTTGTTGTCCACCAGGGCCCGGCGGTTTCGTTGCCCGGCCAGAAAGTCCGTCCAGCCGTCCCAAAACTCCATCTGCCGGTCGGAATCGTCACAACTGGTGTCCACCAGGCTCAGCGAGGGGAATATCAGGCGTGTCGCCGGGTTGGCCGCGATCATGGCGTCGTAGGCCACCTGCACCAGGCGATAGAGCCGGCGGCGGCGCTCCGCCTCGTCGATCTCGCCCGGGAGGGCCGGGCCGGCGCCGTTCGTTCGGCTGACCCAGCGAGCGTGCGGCTCGCCGCCCCACGCATAGCCCGGCATTCGCGGCAGGCAGATGTCCGGCTCGTTCCACGGGATCCAGCGGCTAATGGGGTTCAGACCCGAGGCCGTCAAGCCCTCCGGGAGCGGTTTGCGGCTCTCCACAAGGCCGCGCACGAACTGTCCAAAATAGTTCTGGGAGTGACTAAACGGCAGGCCCAGCCCCTGCGGCGGATTGTATTTGGCGGGTGCGTCGTCTCCGCCGCCGGCGTAGGTGGGCGTGAACTGCAGCAGGCCCACAATCTCCTTGGCAACCCGGAAGTTCCGGTCGGTAGCAATGGTGGGCAGGTCCGCGGGGCGGTAGCCACGCAGGGTGTTCCACAAGAACTGCTCGCGGCTCCACGACAAGCCAAGGCTGTCCATGTGGGCGACGCCGCTGGCCGGTCCCGTCTCGCTGGCCAGCGTGCAGCCGAACCCTCCGTCAATGCCCTTCGTTAGGCCAGCCAGGTCGTCCGAGGCGCCGCCCGAGATGCCTGGCAAGGAATCCTCAGTCTGCACGCCCACCGCGAATCGCTCCGGCACAGTGGCCGCGGCTGGCAGACGGCTGGGCTGGCCTTCAAAGTATGTTCGGTAACGCTGCCCCAACACGCCCAGGCGAACCTGACCGCCGACCTGCTCCAGCCCAACGTTCGCAAACAAGTTGCGCACATGACCAGAGGCACTGTGCGGCTCGGAACGCGCCGCACCCGTCTGCAGTCCCGGGTTGGCGTTGATAAACGCCTGGATCGCGGGATGGATGCTGGACCCGCCCCCGTACCCGGGCCAGCCGTCGAACTCCAGCTTGGTGGCGTTGGAAAAACTGCCGGAGACCGGCGGGCCGGTGACGATGCGCTCCACCATCGGCGCCAGCCCCGCTTCGCTGCCGCGCTTCGGTTGCGCGAACAGCGCGCACGCAAATAGCTGATACCAGCTACCCCCGTCCTGCCACACCCGGCTGATCGGCGGGCCGTACCACGAGTGGCCGCCCGCGGCGTCGTAGAACGACCAGAACCTCGGCCCGTCCGGATCGTCACGGACATAAAACCCCGAAAGTCCATCGCCGCTCCGAAAGAACGCCCCGTCCCCCGTCTCGATCGCGTCAGGCGGCAACGTCTGCTCCGCGCCCAACGCGGGCCGCCCCGCCACGCGGTGCGCCAACCCGCCGGCGGCCAGCGCGGTGGCGCCAAGAAAGCGACGACGGTTGATTGTGGACATCAGCCTCGACTCCGGAATTCGCTACGCTGCGAAGTCACTGTACGAAGCAGCATAGGACGGCGAAGCAGGCGTCGGACGGCAAGGCTTCAGCGCCCGTCCCGGTCTGGCCGAACCGGCCGACCGCTAGATCGATCGCATTAGATACAACCGACGCTTCGAGTCGGCGATACCGTCCGAACGCTCGATCCGAAATCGCCGGCTGAACGCCGCTTCAAACTCTCCCTGCCGGTACCACGGAAACGTGTGATTTCGCATCGCCAGCAAACGCACCACCATTGGATCCTCCGGCGGCACAAACTCAATCAGCAGGTTGCGCCCTAACGACGCGAAGAACTGGGCCAGGCGCTCAAACCGCGTGTTGTTGCTGATGGCCAGGTGGTGAATCAGCGCCAGCGCCATCACCAGCCCGGCCGGTCCCCGCTCGGTGAGTGACCGGACCTCGCGATTGTCCCAGCCCAACGCCGGGCTCGGGCTCGTCAGGTCGGCCACGATTGGAAACAGGTTCCGCTCGCCCTTGGCGATCATCCGTCCGTAATTGAGATCAACCGCCCCTGGATCGCTATCAATCGACACAACCGGGACGTCCTTGGCCGCGGCGATCCGGCTGAAGATGCCCACATTCCCGCCAAGGTCCCACACGGAATCGACGTCGACTTGCGCAAGGTACGCGGCCACCAGCCGTTGCTTGTCGGACTGCCCGGCGTCGCTGTAGCTCGACTGGTCGCCGTAGCTGGCCCAGGGCGTAGCGCCCGGATTCCACGACAGCTTGCGTACCGTCGATTCCAGGCTCTCCAGCAAGGCATCCAGCCGGCGCCGGCTCATGCGACCCTCCAGGCTCGCGCGGGTACGCTCGGAATCGGCATGACGCGCCTGTGCGCGGCTATGCAGGTGCAGATGCATCAGCAGGCCTGGTCGCAGCCGCGTCCGCCACGGAAGCAACCGAGCGGCCAACGCCAATGGCAGCCCATCCAGATAGCTCTGCAACATCGTGCCCAGCCGGACATCCCGATAGGCCATCAGCGCCAGCGGCGCCAGGAACTGCTGGCAGAACTGTCGATACCCCACCCACGGCAGACCCGGCGCATACGGCTCAAACGACAGCGTGTCGATCAACCTTGGCCGCCCGTCATGCAACTGGATGTTGTAGGCGCTCGCGTCCTTCAGCGACAGGCCGCAGTCCAAAGCCAGGCGCTGGACGCGCAGCGTCGTCAGCGCCGCGGCCTTCAGCTGCGAGAACGACCACTCGAACGGGTACGAAACGAACCCCAGCTGCTCGGGCTTGATGACCGCAACCGCGCCTGCCTCCGGCGCAAGCCCCAACTCCGCATCCTCATGCGGAATCAGCAGACCCAGGTCGGTGAGCCTCGCGTGCAGCCCCGAGTTCAGCAGCGTCGCAAACGTCGCGTCGTAGGACCGGTTCACCTGCCGGAAAAACGTGCCGTCCTTCTGAAACACGAAACCCGCCGGATCCCGAAACGAACCCGGCAGGCGCCCGTCAGCCCCGCTGCTCATCCAACCCTACCGGTCGGCCTCCTCACCAGGAGGCTGGTCCTCAGGATCGGTCCGCCGCCCGCGACCGAATATCCGCCAAAAGATGTGCCGCAGCCACAGGCGCGCGGAGAGTATCCCGCCCAGCACCGCCGCGATGATGATCTGAATCGCGAAACTGCCGCTTCCCGGATCGATATATCGACGCTTGGCGAGCAGTGCCACAGTTACCACGCCCAGGCAGACAATCGGCGCCACGGACGCGTGTCCGCCGGCCGAGCAGTTCGGCTCTGTCACGCTAGGCTCTTCCGACGTGGCCGCACGCCCGCATCGCTCTGCTGGGAGAAAGTCAATTGCCATCGGTGTTCTGTGTACTCCTCGGCCGAGCAACGCACGGCGACACGCGCTGGGCTGTGGCTTCAACGATCCGGATTGTCCCACAACCCGGTGCGGCAAGGTCACCGGGTGAGCCTGCGTCACGATCGGCGGCCGGCCTGCCGTATCCAACGCTCGCGCCAGGTGCCTGGCGCTACGCCTATGCTCATTGACTCGCTACCCGGGCCAACGACCGACTCACGGCCCTGACAAGCTCTGCGAAACAGATGCGCATCTCATTGGGATTCCTTGCTGGCGATTAGGACGCTGTGGGTGGCCTTCGCCCTGGCCGCGCTGGGTCTTGGCGCCAGCCTCCTCCCGCAAGGCGACTTCGCGTCGGCGTCCAGCGGCAACCCGGAAGGCGCGGTCGTCATCGCCTGGCCGGCCTGGAGTATCCAGCAAGAGCTGGGGTCGCTGGGCGGAAGCGTCGGCACGTTTCGAATCTGGGTTTCCGCCGATCCCGACGCCACTCGCGACGTTACGGTCCGGGCTTCGCTGCTGGACGCGTCAACGCGCGAAGCCGTGCGGCGGTCGTTGCTGCGTGTGTCTCGCGGCTATATCCCAACGCAACACACCCTTACGTTTCCCCGGTATCTCGTGCCGGGCGGGCAACGCCTGCTGCTTCAACTCAACGTCGGTGAGTGCGAAAAGTGTCATGTCGTATTTCGCCTTGCCAACCCCGAAGTCAAGCACTCAGCCGTGTGGCTCAACGGCGAGCCAATCGCTGGCAGCGGACCGCTCGCCTTCCAACACATAAGCGCCGGAAGCGGATTCCGCGCGGCGATTGCCGGTGAGCCAGACTCTCGCCTCCGCCTGGTGCTGGCGGCCGTGTCGGCGGTGATTGCGCTTCTCCTGCATCCCCGAGTCCTGCTGCGTTTTCGACCAGTCGGGACCAGGGCCCGACGTGCGCTTCAATTGCCGGTGATGCGCGCGAAGCGATTCATGGCTCCAGCCTCCGGGGCGTCGGATCAGGCCGCGCCCTCAGGATTCGGACGCCTGCTTGCCGTACCCGTCTATCCCTGGCTCGCCGGGGCTGCGCCCATTCTGCACTTTCTGGCCAGCAACCCTCTTCATTTCGAAGCCGTCGACGCGGTCGTTCCGCTGCTCGTTACGCTCGCAGTCGTGACCGTTGGCGTCGTCGGCGCCCGGCTTCTGCTCAAGCACTGGCATCGTTCGGCCGCCTGCGCCGCGGTGGCCATCGCATTCGTTTTCGGGTACGGACACCTCGAGAGCGCCGTGACCGCCATGATCGACGACCGCCTGTTCTTCGGAATCGCTGCGGTCCTCGCCACAGCCTGCGGTCTGTTGGTGGTTCGGTCTGGAGCGGTCGCCGTTCGATGGACGCCGTTCCTCAATGTTCTCACGACTATTCTTGTGCTATTTCCGGCTGCATCGCTGGTGGCCGAGGCCGTCGCAGCGGCCTCACAGAAGCCACCCACAACCACAGTCGGGGTAAACAATCTTGCGGCCCACCTCCTGCCGTCCGGCTTACCTGAAGTAACAGGTGGACGCCCGGACATCTACTACATCATCCTCGACTCCTACGCCCGAGCCGACGCGCTCACAGATCAGTTCGGGTTTGACAACACCGAGTTTGTTCGGGCACTTGAAGATCGCGGGTTCTACGTGGCCTCGGAGGCCACCAGCAACTACACGTACACCATCCAGTCAACGCCCTCGCTCCTGAATATGCACTATCTCGACAGCCTCGGTGACCGGGTTCCGGGCTCCCACCACGAGCTCCTGGATATCGCTCGGTTCCACGCCACTGGCGCGGTCCTCAGAAGTCTCGGATACACCTATATACATCTTGATTCAGGCGTCCTGTCCACAGAACTCGCTCCGCAGGCGGACCGCGTCGTCTCGTTCACGCCTTCCGGACCGCTGGTGCGTGCGACCACGGGTTCTATCTCTTCTCCCGATGCCGCTGCGGCCCACCCGCTCTTGGCGTCGCGATTCATCCGCAGGCTGGTGCAGACCACCGCATTGCGCCCGGTGCTCGGCCAGCAATTCCTGCTTGGCGCTACCGAACCGTATCCTTGGTGGTCGCCTCACCGGGCGCTTCAGATGTTCGACTATCTATCGACGCCAATAGAGGCCGATAGTCCCAAATTCGTCCTCGCGCATATCGTCAAACCTCACGACCCCGCGACATTCGACAAAGATGGCAATTACATTGATGATGCTCAAGGATTCGACAATTACCATGACGCCAGTGTGCCCAGTGCCTATATCGGCCAGCTGATCTATATCAACAAGCTGGTCTTGGACATGGTCGACGAAATCTTGCGGTCTAGTCCTGACCCGCCAATTATCGTGCTCGCTGGTGATCATGGTCACGGAGATGACAGCACGTATCGGCATGCTATCTTGAGCGCCTTCCACTTTCCCTCCGGAGGCAATGCCGCACTCTATCCGACGATCAGCTCGGTCAATCACTTCCGATATATCCTTGACTTTTACTTCGACTATAACCTTGGTCTGCTCGAGGATCGACTATTCTGGTATCCTAGCGACCGCTTTGACTTTCGAACGTAGTTGAGGATGTGATATAGACATGTACTCACAGTTCCCACCCAGTAGGGTCCCAACAGGCTCGGGCAATTTGCTCGATCCATTAAGTGGACTGTCCGTTTACCGTTCCGCGAGTTCTTCGGGTTGCATTGCCGGGCTACATGTTGCTAATGATCGTCAATAAAAGCACTCGGCGGGTGGATGGCAGGCCATTGGCAGACGGCCACGGCTTGAGACGCCCCCTCTCCGCAGGGAGCCTTGATCAAGTAGAAGGTTCGTCGATTCCCGGCTTTAGCGCCAGTACCAGGCCCATGTGGACGGTCGAAAAGATGTACCGCCAGTGAGGCGGATACGCCATGTCTAGATTCCTCTGGCTGATCCCCATGCTCCTGGCCCTGGGGCTGCTGGCGAGTCTCGTACCCCAGACCACGTTTGCGTCGACCTCAAGCGGCGAACCGTCGTCCAATGTGCTTGTCGCCTGGCCGGGTTGGGGTGTGCAGCAGGACCTCGGGTCGCTGAGCGGGACCGTCGGGACGTTTCAGATTGACGTCTCGGCTGAACCGGAAGCGGATCATGTAACGCTCCGGGCCTCGCTGGTGGACGCGGCGACGCTGGAAGTGGTGCGGGAGACGTTCATCGAGGCCACGCCGAGCTACGTCCCCGTGTCGCGAACGCTTGAGTTCCCCGCGTACGTTGTGCCATCCGGGCAGAGACTATTGCTCCAGCTGGTTGTCGCCGGCCACGAGCGATATCACGCGATTTTTCGCCTTGCCCACCCGCAGCCCGGGTACGCGAATCTCATGTTGAACGGCGTCCCGGATTCCGGCTCTGGGCCCCTCGTATTTGCCCACCAGGAGACGGTCAGCGGCCTGCGCGCTGCCTTGCACGGCGCGCCATCAGAACGCCTGCGGCTTGCGGTTGCCGTCCTATCCGCGGCGCTTGCGGGCCTCGCACACCCTGTCACAGCGGCCGGCCTGCGGCGCCTGCGATCGCGAATCTGGCGTCTGCGAAGTGCTCGAGTGACCCTTGATCGTCGCCGCACGTCAGCGCGCCCGCCGGCTCCAGGCTCCCCAGTGACGATCTGGGGCCGCCTGCTGGCAGCCCCTTGGTATCCGTGGCCGGTCGCCGCCATTCCGATTCTGCACTTCCTTACAAGCAACCCATTGCACTTCGCAGCTCGCGAGGCAGTGCTTCCCATCATCGTGGCCATGATGGTCGTCACCGCATGTGTCGGCAGCCTTCGCCTGCTCCTCGGGGACTGGTACCGACCCGCAGCCGCGACGGCAATTTTAACCGTGGCTTTCTTTGCTTACGGACATGTCGACGGCGTACTGGACGGCCGCCTCGACGATCGCGCGCTCTTGGCCGCCGCCGTCGTTTTCGTCGCAGCGGCTTGGGCAACCATCTTCTACGACGGTCGACGAGCAGCCTGTCCAACTCGTTTTCTGAACTTGGCGTCCGCAGTACTACTACTCTTTCCACTAGGCTCCATTGTCGCCGATACGGCCAGCGATCTTGCACGCAGACCACGGTCCCATGGACTGGCTGTCGACAATCTGGCTGCCCATATGTTTCCGAACGGTATGCCCACTGTCACCGCTGCACGACCAGATATTTACTACATAATCCTCGACGCCTACGTCCGCGCCGACGCTCTTGGGGACTTCGACAATTCAATGTTCATTGATCAACTCGCGCAAAGGGGATTTTACGTTGCATCAAACGCAACGAGCAACTACGCGAGTTCTGATCAGTCCATTTCATCAAGTCTGAACATGTCGTATCTCGACTCACTTGATCAGCGATCCCAGGCAACGAGCGACGATCGGATCGCCATCGCGCAATCGCATGCGTTGGGTGCCGTACTGAAAAGCCTTGACTACACATATGTCCACCTTGATTCCGGTTTCATTTTCACCAATGAATCGCCGATTGCCGATATGATCGTGAGATTCACGCCGGCCGGAACCCTCGTCGTCGGCTCGCGAGACGGACGTGCATCACATGTCTCATCTGCAAGACCGATCATCTCAAGCGTCTTTCTGCGTGCCCTTGTACAGACAACTGCCCTGCAATCGATCATTGGTCACCGCTTTCTCTTGAGCACCACGGAACCTTATGACTTCCATTCTCCGCACCGAGCTATCCAGATGTTCGATTTCTTGACCAATCCGATCGAAGTTAGTAGTCCTAAGTTTGTGTTTGCTCACTTTGGCACGCCCCACCCTCCGTCTGTTTTTGATCGCTATGGAAACTACCTCGTCGGAGACGCCTCGGTAGGATTCCTGAATTCTCATGACCCAACCGTGCCAAATGCATATTCGGGAGAGATCATCTATATCAACTCGCTGGTAATCAAGATGATCGATGGTATTCTATCCAGCCACAACGAGGCTCCGGTCATTGTCATTGCAAGCGACCATGGTAGGAGCGAGGAATGCGAGTGCCCGCATTCTATTTTAGCTGCATTCCATCTTCCGCACGGTGGAAATGATGGTCTCTACGATTCTATCAGTTCAGTCAATCACTTCCGATATATATTAGACTATTATTTTGGCTTCAATCTCGGTCTTCTAGATGACGTTGAGGTTTCACCGTCGTCTTGAAGGCATCGCACCTAGCCCCGATGACGAATGGCCGGCGATTCGAAAGCTTTCTGTGGTAGTGGGCGATCTGGATCTTCTGATTCACGGCGACTGTGGTGAAGGGTCACTGGTCAAGGCGGGAACTTTGTTGCGGTGGGGAAGTCGTCGCCGTTCGGATACGCCCAATAGCGGCCGGGATTATTACGTCATATCGAAGGCTGTAGTCTGTTACTGTTGGCGCGCGTTAGCGTTCTGCGGTGGCGAGGATGGGATTCGGACCCACGCGAGCCGAAGCTCACAGCCTCTTAAGGACTGCGTGTCGACCGATTTCACCACCTCGGCCAGGTCGCTATGGCGCCGATCGTCTGGTCCAGTCGGCGCACCGGTATGACTCCGCGAATCGGTAGACAGTTCTTGGAAGCGGTTGGGCGCGAAATAAATCTGAGGCGACCGAGCGTGCACTGGGGGCGGCGTCCGTTGCGACCTCGTGTGGACCGGCGTTGCCGCGCGCAGATCGACGGCGGCGCGTACGCTTGGTCGGCGGAGCGAGCGGCTCGTGTCTAGAGTCCTGTGGCTCGTTCCAATGCTCGCGGCCCTGAGCCTGCTGGCAAGTCTCGTACCCCAGGTCACGTTTGCATCGGCCTCAAGCGGCCAGCCTGCCGGCGCTGTGCTGTTCGCCTGGCCGGGCTGGGGTGTCCAGCAGGACCTGGGGCCTCTGAGCGGAACGGTGGGCGCCTTTCGCATCTACCTCTCAGCCGAGCCCCAGGGCGACGCCCTCACCATGCGGGCCAGCCTGATCGATGCGAATACGCGGGAGGTGGTCCGCGCGTGGACAATTGAGGCTGCGCCGGGCTACACGCCTGTGGCTCGCACACTGGCGTTCCCCGGCTACTCCGTCCCCGCGGACCAGCGGTTGCTGCTCCAGCTTCGCGTCGCCGATTTCGAACACAACTACGCAATCTTTGGTCTTGCCTCCCCTCGGTCCGATTACGACAACGTCATGCTTAACGGCGTCGCCGACTCGGGCAGCGGACCGTTGGCTCTTGCGCAAATGGAGACCGGCAGTGGCCTGCGGGCCGCGATGGCCGGTCTTCCCGCCGAGCGCATCAGGCTCGTCCTCGCGGTCGGCTTCGGCGTGCTGGCGCTTCTGGTGTATCCACGAGTTGCCAACGCGCTCAGGAAAGCTGGACTCCACGCCTGGCGACTGGCGCAGCGGCCCCTGCCCCGGGCGCGAGCCCTCCGGGAATCGCGTGCGAGATCCGCCCCGGACACCGGGGGGAACCACGTCGGGGGGATTCTGTCGGCGCCCTGGTATCCCTGGCCAGTCGCAGCCACTCCCATCCTGCACTTTCTGGCAAGTAATCACCAAGTGTTTGCTGCCGTGGAAGCCCTTGTTCCGCTCGTGGTCTCTCTCCTCGTCGTGACTGCCAGCGTCGTCATCTTGCGGGTGGTCCTCGGGGATTGGCATCGTGCCGCCGCTGCCGTAACGGCTATTACGATCGTCGTCTTTGCCTATGGTCACATCGATCACGCGCTTAACCGGCGGTTTGAGGAACCCCTGTACTTTTCCGCGGCCACTGTCCTTCTCGTGGTCACGTTAGCCGCTGCTCTGTACACGAATACAGCGCTCCTTGCCCGGTGCACTCGCTTTTTCAATCTGGTGGCCGTGATTCTCCTGGCCTTAGCAACTACTGGCCTGATTGCCGTCACAGTTACTAACCAAAGCGGAAATTCATCAAGTGCGAGCATGGCAGTAGATGATTTCGCGGCCAGCATATTGGCGGGTGCTGCGACGGCACAGGACAATCATCGACCAGACATCTACTACATTATATTCGATGAATACGCCCGGGCTGATGCACTTGTTGACTTTGACAATACCGATTTCCTGAACGCACTTCGAGAACGTGGCTTCTATATCGCAGAACAGGCCACCAGTAACTACACCACGACTCGGCAGTCAATACCATCACTTCTCAACATGTCATATCTCGCTGACTTAGCTGCTCAGACGCCGTCTGGTTCGCCGAACCTGTATTCGCTGTTCCGAAGCAATAGGGTTGGAGCGATTCTAAATAAACTTGGTTATACGTATGTTCATCTTGCCTCCGGCTTTAGCTATACCGACAACTCAACTATTGCAGACATCATTGTCAGGTTCACCCCATCCGGAGTCCGAACTGACAGTGATATCGCCAACAACAGTCCAGCGTTTACCATAGAAACGCTTGTTACGGGACCATTCACTCGCGAGCTAGTCCAGACGACGGCCCTCCGCCCTCTTATCGGCCACCTCTTGCTTCCGAGAGGGAATGCAATCTATCCATGGTGGCATCCGCATCGGATTCTCCAAATGCTGGACTTCTTGACCAACCCTATCGACATTGATGATCCAAAGTTCGTTTTTGCGCATATCGGCAATCCTCACTATCCGCCCGTTTTCGACCAACACGGAAACGCAGTCCCTGGAACCAGCGTCTACGATGCCTTCAACGATGATCACGATCCGAGCGTGCCGAGCGCTTATATCGGGCAACTCATCTATCTTAACTCCCGCATACTAGAGATGGTTGACGGTATTCTCCAAACCGACGGAAAGGACTCGATCATCATCATAACTTCCGATCACGGACTGAAGAAGGATGGCTATCGACATCGCATTCTCGCAGCCTTTCATCTGCCGGAGGAAGGCGGTCGTGAGCTTTACCCGTCGATCAGCTCAGTCAATCATTTTCGATATGTCTTGGACTACTACTTCGGGCTAAGTCTAGGTCTCCTTGACGACGTCAGTATTCCAGCTTCCTCTTGATGGACTCATAGATCTTCTCGTCGCGCGAAGCTGCTGAAGCGGACATCGGCCACCTGATGCTGATCAAGGTCATCTGCGCGAGGTCACCATGTTGAGTCGTTGGGAATTACCGGGTCTCGATCCGAGGCAGTCTACTGGAGCTCGCCTGCCGGACCGGGCGGGCGGATGTTGTTGCCGGCGCACCATAACTTGCTTTGCCAGTTGGGGTGAGTTCTACGCCCTACTGGCCTGCGGTGCCGAGGGCGGGATTCGAACCCGCACGAGCAGAAGCTCACAGCCTCCTGAGGACTGCGTGTCTACCAATTTCACCACCTCGGCCAGGCTGGTAGCGGAGGCAGGATTCGAACCTGCGGCCAAGGGCTTATGAGTCCCCTGCTCTACCTCTGAGCTACTCCGCCGTACCCGCCGTCCGTCCGGTGGGCCCACCTGGATTCGAACCAGGGACCTACCGGTTATGAGCCGGCTGCTCTGACCGCTGAGCTATGGGCCCGCGGCGCCGCGCGGCGGGCGCGCCGGGCGGTCCCGACCGGATTCGAACCGGCGATCTCCTCCTTGACAGGGAGGTATGCTAGGCCGCTGCACCACGGGACCGCGTTGAGCCGGGCGCGCCGGACGCCTGATGGTAGCGTACGCTCCTTCGCGCGGCGTCCGGTGGGCCGGGTAGGATTCGAACCTACGTAGCCTTGAAGGCGCCAGATTTACAGTCTGGTGGTATTAGCCACTCACCCACCGACCCGCATGATGGCGCGCCCCGACTCTGTACTTGTAAACGATCAGGCGGACTCTCGACGCAGTGCGCCAACGCCCGCAGGCTGCGGCAATCCTACCAGTCGGACCCTCGTCCTGAGCACTCGGCGCCACCCATGCATCGCGGACGTTTCTGGCGCCCGTCGATCCACCAATTGACACGCTAGCCGCGCCAACCGACCTGCTGCGCGAATACCTGGTCGCTCCCCATCCCGTGGCGGTGGCGGCGGCCTTGGCGTTCGGTCTGTTTTGGGGCCGCGCGGGCGCGCCCCTGCTGCTCGGGCGTCCGGGCGTCTGGTTTGGCTTCTTCCTCGGCGTTCTTGCTTACCCGTTCACCCAGATCTGGCTGCGCGATGAACTCACCCGGACCGTGCTCGACATCGTCGCCGAGAACACTGGCGCGACCGCCATGCACGATCAGGTCGCGTTCGTCGGCCTGATACCCGCCATCGTCACCGCCTACGCCGACGAGTTCGTCAAGCTGGCGATGCTGCTGGTCGTGGGCTTCGTGATGGCCCGCCCGTCCAACCCCCGCGCTGTTACGGCCGCCGCGATTGCGCCCACGGCCGGGTATGCCCTCTTCGCGGCCCAACTCTCGCTCACTCAGGCGCTCCAATCCGACCTGCCAGGGGCGGATCTGGCATTCGTCTTCGTGCGCGAATGGGCCTGGGTTGCGCTGCAGTTCGGTACCGCCTACATGCTGGCCCGCGGCTGGCTCGCCGGCCGGCTGGCCGCCTACGTCCTGTTGGCTGGCGTCCTGCATACCGCCGCTGCCTATACCGCAACCTTGGACGATCTGGGCTGGCATGCGGCCGTCGTCACGCTGACGCTCGCCGTCGTCGGCCTCCTCGCCTTCAGCTGGGGCGCGTCGCTGATCCCCGCCGGCCGCCGCTGACCCGACGGTCCCGCACACCCAGTACTGCACCCCCAACCAGCATCGCCGCCAGCGCTCCCAACGACACCACGCCTAACCAGTCACCCGTGGCGGTGTAGAGCGTTTCCGGTGTCCCGAGCGCCACATCGGCCACCAGCAACTCTTCCCGTGCCTGGTCGAGCGACGTGCCCGCCACCACCTCGCCGCCCGGCGCGATCACCACCGACCCATAGCGCCAGTCGGCCTTGGCAATCGCGAAACCATGCTCGGCGGCCCGCAACCGAAGGTGCCGGATGTGCGGCGACGTATACGCCGCCCAGTCGTGCGTCGGAATCGCCACCAACGCCGCCCCCATCCGCGCCAGTCGAGCCAGCGTGTCCGTATATGTCCCGTCAGGACCTGCCGCCAGTCCCAGCCGAGTCCCAGCCACCTCGTAAGTTTCGTACAGCCCGGCTGTCACGCTGCGCTCCCCGATCGCATAGACCGGATGATCCTTCGTCGTCGGGCGTGACATCCGGCCGTCCGGCGTCACAAGCACCAGTTCGTTGCGCGTTTCGTTCGGATTGATCCGGATGAAATACGACCAGACGATCGGAACGCCTGCCCGCCTCGCTATTGAACGCACGCCTTCCAACTGCGCCGTCGCGTTCGGATCGTCCGGCGCGACCCAGCCCGAGGCTTCCGGCCACACCACCAACTCGGCGCCCTGCCGAACCGCCTCCAGCGTTGCCGGCGTATGCATATCCGTAATCGTGTCCGTTAGCTCGCGGTATCGCACAGTCGTGATCAATGGTCTGGTCCGTGGATGCGACGGCACGTGATCACCCGTCTGAACCGCGGCCACGCGCAGTGTTGGTCTTTCCGGCACGCTGTTCGCGGTTGCCAGCCCCAGCCCCGCCACCCATCCCAACCCGGCAACTCCGATGCCAATCGCCAGGCTCCGCGAAAGCGGCAGACGACGAAGAGCCACCAGCGCTATCGCCCCAACGGCCTGCCCCGTCGCCACCGTCAGCAGCGCCACCGGCCACATGCCCGCCACCGGCAGCCACGCCCGCAGTGGCGCCACGTCCACCTGCGTTGTCGCCAGCATTCCCCATTGATGCCCGGCTGTCGTGACCAGCCGCAGGTACTCGATCCCGGCCCACGCCACCGCCGGAACCCAGATCCGCGACCACGGTCCTAGGGCCTGAACAAGGCGTCCAGGTCCGGCCGGAACGTCCACCAACGTCGCCGCCAGACCTGAAAGGACGCCGATGCCAACCGATATCCCAAACCAGGCTGCGCCGGTCACCACTTCGGGCGGATTGACCGTGGTGGCAATCAGACCAAACAGAACGCCCAGCATCAGCCCGTTCAGGATTCGACGAATCCATGGCCTCGCCCCCGATTGGGCGATCAGCAGCGGAACCCAGGCGAAGAAAGCCAGCCCCGTCCACTCCAGTGGCGGAAACGCCGCAAACAGCAAAAGCGCGGTCGCCGCCGCCCCCAGCGCCCGCGCGCCCACGCTCCGCCGCCCGGCGCTGGCTACCATGCGGTCTGCACGTTTGTGACGCCCGCGGCTTGATCGGCCATGCTGAGAGTTTGGCAACCCATGCATACCGCCCTCAACGGTCACCGCCACACCTCAGCGTGTTCAAAACCGGAGTTGGCCTTGCCGCGACCGCCGCACGCACCCACAAGACCCCGGCGGGCCGCTGAATCAGGCCGTTACGCATGACCGATCGCGGCGAACGCCGCTTCCATCAGCTTGTCACGGCTGGAGGCTTTGGCCTCACGCTCATGATGGCCTGGATCGAGGCCGCCCCCTGGCTTATCACGCTCGTCGTCCTGGTGCTTGCGGCCGGCTCGATCAGCCCCGGCTGGAGCCTGACCCGCAGATTCCACCGCTACTTTGTCGCGCCGCTCCAGTCCGATGGACCGTCCGAAGACCCGTCCTCGTGCCTGCGCGCCGACGCCCTTCTCAGCGTCATCGCCTTCGCCGGCGCCGTCTTCGTCTTCGCCGGCCTCGCACCCCTCGGCTGGGCCCTAATCGGCCTCGCCACCCTTAACCTCCTCATGGACGGCCTCGCCGACGCCGCCCCCCTCCGCCGCCTGCTGGATCGGGTCCGTCGTCAAAGTTCTATCGAGTGACTGTCCTGCGGAGCGCGACGAGACGAGCCCAGCGATTCCGCTGCCGCCCTGACTTACGCCATCGACCGCTCGCCCTGTTGCTGGCCGCGTTGCTTGGCCTGAGTACGACATCGGCCTTGGCCCTTAGTCCGCCCACCAGTCCAACTGCCACGCCCACGGCCGGCAACTCACCAGCAGCCGACCCTGGCCTCATCCTCGTCGTCGTCGTAATTCCCGTCGTCCTCCTGGCCCTGATCTGGATGGGCTACATCTTCTGGCTCATCTTCCACGAGGGCGAGAACGTCGGCTCAGGCGCTCCCCCGCCGCCTGCCAATCGCCGTCAGCCTCCGCCCAACAGAAGTACAGACCCCCCGGACCAGCCCGGTAGCGTAGGCTAGTCGGCTCCCTAACAGCAGCGGACGGTTCTGCATGGCGACGGCGGGCGACCCTGTAACGCTCACCATCGACGGCCGGCCTATTACCGTGCCCTCCGGCGCCTCGATCCTCCACGCCGCCGCCGAGCTCGGCATTGACATCCCCACCCTCTGCTACCACCCCAACATCACCGCCTCCGCCAACTGCCGCCTTTGCCTCGTCGAACAGGCCGCCGACGCCGGCTCCGGCCCACCCTCGGCCGACGCCTCACTCACCGGCGAAACCAAGCTCCTCTCCGCCTGCCGCGCCCTCGTCGAACCCGGCCAGACCCTCTTTACCAATAGCGACGGCGTCCGCCGCTCCCGCAAAGGCTCCCTCAAGGCCCTCCTCTCCGGCGTCGACCTCAGCGAAGCTCCCGACCTCGCGTCCCTCCTCACCGAATACGACGTCCAACCCAACGGCCAGGCCTCCCGCGCCGACCTGCCCGTCATCGACGACAACCCCTACTACATCCGCGACTACGCCAAATGCGTCATGTGCTGGCGCTGCGTGGACGTTTGTGGCGACGAGGTCCAGCTCACCTACGCCATCGAGCCCGGCGAACGCGGCTTCCACGTCCGCATCTCAACCCGCGAATACGACGGCATCATGGACACCACCTGCGTCTACTGCGGCAACTGCGTCCAGGTCTGCCCCTCCGGTGCCCTCAAGAGCCGCACCCAGTGGGAGCTCGAAAAACAGGGCGTCGTCCAGGACGACCGCGTCGTCGAGACCACCTGCTCCTTCTGCGGCGTCGGCTGCGGCCTGGAAGTCCACGTCCGCGCCGGCCAGATCACCCACGCCATGTCCCCCGAGGACCACCCCGTCAACCAGGGCTGGCTCTGCGTCAAGGGCCGCTTCGGCTGGGACTACGCCCAGAGCGACGACCGCCTCACCCACCCCCTCATCCGCACCGGCGAACGTGGCGCCGGCCGCTGGCGCCGCGCCACCTGGGACGAGGCCCTCAACCACGTCGCCCGCCGCCTGACCGAAATCCGCGACACCCACGGCTCCGACGCCCTCGCCGTCTACGGCTCCTCCAAGTGCCTCAACGAGGACAACTACCTCCTCCAGAAATTCACCCGCGTCGTGCTCGGCACCAACAACATCGACAACTGCACCCGCCTCTGCCACGCCTCCTCCGTCGCCGCCCTCGGCCTCAGCATCGGCACCGGCGCCTTCACCAACTCACTCGACGAGATCGCCGAAAACGACGTCATCTACGTCACCGGCTCCAACACCACCGAAACCCACCCCATCACCGCCCTCAAGATGAAGGCCGCCATCCGCAACGGCGCCAAACTCATCGTCGCCGACCCCCGCGCCATCGAGCTCACCCGCTGGGCCGACGTCCACCTCCAGTGCCGCACCGGCGCCGACGTCCCCATGTACAACGCCCTGCTCCACGTCATCATTCGCGACGGCCTCGTCAATGAAGAATTCGTCGCCAACCGCGTCAAGAACTTCCAGGCCGTTGCCGCCGCCGTCCGTGACTGGACGCCCGAACGCCAGGAAGCCCTCACCGGCATCCCGCCCGCCACCCTCGAACGCGCCGCCCACATCATCGGCAAGGCCGACAAGACCGCCTTCTACTGGGGCCTCGGCATCTCCGAGCACACCCACGGCACCGAGGCCTGCCTCACCCTCATCAACCTGGCCCTCGCCACCGGCAACGTCGGCCGCCGCGGCACCGGCCTCAACCCCCTCCGCGGTCAGAACAACGTCCAGGGCACCAGCGACGTCGGCGCCATCCCCATGTACTTCACCGACTACCGCTCCGTCGAAGACGAGACCTACCGCGGCTTCTTCGAGGAGCAATGGGGCGTACCGCTACCCGCCAAACAGGGCCTCACCACCATCGAAATCGGCCAGGCCGCCGGTGCCGGCCAGGTCCGCGGCATGTTCATCATGGGCGAAAACCCCCTCATGGCCGACCCCGACCTTCACGCCTCCCGCCGCCACTTCCGCCATCTCGACTTCCTGGTCGTCCAGGACATCTTCATGACCGAGACCGCCGAAATCGCCGACGTCGTCCTCCCCGCTTCAAGCTGGGCCGAAAAGGACGGCACCTACACCAACACCGACCGCCGCGTCCAGCGCGTCCGGCCGGTTCTGCCCCTACCCGGCGAGGCCCGCCAAGACTGGGAAATCATCGCCGAACTCGCCCGCCGCATGGGCCGCCACCTCGGCCTCGACAGCCCGTCCGAGATCTTCGACGAAATCGCCCGCGTCACCCCCAGCCACGCCGGCCTCAGCCACCAGCGTCTGGACCGCGAGGGCGGCCTCCGCTGGCCCTGCCTCACCCCCGACGACCCCGGCGCCCTCTGGCTCTTCGGCGACAGCTTCCCCACCGCCGACGGCAAAGCCTCCATGCACGCCGTCCACTGGCGCGAAAACGTGGAAATCCCCGACCGCGACTACCCCTTCATCTTCAACACCGGCCGCGTCCTCTACCACTGGCACACCGGCGCCATGACCCGACGCTCACGCCTGGACGAGGCCTATCCCGAAGCGCTCGTCGAGGTATCCCCTGAAGACGCCGATCGGCTGGATATCCCCAAGAGCGGCCTAGTCCGAATCAGCACCCGCCGCGGCGCCGTCGAGGCCCGCGCCTGGATCACCCGCCGCGTCGCCCCCGGCACCGTCTACATGAGCTGGCACTTCGCCGAAGCCGCCGCCAACCTCCTCACCATCAACGTCCTCGACCCCATCTCCAAGATCCCCGAATACAAAATCTGCGCCTGCCGCATCGACCCCCTCGAAACCCACGCCAGCCGCCAATCCCCCTCCCTCACCAGCGCCAACGCCTAGCCATTTGTGGCCCAGGCTGCGCGCAGCCTGGGACCCGCGCTCGATCGCCGGATGAACCTCAGCCCCGCGCTACATCCAGTCCTTACCTGCTCGACCCTTGGCCATCCCGCGCCAAACTCCAGTCCACCCGCCGGCGCATCAAACTACGCGCCCACCGCACAGCTCTGAATCTCCCGCCCATCAAACGGATTCGCCGGATACAGATCCTCCAGCGTCGGCAACTCGTCCCAAACCTCCATCCGCCGCCCATCAAAACTCAGATAGTCCGCGATTCCTGCTGACGAGTCTGTAATCGTGATCACCGCCCGCCCCTGGCTCACCGGCTTGACCCCAACTGGAAACGCGCTGTCGCTCACCGGCTCTAGCGGCTGCGCCACCCAGCGCGTGCCGTGCCGAAACACAAACCAGAAGTCATTCACTGGCGGCCCAACCACCCGCGTGCCGTGTCGCGTGAGCGACACCACCGCCTCCAGCGCGCCGTCGCTATTCAGGTCGCCCACCGTCGCCCGTCGAACCTCCACGCCACGGGACGCCAGCCGGCTCGTGATCGCGGCCTCTGACAGTTCGCCGCCCCCCACCCCGCGCAACCCGACTTCCAGCGACTTCCCCAGCGCCAGCACCAGCCCGGCATCCATTGGAAATTCGATCAACCCGTGGGCGCCCGGCGGCGGCTCACCAGTCAGATCCACCTGCTGCAACGCCCCAAACGTCCGCAGCGGGTCCGGCGTCGCCACCGCCTCCTGCATCGCACGAGCAATCAGCCCAATCTCGCCGCCCCGCTCCATTGCCGCCTGCAGCCGCGCTGGATTGAAGGCTTCGCCGCCCACCAGCCCAATCTGCGCCAGCCGCAGAAGGGCCAGGCCCTCCCAATCCGGCTGAGACCCCGTGGCATTCCCGCCGTCAACCGGACCCTCGATTGCGGCCCGATATCTCGCCGCCGCATCCTCGTATCGACCCGCCCAGAACGCTGCTTCCGCCCGGTTGATCTGGTCTTGCAGCGACACCGGCCCATCCAGCCGCCGCCCCGCCTCCTCGAAATACTGACCGTCCCAGGTAAACGTCCGGCTTAGCCCTGGATGCGGCAACAGCGGCGCGTCAAAGTGCCCCAGCGCCGGACACACCGTTTCTATCTCAGCTGGTGAAGCTCCGTCTCGCACCTCCCAGCCCGCCGGTCCGGCCCCAAGCACCACCGGAACGTCAAAGACCCGTCGCGGCGCCTCGCCGTTCCACGCAAACACCTGCACGGTCTCGGTCTGCGTACTCGCCCCCGGCGTCGTCGTAACCAGCACCACGTCGGCGATCTCGTCGCCCGTCAGGTCCGCCGTCGAATGCACCAACGCCATGCCGGGTGAAGTCCCCACCGACCCGCCAACCGGAAACGCCTTCGCGGCGAACCCGCTCTCCACCTCATCGAACCAGACCGGCGGCACCCCAACGATATGCCACGCCGCGATCAACTCATTCGCCCCGTCCCCGTCCACGTCCGCCACGGCAACTCGGGCGCCGTTGGGTTCAAGGTCATACACCAGCGGCGGGAGTTGCCCGATCGTGTAATCGAGCCGCGCTGCCGCCTCGCGGTTCGCGCCGTAGCGATCCAGGAACGCCAGCACCGCCGCCTCCAGCGGCACGCGCAGGTCGGTACCCGCTCGCAGCGCCGCCGGCGACCCCGCCACGCCCTCGATCAGGCGTTCGGCCTCCCCCAGTCGCTCGCCAACCGCCTCGTCGTCCAGCGGCTCCACCGGTAGAGCGGGCGTGGCGCGAGGCGTGGCGGCCGCCGTCGCAACCGGCACGGCCACCACCGGCCGGCGGTCAGGTTGGATACGTGCCCGAGCCGTTGGCGCGGCCGTGCCGCCTCGCGCCACGGGCGCCTCCGCCGCTACCGCCGTCGGACTCGGCGCCGCCGCCTGCGCCGCCTCCATCACCGCCACCTCGATAGCCGACGGCGTCGCAATCAGGGGCTCCGGCGCCTCCGCCTCGCATCCAGCCAGCATCAGCCCCACCAGCGCCGCCAACCCGCCCAACCGCACAACCCACGCCACCGCACAAAGCGCACGCGTCGCCAACCAGCACCTCAGGGACATACCGCAATCCTACGCCGCGACCTGTGCTTATCGCCCACGCTGCGCGCACCCTGCGACCCGCGCGAATTGTGGCCCAGGCTGCGTGCAGCCTGGGACCCGCGCTAGGTCGCCGGGTGAACCGGCCCAGTGCTCCCACGCTGCGCGCACCTTGGGACCCGCGCTGCCTCCCCGGCGAC
>DAOUIX010000078.1:0-9075 GCA_034423235.1 Chloroflexota bacterium | reverse complement strand
AGGGCGTGGTGTTTTCGAGGATTTGCAGGTAGGGGGTGTAGCGGTAGACGCGGTTGCGGCGGTCGCCGGTGATTTCTTCCAGGATGTCGTTCTCGACCAGGCGGGCGACCAAACGGTTCGCGGGGGGATAGCTGGTTCCAGTGATGTTCTGAACCCCAGTCACGGTCACAAACGGCTGTCGATACAAGCGCTCCAGGACGCGGTGGCCAGCGCCGGCGACGCGGCCCAGGCGCTCGGTGACCAACGTCCGGTGGCGCTCACGCAGGCTGAGAATGCGTCGGACCGTTTCCGCGGCCTCGGCGCTGACGTCAGCCACGCCGCGCAGGAAGAAGGCCAGCCAGCTTTCCCAGTCGCCGCCGTCGTGGACGGCCTGCAAGCGTTCGTAGTACTCGCTGCGGTACCTCCTGAAGAAGTGCGAAAGATAGAGCACCGGCCGCAGCAGGATGCCGCGCTCGCACAAGAGGATCGTGATGAGCAGCCGGCCGACGCGGCCGTTGCCGTCGGGGAAGGGATGGATGGTCTCGAACTGGGCGTGTACCAGGCCAATCCGGACCAAGTCCGGCAGGTCGCTGGGGCTATGGATAAAGGTCTCCAAGTCGCCCAGCGCGTTCGGCACCTCAAGGTGCGGCGGTGGAACGAACGTAGCTTCCGGCAGCGTGCAGCCGGCGGGACCGATCCAGTTCTGACTGGTGCGCAGTTCGCCCGGCCGCATCCGGGACCCGCGGACGCCATGCAGCAGCCGTTCGTGGATTTCCCGGATCAGGCGGGTGGAAATCGGCAATGTCTCCAAGCGATCCAGCCCGTAGTTCATGGCCGTGACGTAGTTGATGACCTCGCCGGTGTCACGGGCCTGGCCGGGCGTACGAATACGATCCTCGGCGGCCAGGACGTCCTGCAAGGAACTCTGTGTACCCTCGATCTCGCTTGAGAGCACCGCCTCCTTGCGCACGTACATGAACACGAACAGGTCGGGGTCGGGCAAGGTCTGGATCGAACCATCCAGCCGGCCCAGCGCCTGATCGGCCTGCGAGAGCAGCGTCTGAAGTTGGCCTTCCAGACGAACCGGCGGATCGGGGGGAAGGGGCGCCGGCATGAACGCCCGATAGCCCTGCGGCTGGAGGACGTAGCGACCGGCACGCTGCGCAACGTCCGTTCGGGACTCTTCAGCCGCAGACGCGTCGCCGCCCGCCGATGGGCCGTTCATATGTTCGGAACCGACCATATGGGGGTGGGATCGCTTCTATATTAGCGGCAGCCGAACATATGGAGGACTGGGGGCCGTCATATTGTCGGCAGCCGAACATATAGAGGACTGGGAGCCGCCATATTGTCGGTAAGTGAACATATGGAGGGGTGAGGGCGGCCATATTGTCGATAGGCGACACTATTGAGCGTGGATTCGCCGCTCGTATGGCATGCGACGAATGCGATGGGCAGGTCGCGGGGCGGGCGGTTTTGACAAGCAGCTCGCTCCTATACTCCGCACTGGCCGCCGACCAGTAGTACCGGGCCGCCTGCTCACCATGCCTTCCACAGTTGATCGGTCGCGCGAGGAAGTTATCAATGTTCACCTGGCACGGTTGTTGCGGGTGCGGCTTGGGCTGAATACGGCGGCGGAAACGCTGCGTGGCGGGGCCTGGCCGGACATCATCGTGCGGCGAGCGGACGGCCCGGTCGTCATCGAGACCGAACTGGAACCGGCGCGCACCGTTGATGCCGACGCCTTGTCGCGGTTGGGCCTGGAGATCGACGGGCATCCCGTCCAGATCGCGTTCGCGGTGACGGTGCCCGGGCAGCTTCGCCAAGTCGATCAGAGCCAGCTCGATCAGCGGCTGATGACGGCAAACCTGGAGTGGCGGGAGTGGCGGCTGGATGGGACGTCAGGTCCCAGGCTGAGCGGCGACATAGCGGAGCTTGGAGCAGCCGCCGCACGCGCGGAGCCGCCGGCGGGCAATCTGGAAGCGGCGGTCGAGGTGTTGGATCAGGGCGTGCGGCGGGCCGGGTCGCGGCTGTACCAGTCGCCGGGAACGCTGGCTCGCGTGGCCAAGGTCTTCAACGCGCCGCCCGGCGACGAGGCGGCCAATATGGCCGCGCTGGTCGTCACAAACGCGATGGTCTTTCAAGAACGGCTGGCCAGTTCCAACGCGGCTATCCAGCCCACCAGCGCCGCGCGCAGCGGCGAGGTGTTTTCCCGCCTGCGGCTGCTGACGTTGTGGGACGCGATTCTGGACATCGACTATTACCCCATCTTTCACATGGCCCGCGAGGTGGTGGCCGAGCTTTCCGAGGTGGAAGCGGCATGGGTGCTGGAGGAGTGCGCGCACACGGCGGCTCGCCTGCTGGGAATGGGGGCGGTGGGTCGGCACGACCTGGCCGGGCGCATCTTCAACCAACTGGTCGCTGACCGGAAGTTGCTGGCCGCCTTCTACACCAGCATTCCGGCGGCGGCGCTGCTGGCCGGGCTGGCGCTTTCGCCCGAGCGCTGGCCGGGAGTGGACTGGGACAACGCGGCGCACCTGCGGCGTCTGTGCGTGGTGGATCCGGCCTGCGGGACCGGTACGTTGCTGATGGCGGCCTATCAGCAAATTGTGCAGAACCGGGTGGCCGTTCATGGTTCGGCGAGCTCACCACGAACGGATGGGGAGGACTCGGCGGTGCATCAGGCGCTGGTGGAGCACACGCTGTTTGGGGCCGACGTGGTGCCGGCGGCCATTCACCTGACGGCGGCCACGCTGGCGGCCATGTCGCCGTCCGTCGGCTTTACCCAGATGCAGCTGCACAGCCTGGTCATGGGCATGGACGCCGTCGGCGGCATCCGGCTGGGATCGCTGGACTGGTTGGCGGCGCCCGAAGCCCAGTCCTCGTTCTCGGCCACGCTCGAACAGATCGGCGCCACCGGCAGCGCGGGCAGCTTGGTGGAAAGTCCGCGCGCCGACGTGGTGATCAGCAACCCGCCTTTCACGCGGCGGGGCAGCGACGGCGGCAAGGGCGAGGCGCTGGCGCGGGTGCTGGACCTGCCGGCGGGCGACGCGGAGGCGGGGCGCGCGGTGGCTCGCCGCACCTCGGCCCTGCTGAAAGGCACGCCGGCCAACCAGATGGCGGGGCACGCGGCTTCCTTCACCGTGCTGGCCGACCGGCTGGTGAAACCGGCCGGCCGGCTGGCACTGGTGCTACCGGTGACCGCGCTGGCCGGCGAGTCGTGGCGGCAAGTGCGCGCCATGCTGGCCGAGCGCTACGAGATTGAGCTAGTCGTTTCCTCACACGATCCCGAGTTGCGCTCGATGTCCTACGACACGGACATTGCCGAGGTGCTGCTGGTGGCGCGGCGCTTACGGGACGACGAGCATCCATCGGGACGCGGCGGGTTCGTGAACCTGTGGCGGGCGCCGCGTCATGAAACCGACGCGCTGGCGCTGGCGAACGCCATCAACGCGGCGGCCGCGGTCCCGATGCACAGGTCGGACGGGCCGCCGATTGGCGGGAGTGGGCTGTTCGTGGGCGGCGAACAATGGGGTGAACTGCTGAACGGGCCGGTGGACGACGGTCCGTGGACGGCTTCCCGATGGAAACAGGGCCAGACCGGGCAGTTTGCCGCGGCGCTGGAACGGAGCGAGTTGTGGGCGGCGGACGGGTCGCGGGTCGTGGCGCAGATACCGATTGCGCCGATGGCCGACGTTTGTCACGTAGGTCCGCAGCACAGGCGGATCCGCGGCTCGCTGGGCGTGTTTGACGGCTATCACGGCTGGGACGAGCAGACGCAGTTTCCGGCGCTGTGGGCGCATTCCGAGAAGGTGCATCGGGGATTTCTCTCGGAACCGAATGCGCGACTGTTTCCGCAGGCGGGCCGCGACCACCGGCCGATCTGGTCGCAGGCCGGCACGCTGCAAATCACGCCGACAATTCGCTACAACTCCCAGCGCATCATGACAACCCGCACGCTGACGCGGACGCTCGGGGTGAATACGTGGTTCAGCCTGACCGCGTATGGGGAGGACTCGAGGATCCGGGCCCAGCAAGAAATCGCTCTTGCGCTCTGGTGCAACTGCACGCTCGGAATGTTGCTTCAGGCCAATCACTCAAATGCGGTACAGCACGGCAGGGGCATCGGCAACAAGGGAATGCTGGAAACCCTGCCGACGCTCGATGTGCGCCAACTCCAGCCGTGGCAACTCGACGAGGCGCAAGCCATCTACCGCGACTTCCAGGACCGGACGTTCGAATCTTTCCACCGCTGCACCCTTGATCCAGTCCGGATCGAACTCGACCAGCGGATCATCACGGACGTATTGGCGCTGCCGGACGAAGCGAAAGACACCGTTGCCCGCCTAAGAACGCTCCTCGCCACGGATCCGTCCATCCATGGCGCCAAGAAGTCTGAACTGCCTTAGCGACGACCACTACGAGTGCAGCCTGCCGGAATCAGCGTGACTCCAAGAACGACACCGCTACAATTGTTCCGCCGAAGTTCCGGCGAATAGCCTCACACTTCGTGACCCGAGGAGGAGACCGAGATGGCCACTTCGTCGATTGAGTGGACCGACGCAACCTGGAATCCAGTTGCCGGTTGCAAGGTTGTCTCCCCTGGATGCACAAACTGCTACGCAATGCGCATGGCGGCGAGGCTGGAGCTTATGGGCCAGGAAAAATACCAAGGGCTGACACGACTGAGCGGAAGACGTCATGTATGGAATGGCAAGATACGCTGCGATGAATCAAGCCTTGACATCCCTCTAAAATGGCGTAAGCCACGGCAAATCTTCGTGAATTCCATGAGTGACCTATTCCATCCTGATGTTCCGTATTCATTTATCTGTAAAGTGTGGACGACAATGGCTCAAGCACAGCAGCATGTATTTCAAATACTAACCAAGCGACCTGAGCGAATGCGTGCGTTAGCCGAAGAACTCGATATTCTACCAAACGTATGGCTTGGAACAAGTGTCGAATCATCGGAGTATCTATGGCGGCTCAGCGAGTTGCGAAAAACGAGAGCCGCAGTGCGATTCGCATCGTTCGAGCCATTACTTGGACCTATTTGCAACGCAGATCTATCAGGGATTGACTGGGCAATTGTAGGCGGCGAGAGCGGTCCCAAGGCACGTCCAATGGAGCCTCGATGGGTTCGATCAATAAGAGATCAATGTGAAGAACAGCGAGTCGAATTCTTCTTTAAGCAATGGGGTGGAACAAACAAGAAGCGTGCGGGACGTGAATTTGATGGCCGCACGTGGGACGCAATGCCGCAGTATTCAAGTGCGGCAGGATAGACTGTACTAAGAGCGAATAGACGTCAATGGCCCGGCGACGTGCAATGATCCCTGACAGTCATCCTACTATCTTTGATCTCTCTCTGATTCCCGAGGACAAGGCTAGTGAACTAACATTCTCAGATCTCAAGATACCTCTGTGGACCGAACATAAAGCAAAGTTGATCAGCTGTTATTTGTACTATTTCGTTCTTATCACTAAGCACGGAGTCTATATTGATGGCTTTGCTGGTCCTCAGAACCCAGATCGACCTGAGAGCTGGGCGGCGAAGCTTGTCCTCGAAAGCGAACCAAGGTGGATGCGACACTTTTTTCTATGCGACAAGAGCAGAAGACAGGAAAATGCGCTCAAAGAGTTACGCAGATCGCAACCTGAAGTGGCGAACCGGACTGTAGAGGTTAAGCGCGCTGATTTCAATGTGTACGTCGATAGCATCCTCTCGTCCGGTATGATTGGGGAAAAGACGGCCACATTTTGCTTACTTGACCAAAGAACATTTGAGTGTGATTGGGCAACAGTTCAGAAGATCGCCCAACATAAAGCCCGAAGGAAGATTGAGATATTCTATTTTGTACCAACTGGTTGGATTTCAAGATCCATCAGCGCACTTAAATCCCCTGAAGTTGAAATGGATCGGTGGTGGGGGAATGGGAACTGGTCTCATCTTCAGAGAATGAGCAGGAATGACATCGCTGATCAATTCCGACAGCGTTTTCTTAATGAACTAGATTATGAATATGCATATAGCTGGCCGATTTACGAGGAGGAAGGCAGTAAACGCGTTATGTATCATATGATCCACGCGACGGATCACAAAGCTGCTCCCAGGTTGATGGAGCGGGCTTACAAAGAGGCTACGAAGCGATCAGGTCCTGCTGAACAACTGGGTCTCGATATCTGAGTCAGCAGGGTTTGATACAGCAGAATCATCTGGGGATCGACATGACTAAATCAATGATGAATTCGAGAGTACCTCACGCCACGAGCCTTACAGTGACCAATGACGAGTTGACAGGTTGACTGACGGTCGATGCATGTCGGTTCAGCTAGTTTGGATTTCCCGGATTGTATATGCGACGCCAAATGAGAAGTGCAGGTGGGAACGACACGCAGGAGGCCGGCACGTTCACTGGCCAGATCTGGATGAAGACATTTGTGTGGAAGGGTTGCTGGCCGGGCGACGGTCGCAAGAGAGTCGCAAGAGAGTCCTTTGTCGTCCAATCGGTGGCTGGTGGCCAGACGGGACGGTGAGGGTGTGACGCTGCCGGAACTGCGGCGTTACGGTCAGTGCTTTGGGCGGACCAGGTCTAAGAGCTCACACGCCACCAAACGAAGGCGATGACGCCGACGAGCACGAGGTAGAAGGGCCAGATCGAAAACGAGGTCAGCGTGGCGACCCATGTGGCGAGGGGCGATCCGGCAGGGTTGACTTCCTAAAGGTCGGACGGTGTCACATCGCCGCTCCTAGGCTTGTTCAGGAAGACGTTGTAAGACACTCGGAAACGCCGCTCCAGGGACGGGTAGTACATATCAAGGCCAAGGAACAGAACCAGCGGCACGTAAGCAATCCAGAGGTTGTCGAACTCCGACATTCCCGCGCCCAGGACCAGAATGGCGGCAACGATGATGATGCACCATGTTTTGCTAGATCGGCTGCCTTCGGCCATGCGGGCGATCACCGATTGCGTGATGGTCAGGTGCGTATGGACGGCGGGCGAATTGGCGTCCATGATCAACTCCCCTTCCGTGGCAGCTTCACTCCATACCGAGGGCGCGCAGACGTTCATTGAGGTCGCCGCGGATGGCGTCCACGTATTCCGCGCCGGTGAAGTTGCGGCCGGCCCAGCTGCCCGCGCTGGCCTCCAGTGCGCGAAGTTTCTCCGCCTTTGACAGAGGGCCAAACGTGCGTCGCACGGCTCGCCGAATTAACGCCGAGCGGGAGGCGCCCGTGGCCCGGGCGGCCTCGTCCAGCAGCGAGAGTTCTTCCTCGCCGAGGTAGACCTGTGTGCGTCCCATGCCGCAATCGTACACATTGGTCGGCGCGCGCTTTGGTGGGGTGTTCCGACTGGGGGTGCGGATCGACACGGCCCCATTCGGCAGGCTCAAGGCAGGCACTACAAGGAGGTCCGGGCTGAAGCGGTGGTGGGAAACAGGTTGGTGTGAACTTCGTGAGTCCACGACCGGAAGACGGGCGGGTCAGAGACCCGCCCCTACGAAGACGAGGCGGGGAGTCCGAGGCGTGGTTACGGGGCGTTAGGCGGCGAAGATGTCGCTGATGTTGCAGGTGAAGCCGGGGAGGACTTCGTAGCCGTCAAGCGTGTCGTTGCCGGTGAGCGTTGATGCGCCGGCCTGGGGACGGTGGGTATCGACGGTGCGAGTGTCGGGGTGCACGACCCATACCAGGCGTACGCCGTAGCTGAGCCACATGAGGGCCTTGTCGTTGACTTGGCGGCGGGTGTCGCCGGGGGATGCGACTTCCACGACTAGGTCGGGGACGACCTCCGCGTATCCGGTGACCCGTTCGTCAAGCGGGATTTTCTGAGCCGAGAAGTAGGCGATGTCCGGCTCGCGGACCGTATCGGGGTCGTGTTCCAGCCACACGCCTGAGTCGGAGGCGGTGAGCGTGCCGAGCTTTTTCGGCTTGATGAAGCTTCGCAATTCGGAGACCAGATTGACGACGATCACACCGTGTTCGTGGCCAGTTGGCATGGTTTGGCAGAGAACTCCCCGGATGAGTTCGCCGCGGACGCCCTTGCCATAGAGTCGGAGCAGGTCGTCAGCGGTCATCAGTCCTGCTTGTAGGTCTGTGACAACCACCTCACACCTCCGTGCCCAATGCGACGCGGTGAACCATGCTACAGCGTGCCGGCCAACCCAAGTCTAGAGGGCTGGCCCGCGGCGGAAGAGGCGAGGGCAACTGAGCTGGGCGCCAGGGATGGCTTGGGTGCGGTCTGGTCGCTGGTTGCTGCTGGATCCCGGCCGCGGACGCCGGGATGGCAGAGGGAAGACGGGCGGGTGGGGGACCCGCCCCATTCGGCAGGCTCGGGGCAGGCTCTTTGAGAGACTCCGGCCCGGCTCACCACGAACGGTTGGGCACCACGGCCGGAAGACGGGCGGGTCAGAGACGCCGCCCCCGTTCGGCAAGCTCAGGGCAGGCTCTACGAAGACTTTTGCTGGTAGTCCTTGGTGGCTTTGTCGAGGGATTTGGTGCGGAGGGCCATGAGGTTGTGGCGTTCGCGGGCGGCCCATTGCTGGGAGGCGGTGAGGCTGGTGAGGGAGTTCTGGAATTGGGGCATGACGTAGCGGGCGATCAGCTCGTAGCTGTGACGAACTTGCTCGCGGGTGCCCCATTCGGTGGCCATGACGAGGAGACCGCCGAAGCCGCCGCTGGATTCATCCAGCCGATGGATGGCGGCGACCAGATCGTCGGGCGTGCCGACGCACCAGGCGCCGCTGTCAACCATGTGGTCGATGAGTTGCTCGGCGGGGCCGTCGAAGGTTTTTTCGAAGCCCATGGTGTCTTCGAAGTAGTCGCGCTGGAAGCGGGCGGCGCCGAGGCGGGCCTGTTCAATGGCTTCCTGGCGGGACTCGGCGATGTGGACGGGCATGACGAGGCGCCAGTCGTGGCGGTTCATGGTCTTGCCGTGCTCCTTGGCGACGTCCAGGGCGATTTGCCAGAAGGAGTCGAGCTTGACGGTCTCGGAACTGCCGGGGCGGATGCCGAGGGATAGGACGGCGGCGCCGTGTTTGCCGGCGAGTTGCATGCCGGAGGGGGACTGGGCGGCGGCGACGGCGATGGGGAAGTGG
>DAOUIX010000077.1:0-10332 GCA_034423235.1 Chloroflexota bacterium | reverse complement strand
TGCTCCAACTGGTCGTTGCGGCCGACCGTCGCCGGCACCAGCGCGTCCGCGAACGAGGGGGGTCCCACCTGCCGATGCATGGCCGAGCTCCCGTCAGCTCCCGTCGTCCTCATCGTGGCCTGTCGCCCGAGTTATGCAAAGGTCTCCAGAGGGAGAGGGGGCAAGAGCCGCCTTAGCTTCGAAGAAAAGGTGCGTTAGGTGGCGTGGTAGATGCGGGTTGGATCGACGACGCAGTGTTCGCCTTTGGGTGATTCGATTGTGTGGCCGTGGGTGAGTTTGGTGACTGTGTCGCCCTGCTGAAGGAAGCCGTTTGGGTCGTGGCGGGTGAGGTCGCGGGCCGCCGTGCGGAAGTCGTGGGCGTTGAGGAGGCGGGCGATGGCGTTGCCGACGGGGCCGAGGTTGACGAGGCCGGCGTCTTCCATGCGCTGGCCGAGGCGGTTGTAGTCGCTGCCGGGGTTTCCGGGCAGCGGCGGGGTGCCGATGCTGACGAGGGGCGTGGTGGAGCCGTCGGGCTGGCGCATGCGGCCTTGCGAGATGCGGGGTTTTCGATACGGGAGGTCGAGCCACACTTCGCACAGGTGCATGGCGGTGAGGTTCTGGTAGGGGACGCCGAGGAGCAGGTAGCGGCCGTTGCGGTTGAAGACCTGGCCCATGGGGCTGTGGGCGTCCCAGCCTGAGTCGCCGCCGGAGGTCGTGATGGTCTGGGCCAGCGGGCCGATGGCGGCGATGCTGTGGGCGAGGTGGATGCTGCGGTGGGCTTCGGGTCGCCGACGGGCGGCCTCGGAGACAGCGCCCATTTGCGAGGGGGTGTGGATCGGATCGAATACGAACTCGGGGTCCCCGGCGGTTGGGTAGGTGAATGTTGGGACGACCAGGGTGCCGTCGGGCCCGAGGGCCTGGAGGAGGGCATCGACGACGGTTTCCGGTCCGCCCTCCACGAGTCCGATGCTGCGCAGGGAGCTGTGGACCATGAGGAGGTCGCCGGGGCGGACGCCAAGGGCGATAAGATCGCGGACGAGGTCGGAAAGGCACAGCGGTGCGCAGGCTCCGCCTGATTTGCTGTCCGCGTTCCGTGGCACTGGTGGATCCTGCTGCGTACGAGCCGACCCGGCTGGCACGCTGACTCGTGAAACCGGTGGCACGCGGGCCATGGTCGCCTTCACGCGCGGATCCATCAACGATGTCTGCGGGAACCAAGCCTGGTCGCGGATCTCCGACGTGCTCGCATACAGCCCCTGGCCATATACCTGGGAGAACCGACTGGGCTAGACTCGGGCGCCTGGGGCGGCGATGGTCCGTAGGAGTAATCGTGGGGGCCACCCGCCGCTCGCCATGCGCAGGGAACGCATCGATGCGGAAGAAACGCGATCGCAAACTCGGCCGTCGCCGTCTGCTCGCGGCTTCAGTTCTGATCCTGGGAGTGGCGGTGGGGTCCACCGTTGGGGCCTGCGCTGACAGCGACGAGTTCGATTTCAAGCCGCGTGGCACGAGGACGCCAGTCAGCCAGGGCGGCTAGAGCCCGATACCCAGCCTCGTATTCGACGTGGCCGGCGCAGCGGCGGCCACTCGGCCCAAACTGCCGTACGGAGACGAGCTGTTCCGACAGCGCGGCGCACGGTCAACCTCCGCACCACCTCCCATTACGAGAACCGCAGCTCTGGACCGCTCCGTCGCCTTCGTGACTAGAGATCGGACCGCGGAAGGCCTGAGCCTCAGGCGAGAGGACCTCTACGAGGAGCGGGTCTAGCCGCCCTCGTCCTTTCGGTGACCGCATCGAGTTGGAGGACGCCTAGGCGAGGGCGAGGGGCCGTAAGCTCGACTTCTGTCGGGGTATCCAGGCGGCAGGAGTGGTGGCGATGAAGAAGCTGCTCTTTTTTGACTACCGCGAGCTGGAGTACGTGGAGGGGTTTGCGCGGGCGGTGGAGTCGCCGGTGAAAGATGCGGAGGCGCCGTTGCTGCGGCCGGAGTTGCCGTGGGAGCACGGGAACATGCAGATGTTCGGGAGCGTGCTGCAGGGGGCGGATGGGCGGTTTCGGGCCTGGTATGAGGTGGTGGAAGCGCCGTGGCGGGTGCGGCTGGCTTACGCGGAGAGCGAGGACGGGCTGCGCTGGCAGAAGCCGGAACTGGACGTGTTCAGGGACGGTGGGCAGCCGACCAACATCGTGTTCGACGGGGAGCCGCTGGGGTCGGCGGTGATCGAGGACCGGGAGGATCCGCGGCCGGATTACCGGTTCAAGCTGCTGACGGGGGCGGCGCCGTCGGGATGCGTGTCGGCGTTTCATAGCGCGGACGGGCTGCACTGGGAATCGGCGCGAATGTTCGGCGGCCGGGTGCAGCCGGTGATCGCGACGGCGCCGGACTGCCCGGTCGGGTTTCTTCGAGCGCCGGACGGGCGGTTTGCGGCGTATCACCGGATGGCGGGGTATGGGCGGCGGGTGTTTCGTAGCGAGTCGTGGGACTTTGCGCACTGGTCGGGCGAACCGCGGATGGTGCTGGAGCCGGATGCGGGGGATTCGCCGCAGACGCAGTTCTACGGGTTGGGCGCCTGCGCCTATGGGTCGTACGAACTGGGCACGCTGTGGATGTACGCGACCGAACCCGAGGACCGGGAGCCGGGCAAGCCTCATGGGCTGCAGACGCCGGAGCTGGCCTATGCGCGGACGGGCACGGCGTGGCACCGGGCCGAGCCGGGGACGGCGTTCATCCCCAACAGCGCCGACGACGAGTGGGATTGCGGCAATCTGCAGGCGGCCTCGCAGCCGGTGTTTCTGGACGACGAGATTCGCTACTACTACGCGGGGACGAACGTGCGGCACTCGCGGCACTGGGAGCTGGAGCCGCAGGAGGCCGGGCTGGGCATGGCGCGGCTGAAGCCGGATCGGTTCGTGGCGTTGCGGGCGGGCGAGGCGCCGGCGGGGCTGGGGACGATTGCGTTCAAGCCGCCATCGATTGACGTGTTTGTGAATGCGCGGACGGCGGCGGATGGAGAGGTGCGGGTGGAGTTGCAGGACACGGAGGCGCGGCCGCTGGCGGGGTTTACGGCGGGGGACTGCCGGCCGATCAATGGGGACTCCACGGCGCACCGAGTGGAGTGGCGAGGTGCGGGGCAGGCCGAAGCGCCGGTGGGCCAGCCGACGCGGATCCGGGTGACGGCGCGGCGGGCGTCCGTGTATTCGGTGTTCGTGACGGAGCCGGGTGAGACGCCGGTGTATCACCAGTTCGAGGCGTTGCGGCCGGAGAACGAGGCCTGGTAGCAGGCCGCGTGCCAGGTTGGCCAACTATCGTGGCGTCTGAGGCAGTGACTGGCGCGAGCGTTCCGCCCGCCAAATGCACGTTGGAGAAGCCCCAATGGCCTTGAAGATGATCCAGGTTGGGACCGGCGGGATGGGTGCGACGTGGTGCCGGGACTTCCTGCCACCGCACGTTGCGGCGGGGCTGATCGAGGTCGTGGCCGCGGTGGATACGAACCCCGAGGTGCTGGGGAACGCCCGGGAGCACCTGGGCCTGGCTGAGGCGCAGTGCTATACGGACATCCAGCGGGCCTTTGACGAGAACCCGGCCGATTTCTGCACCGTTGTCGTGCCGCCGTACTCGCACGAGGAGGTCGTTGACCAGGCGGTAGCGCACGACCTGCACATCCTGTCCGAGAAGCCGATCGCGGACACGCTGGTGGCGTCGGTGCGGATCGCCGACAAGGCGACGAAGGCCGGCAAGAAGATGGCGGTGACGATGAGTCATCGCTTCAACCAGTACAAGACGACGATGCGCGAGAGCGTGCGGTCGGGTCGTTACGGCGACTTGAACTACCTGGTGTTCCGGTTCACCCAGGAGGCACGGCAGCTGGGAGCCTGGGGATTCGGGTTCCGCTACGAGATGGAGGATCCGCTGCTGGTGGAGGGGTCGGTGCACCACCTGGACATCCTGGCCGACCTGGCCGGCGCGAAGTGCGACACCATCTACGCGCGGACCTGGAATCCCGGCTGGAGCGCATTTGCCGGCGACGCCCAGGCGCTGGTGACGATGGAGTTTGAGAACGGCGTGCGAGCCACCTACGAGGGCTCCAAGGTGAACGCCGTGGGGCTGGACGGCTGGGGCCGCGAGAACACGCGCGCGGAGTGCGAAGGGGCGACGCTGATCCTCGGTTCGGACCGCCTAGAGTGCTTCCCGTTCGACCCGACGCGCAATGCTCGCATCAAGGCCGAGGGCGACGGCCACACCGTTCCCTGGCTGGAGCAGCCGTTCTGGGGCCACGCGTGGTTGATCGAGAAATTCGTGCGCTGGCTGGAGGGCGGCGAACCGATGGAGACGAACGTGATCGACAACCTGCAATCGGTGGCGCTGGTGACGGCCGCGATCGAGAGCAGCAAGACGGGGCTGCCGGTGAAGGTGCAGGAGCATTTGGCGGAGGCGTGGCGGGAGGTGGGGGCGGCCTAGGGCTGACCGATCCGGGCCTGAAGGCGCGATCCCGCTTGCGGTAGGACCGGCCAAGAAACGGGGCACGGCACTTGTGAGATGTACCAATTTTGGTATGCTCACTCGCAGTCGTGGACCTGAAGCGCATTCCAGCAGCCTTCTACCGTTCCGAGTCTGGCGCAGAGCCGGTTCGAGATTGGCTGAAGTCCCTGGAGAAGCAGGACCGGTTCAGGATCGGGACGGACATCAAGACGGTTGAGTTCGGGTGGCCAATCGGGATGCCGACGTGCCGACCGCTCGGACACGGCCTGTACGAAGTTCGGACCAACCTTGGCAACCGGATTGCCCGGGTCCTGTTCTGCATTGGCGACGGCCGCATGATTCTTTTGCACGGGTTCATGAAGAAGTCGCAGAGGACCCCAAAAGCCGACTTGAACCTTGCGCGAGTCCGCAAGCGCGGTTGGGAGGCCGCAGCATGACGAACATTCGCAATCCTCACGAGGGATCGACGCTCGACAGCCTGTTGGAATCCGACGGCACGTTGGCCGAGGCCGAAGCGGCCGCCGTCAAGCGGGTGCTGGCCTGGCAGATCAGCCAGACGATGGCCGACGCGCAGCTGAGCAAGGCCGAAATGGCGCGGCGCATGCACACCAGCCGGGCCTCGCTGGACCGGCTGCTCGATCCCGACAATCCGTCGGTCACCCTGCTTACGCTTCAGAAGGCCGCCGCCGCGCTGGGTAAGCGGCTCAAGGTTGAACTGGTTGGAGCCGCCTAGTCACCAGGACTGTGGGCACGGCGTTGTGGCGAGAGACAGGCCCGGGCCAGGGCTGAAACTTCCGTACTGGCAGGGGCCGTTCAGGTGCTCCGAGCGCCTGTCGGCTGATGTTCAGCCCGGATGACCGCGCGCGTATCCCTTGGGATACAATGTGGGCGTGCAAGTTGAGGTACGGCAGACCGATGTCTATGCGCGCTGGTTTGGAAGGCTTCGGGACCGGCAGGCGCGGGCGCGAATTGACATTCGCATCAGGCGACTGGCGCTGGGCAACCCCGGCGACGTTCGACCCGTCGGCGAGGGCGTGTCCGAACTGCGGATCAGCTACGGCCCTGGTTACCGCGTGTATTTCGTGCGGCGTGGGCAGTCGCTGGTGATTCTGCTGGCGGGCGGCGACAAGAGCAGCCAGGCGCGAGACATCACCAGGGCTCGCAGCCTGGCGCGAGGGCTCTAGGAGGATATGGACATGGCCGCGACACGAACCCGTCCATGGGACGCGGCGGATCACCTGGAAAGCGACGAGGACATCGTCGCCTACCTCGAGGCGGCGTTCGACGACGGCGACCCGGCGCTCATCGCAGCCGCCCTAGGGGACATCGCCCGGGCCCGAGGCATGACGAAGGTTGCCGCGGACGCGGGCCTGGGTCGGGAAAGCCTCTACAAGGCCCTGTCACCCAACGGTAACCCGGAGTTCGCCACCGTGCTGAAGGTCGTGCAGGCGTTGGGATTGGGGCTGCGGGTGTCGGCCATTCGACGGGTTTAGGACAGTCCCTAGAGGTATTTGCGCGCCAGCGCCTCGTAGCGCGGATCGTCGCGTTCGGCGGGGCGGAAGCGTCCGCGCCAGCGGGTGGCGACGGTGGGGGCGTCGTTCGAAAGGGACTCGCGGAGTGAAGTTTCGATTAGAGAAGAGAGCGACTGGCCGCGCGAGCGGGCGAAGCGCTCGGCCTTGTCAAGCAGCGCGTCGTCGACGGTGATTGTGAGTTTCCGCTTCATGACGGGAGTTCGGTTCTGTTGCGGGCAGGCGGGGTGGTGGAGCCGAGTTTAGGTGCGTCCCGGGGCGGGTCCCAGGCTGCGCGCAGCCTGGGCCACATCTGTCAGTCGAGCCGCTTGACAATCTCTGTCCGGCACCTCACGATAGTATCGGTATCGATATTAGAATCATCCAGCGAGGGTGTTGCCGTGGACTTTCAAATCAGAGGCGCCTCGTACGCGATTGAGCCTGAGGACATCATGAGCGCAACGCGGAGAGTTCAGCCCAATGCGACCGACGGTCGGAACAAGTACTTCGTCGCGCTGCACGGGCAACAGTACCCAATCAAGCAGGTTATCCAGTTGGTCACCGGCCTGGCGTCACCCGTGTTCACGGCGCAGTACGCCTACCGAATCCTCAGCAGGCTGGGATTTGAGATCTCAGAACGTAAGGACGCGACGGTGTACGCCGGTCCACCGCGTGCGCCAGGCACGGGATTGGACAGCAGCGAATATCCGCCGGAGGCAACTGTGGTCGTCAAGGCGGACGACGCCGCCGAGCAAGTACTGAAACTATTGGTGCTATTTGAGACCGACGAGGACGGTTGGCAGGTGGCGAGCTGCCCGACGCTCCCCGGGTGTCACAGTCAGGGGCGGACCAGGGACGAGGCGCTCGCAAACATACGCGAAGCCATCCGGGGCTATCTGGCAAGCATGCGGGAACACGGGGACCCCTTGCCTTCCTCGTCTACGTTTCAGGTGCTTGAGGTGCCTGTTTAGTGGCGCGACTTCCCGTCATTTCTGGCGACGAGTTCGTCCGAGCGGCTGCCAGAATCGGCTATGTATGGGACCGAACACAAGGCAGCCACATGATCCTCATCGGACCGGCGGGCCGCAGGCTCTCGGTCCCAAGGCACAGGGAGCTTGGTCGAGGGCTCCTGCGGGCGCTTATTCGTGAAACTGGCCTGACGAGGGAGGAGTTCCTGCGACTGCTTCGCTGACACCCCGATGTCGGCCACAGGGGGCGCAGACTTCGGTTACCGCGCCTAGCCCACTTCTACGGTGCTGGATTGGCCGGTGTGGGTGACGCGGAGGATGTTGTCGATGTGGCGTTCGAAGGTGTCGTCGTGGGAGATGACGACGAGCTGGCTGAAGCCGCGGACGGCGAGGATTTGCTGGGCCAGGTTTTCGCGGCGTTCGGCGTCCAGGTGCTGGGTGGGTTCGTCGAAGAAGGCGATGTCGAGGTTGAGCAGGTCACGGAGCAGGGCCAGGCGGACGGCCAGGGCGGCGGCCATTTGCTCGCCGCCGGAGAGCTGGCCGAAGCGCCGTTCCAGGCCGCCGCGGCCGAGCACGATGTCGTAGTCGGCGGCCCAGCGCAGCCGTCCGCCGGGTGCGCCCATGATGTCGCTGTAGATTTCGTCGGCGCTATCGGACACGCTGGCCAGCAGGACTTCGGTGACCTGAGGGCCGGCCTGGCGCAGCAGGCGGCGGATGAATTCGGTGCGGTCCTCGAAGAGCAGCACGCGAGCGATCCCGGCCTTCGCGGCTTCAAGGTCCGCACGCACCTGGCGCAGGGCTCCCACGTCGGCTGTGAGGCGTTCCTCTTCGGCTTGCATGCGGGCGGCTCGCTCAGCCAACTGGCGAATCAGCCCGAGCGCGGCATCGCGGGCCTTGAGCGCCGTGTCCAGCGCGGCCGGATCGAAGTTGGCGCGCGCTTCCCGTAGGGCCGACGCGGCACTGGCCATTGCGGCTTCGGCCCGGGCGGCCAGTTGCCGCGCGGTTGCAAGCTCGGCGGCGCGCGCCTCGAGTTGCCCCGCCACGACCTCGTGCTTGAGGTATCGGTCGTGCGCGTCAGCGTGCTCGCTGAGAGCGGCGCGCGCCGCGGCCAGCGCGTTGAGATTGCCTTGGAGGGCCTGCAGCTGGCGGTCGGTTGCCTGGAGAGCAGCCGCAGCCGCCTCGCGGCGGTGCTCGGCGATCGCAAGCAGGTCGGCTCCGGCGGTCCTGACGGCGGGGTCTTCGGTTGAGGCCTGTTCCGCGAGGGCGTCCACGGCACGCTGGGCGGACTGGACCAGCGTCTCTTGTGCACTCGACGCGGGCTCCCGGCCGTTGGCCAGCGCCGCCAGGTCGCCGGCGTTGCGGGTTTCCAGAGCGTCCAGCAGGGCGGTTGCGGCCGCGATGTCCACAGCGGCCGAAGCCAGGCGCCGGTGCAGCCCTGCCTGGCGTTCGCGGACCACGTCGGCCTCGCGGGTTTCGGTTTCAGCCTGCTCGGCGTCGGCAACCTCCCGCTCGGCCTGCGCAATATCCAGATTGAGATCCGCCAGCCGCTGCTCGCGCTCGACCGCCTGGCGCCGGAACACCCCGGCCACGTCGGGGATGGCATCCAGGTTGCGGCAGACGTCCATGAAGAACGGGCAGGTGCGGGTGTCGGTGAGCAGGCGCTGGGCGTGGCGATCGGCTTCCAGCAGCGCAGCTTCCCGGGCGTGCCGCTCACGCCGGTCATGCAGCCGAGCGCGCCTGTCCGGCAGTTGCCCGGCCACGGCCGCGCGCCCCTCCAGCAGCTTCAGCCGGCGGCCCCCGTCGTCGTAGGCCTGGACGACTGTTTCGCGTTCGCGCATCCAGCGGGTGTGCAGGGCGTGGGTGTCTTCGCGGGCCTGGCGCAGCGAGACGCCGGCGGCCGCCTTGCGCGCTCTTGATTCGGCGGTTCTCCGTCGGAAATCGGTCCGAAGCCGGCGGAAGCTGGCTTCGAGATCGCCGTCGGGATCGGCGGCCACCGACGCTTGCAGATGCGGGCCGACCTCAAGGCGCGCCTCCGCGAGGTCCTCTTGTGCGCGTTCCAGCCGTGCGGTCCACCGAGTGCGTTGCAGGTTGAGGTCGCGCGCGCGGTGATCGACGGGCTGGAGTTCAGACACGCGGGCCTGCGCCGTCTGGTAGGCCGTATGCGCCGCACGAGCTTCCTCCACCACCGTCGCCGCGCGGCGGGCCTCCAGTTCGGCCGCGACAGCGCGCTCCACTTGGCCGGCAGCCTGGCTGGCATGTGCAGCGGCTGCCGCATGTGCTCGCTCTGCCGCTTCAAAGGCCTCGCGGTGCGCGTCCTGCGCGGCCAGGTTCTTGCTGGCCGCGTCCAGTTCCACCGCCGCCTGCTCTTGCTCTGCGCGGGTCTGTTCCAGCGCCTGTTGGGCTGCGGACAGGCGCGAGAGGAGTTCCGGTTCGGCGGCCAGGCGGCCTTGCAGGTGGGAGGCCTTAACCTGCAGCTCGTGGCGGCCCTGGGCGTAGTGCTGCGTGAGGCGGCGCAGCAGATCGGCGGCCTGCTGGTATTCGGCGGTGCGCAGGATGGGGTCGAAACGGGCCTTGCGCAGGCGGGGCGAGTCCAGGAAATCGGCGGTGAGGCGCCCCTGGGGCACGCCGACGACGTGTTCGAAGACGTCGGCCGGACTGCTGAGGCCTTCCACGCCCAGCTGGCCGGCCAGCCAGGCCTCGAGCTCGACGGCCGGCTGGTCGATGGAGCGGTTCAGCTCGACGTCGAAGAGCGAGACCGTGGTCGTGGCGTTTTCGGCCAGGGCCCCGGTGGCCCGCGAGCGGGCGCGGCGCATGGTGCGTTCCACGCGGTAGACGCGGCCGTCACGCGGCGAGGTGAACTCCACCTGCACGGCGGCCTCCGTGGTGCCGTGGCGCATGAAGCGCACTTGCGGACGATGCGGCATGAAGCCGAAGAGGCCGTAGCCGATGGCTTCCAGCAGGGTGGTCTTGCCGGCGCCGTTGGGGCCGACGATGGCGGTGAGGCCGGGCTGGAAGCGGACCGTGGCCTCGACGAAGCTCTTGACGTTGCGGAGCGCGACCTCGTGGACGAACACGTCAGCCCAGCCGCCGTTCCAGGTGTTGCGCCAGGACCTCGGGCGACTGGCCTTCGAGGGCGGCGGCCTTGAGGTCCAACGCGGCGGCGGTCAGCGCTTCGGACTCGTCGGCGTGCGGCGACTCCTTGATCAGCTGCGCCAGCACGTCGCGCTCAATGGCGCGCACGTTGGTTCCGTAGCGGGCGGCGGCGGTGCGGCGCCGGTCGCCGGCCAGTTGCAGGGTCACGCGCACGTGCAGCGGCTGGAAGGCCGCATGGACGATTTCGGCAAGTCGATCGGTGTCCAGGTGAATGCGCTCGAAGCGCAGGCGGCCCGTCAGCCGCAGTT
>DAOUIX010000076.1:0-23045 GCA_034423235.1 Chloroflexota bacterium | reverse complement strand
GGTTGGGTCTTCGATGCGTTCGGCGGGGACGTTCATGGCCTGGGCGATGGCGGCGAGGTCGAAGGGTTGGTTGAGGTCCATGCCGAGGTACTGGCTGGCACGGTCGGGTTCGTGGAGGACATCGGCGAACCAACGGCGCAAGTTGAGCTTGAGGACGCGGTAGCCGGCGTTGTTGCAGATGCAGAAGACGACCGGGATCCGGTAGGCGGCGGCGGTCCAGAGGGCCTGGACGGTGAGCATGGCGCTGCCGTCGCCGATAACGGCGACGACGCGCTGATCGGGTGCGGCGAGGGCCACGCCAAGGGCTCCGCCCATGCCCCACCCGATGGCGCCGCCGGCGCGTTCGGCCTGGACGCGGCGTTGATGGTCAAAGGTGACGGCGGCGTGGAGGTCCGGGCGGCAGGAGATGCTGTCGTCGACGACGATGACCTCGGCGGGCAGCCCCTCCGACAGGGCCGCCATCATGGCGGTTGAGGGCATGGGGCGGGCGTCGTCCGACTCCGGCGGCGAGGCGCGGCGGCCGGGATAACCGGAGGACAGGCTTGCGGCTCGACTACGAGCGGCTTCGGCCTGGGCGGGCGACTGGAGCTCGCTGACGGCGGCGTAGAGCTCATCCAGGCCGATGCCCAGATCGGTCCAGATGCCGACGTCGGTCGGCTCGACCCGACCGATGGCATCCTGATTTATGTCAAGGTGAACCAGTCGCGCGTCGTCGGCCAGGATGCCGGTGGCGGGGGCGAAGAAGTCGTGGAAGACGCGGGCGCCGACGGCCAGCAGGACGTCGGTTTCGGCAAACGCTTCCCGATATAGCCCGACGTAGGGCGGAAGCTGGTGCATCCACTGGGGATGCGAGGTGGGGAACATCATCGTCGGATATGACGCGCCGTAGACGGGGGTGCCCAGGAGTTCAGCGACCCGGACCATCTGGTCAACCGCGCCGTATTGGGCGACGCGATCGCCAACGAGCAGGGCGGGGCGTTCGGCCGAGGCCAGTAGCTCGGCGGCGGCCTGGATCGCCTGCGGGTCAGGACTGAGCACGGTGCTGAGGTCGCCGGAGGGGGCGACGGGGACATCGGTCATTTCGTCCAGGGCGTTCTGGGCGAACGAGATGAAGGTGGGGCCGGTGGGGGGCGTCTTGGCTTCGCGGAAGGCCCGGTGCATGACTGCGGGAATCTGATCGGCATTGGTGACTTCCGCGCCCCATTTGCTGAAGGGGCGGGCGAGGTCAACGAGGTCGGTGCGGCCTTCGGCCACCTTGCCGATGGAGCTGTTGGCTGCGGTGACGACCATGGGCGTGCCGCCGGCGTAGGCGTTGCACATGAGGCTGAGGCCGTTGGACAGCCCGGTTTCGATGTGCAGGTTTACGAAGCCCGGGCGGCCGCTTTCGCGGGCGTATCCATCGGCCATGCCCACAGCCACGCCTTCCTGGGCGACCAGGATGTACTCGAGATCGGGATGGTCCTCGAGGGCGTGCATGATGGCGCCCTCGGTGGTGCCGGGGTTGCCGAAGATGTACTGGACGCCCTCGGCTTCGAGGGCTTCCATCAAGACGTCTCGGCCAGGACGTGTTGGCATGGCTCAGGCCCCTTCGATCCAGGCGTTCAGCGCCTCGGCGGCGTCGATCACGTACATCTGGCGGCTTCCTTCGTGGACGGAGTCGATACAGACCTGCCGGCCGTCGCGGCTCCAGCGGGGATGCAGGTCGCAACGCACCGGGCCAGCGTAGCGCGGCGGGGAGTGGAAGCGGCCGAGTTCCAGGACGCGCTCGGTGTCATCGTCGAAGACCAGCAGGCGGCGCAGGCCGCTGGAATCCGGTTGGGTGTCCATGAGCACAAAGCGGCCGCCGGGACGGTAGCTGCAATGGCCGTCGGGCGGGAGGACGGAGTGGCCGACTTCGCGGGCACCTCCCGAGTCCAGGTCCATCAGCCAGAAGCCCATCTGTCCCGACGGGGATTCCGGGTCGTCCGGTACGTCCGCGGGAATCGCCGAGAAGAGAATCTCGGTGGGTGAGCGCCAGCACATGTGGGAGGCGCGGGTGGGCCAGATCTCGCGGATTGAGCCGTCGTGGATGCGCAGCAGCATGAAGCGGGTGCGAAAGCGGGACGCGCCGGGTGGCCACCAGCGGTGGACGAACATGGCGTGGGCATCGTCGGGGCTGAAGATGAGGTGGTTGACCCAGTTGATGGCTCCGTGCATGGAGGGGTGGGGGTGAATTGCCGCGATTACGGCAAGAGAGGCTGCTAGTTCGGCCGCGCCGCTGTACATATCAACGAGGTAAATGCCGTCGTCTTCGGGATGGTCGATGCCTTCCCAGGGGTCGGGTAGGCCGGGGTAGCCGACCTCGGGTCGGACGCGCAGGCGGGCGAAGTTAAGGCTGAGGGCGCGGCGCTGGTCGTGGCTGACGGCGGCGATCGGACGGTCGAGAAGGCGGGATGTTCCGGACTCGATGTCGGTGACGCGGGCCAGGTAGCGATCACCATCGCTGTCGTTGTAGACGATGGTGGTCGGGCCGTGTTTCGGGAGCCAGTGGAGCATGGCGCCCTGCTGCCAGGACCAGGAGCGGGTGGTCGCCACGGGGCGGAAGCGGCAGGCGTCCTCAAGGTCTACGGTTCCTATGGTGGCCGCGTCGTCGGCCGAGGGGATCTCGACGTCGAGGCTCACGCGCTGGGTTAGCAGGTAGCGGCCCGAGGCGTCCCAGGAGGGCATGTCGTAGTAGCCGAAGAAGTGGCTGGCGGGGCCGGAGGTGACCCGGCGAATGGTGGCGCCACGCGCGGCCTGGGTGGTGACAGCCACTAAGCGAGTTCCAGATCTCGGGTGGGCGGAGTGTAGCCGGAGCCGTCGTTGCCCTATTCGCCGTAGAGCGTGGTTCGCGGGAAGTAGCTGACCCAGCCGAACCAGTAGGCGAGGTGGCCGCCGAGGCGGTCGAGCGTTTGGCCGTCAGGACCTATCAAGGCATCTTCGGTGATTTGCCAGAGGCGTCCCTGTGCATCGCGCACCTGCTCAACGCCTTCGGTGGGCTGGAAGGTCTGGTCGCCGCGTTGATAGGCGCGGATTTCGGCGCCGGCGTCCCAGACGACCGGACCGGCCCTGCGGTCGATGCCGACCCCCTTGAGGTCGGGGCCGCCGGCGATGACGACGACGGGCGTGTCGCCAACGCTGTCGTTGACGACGCGCTCCCGGACCACGTCGGCGGTGGCGAGGGCGTGGGGCTGGCCGTCGATGTGGAGCGCGTAAATGCGGGCTTTGTCGGGCAGGCGCTGGGCGGGATCGCCGGCGGGGAACATGGTCTCGGGGCTGGCGAAGTAGCTGCCGTAGGGGTTGCCCGGGGTGTAGTCGCGCAGGTGGCCGGTCTCGAGGCTTAGCACCTGGGTGACGGGGTGGCGATCGAGCCAGGCCTGCCAGCGGGTTACCACGACCGGCAGGCGCTTGAGCTCGATGGTGCCGTCGGCCAGCCTGCCGAGGACCGGCTCACCGGTGAGCTGATTCCAGAGCGTGTAGGTGGTGCGGTCGTACATGAGCTTGTTGCTGCGCATGAGGAAGCCGGACGAGCCGAACTCGTAGGTGGCGTCGCCGACGCGGGTGTCGAACAGCACGCCGGCGCCGCAGAGGGTGCAGTAGGCCAGGGCCACGGGGACGCCGCCGACGACGTCGTTGGCCATCTCGTGCCAGTCGAGGATGCGGAGCGGGTAGGCGCGGGCGTCGCCGTTGATCTCGACGCCGAAGACCAGTTCGGTGGGCGTGATGTAGTCGGCGTCAGCGGCGGGCAGCATGCGGGCGTTGACGAGGGCCGGGATGCCGTCGAGGGCAACGCCGCCCCAGACGACCTCTTCCACGCGGATTGTGGACGGCGCGTCCTCGCGGAAGAAGGACGGGAACTCTTCGTCGATGCGGCTGTAGATGCGGCCTTTCCAGGTTCGGAATCCGGGCGGGGGTTCGAGGTCGGTGGTGGCGTACCAGGTCACCCAGTCGGGCCAGGGTTGTTCGGGGAGGCCGGTGAGCTGGCTCAAGGCCCGAATGGCCGAGGCCCCTTCGCCGGGCAGGATGCCGATTTCCTGGGCGCGGAGGACCTCGATCAGGACCGAGACGAAGCGCTGGTCGCCGCTGGAGCCGATTTCTTCGATGGCCGCGTTGAGTTCATCGAGGCTGGTTGTTGATCGGAGGCTCTTGAACATGCGGGTGGCGAGGTCGTCCTCGGCGGCTTCTGCTTCCGACTGCTCTGCGGGCTCCAGATCACAGGAGGCAAGAACTCCGGCCATGGCGGCCAGGGCAAGCGCGCGCCGGCGGGTCAGTTGTGGGCCCTTCATTCCGTGCATCCGCGTCGTGGTCGTTGGCCTCAGCTTAGGGGTGAGGTCGCGGGCGTGTCGTGCGAAAGGCCACACCCAGGGGGCTGGCGACGGCGCGTGCCTTAGGCTGAGCGGCGGATGGCAGGCACTGAGTAGATGGGGATCCGAGCATGCGGCTCGCGAATCGCGTCATCGGAATCACTGGGGGCGCCTCGGGGATTGGGCGGGCCTGCGCGCTGGCGGCGGCGGCCGAAGGGGCCGACCTGGCACTGGGAGACATCAACGCCGAGGGGCTGGCGGAGACGGCGGCCGCAATCCAGGACCTGGGGCGGCGGGTGGTCACGCGAATCGTTGACGTCACGACGGACGACGACCAGGAAGCATTGGTCGAACTGGCAGTCAACGAGCTTGGCTCACTGGACGGCTGGGTGGGCAGCGCGGGTACGGGTTCCGGCCAGTTTGCGCTGGAGCAAACGCGGGCTGACTGGCGGCGCGTGATGGACGTGAACGTGGACGCGGTTTTCTTTGGCGCGCAGGCCGCGGGGCGACACATGGTGACGACGGGCAGCGGCTCTATCGTGACCGTGGCCTCGATGTACGGGCAGCGGGCGGTGAAGCAGCGAGCGGCGTATTGCACATCCAAGGCGTCGGTGGTGATGCTGACGCAGGTGCTGGCCCTGGAACTGGCGGAGCACGGCGTCCGCGCGAACGCGTTGGCGCCGGGCTATACCGACACGCCGCTGTTCAATGCCGGCAAGGAGCGCGACAGCGTTGAAATGGACCGCTTGATTGAGCACGTGCCCTTCAAGCGCCTAGCCGCGCCCGAGGAGATTGCGCCCGCGGCGATCTTCCTGCTGTCGGACGAAGCGAGCTTCGTGACCGGGCACATCCTGACGGTTGACGGCGGCTGGGTCGCGAACGGGCCGCGGGAGTAGCCGCCAAGCGAGCGCCGAATGTCCAACGACATCTTTGACCTGGTGCAGTCGGGCGACGTTGCGGCGGTGGAGACGCTGATCGCGAAGGACCCCGGGGCCGTTCGCGCGCGAAACGCGCAGGGACTTTCGCCGATTCAGATGGCCTTCTTTGGCGGACAGCACGCGGTTGTGGACGTGTTGCTGGCGGCTGGGCCGGAGCTGGATGCGTTTGAGGCGGCGATCGTGGGCGATGCGGATCAGCTGGCGGCGCGGTTGGACGACAATCCAGAACTGCTGACGGCCTATTCGCCTGACGGGTGGACGCTGCTGCACCTGGCGCCGTGGGCGGGGCAGCCGGAGACGACGCGGTTGCTGCTGGATCGCGGCGCCGATTTGGCGGCGGTGAGCACGAACGCGCTGCGCAATCAGCCGTTGAATGCCGCCGTCGCAGGACCGAATGCCGAGACACGGACGGCTTGCGTTCGGTTGCTGTTGGAGGCGGGGGCGGACGCGAATAACCACCAGGAGCGTGGGAATACGCCTCTGCACACCTCGGCGCACTTGGGTGACAGCGCGAGTGTCGATGCCTTGCTGGCGCGCGGCGCGGACGCAGAGCTGCGGTCGGACGACGGGAAATCGGCGGCCGATTACGCGCGGGAGGGCGGACACGAGGAGCTAGCGACGGAATTGGAAGCCGGCTGCGTCAGGTGAATCGCTTCCCGACGCCACGACGCCTGCACAGTGCCGATGCCAGCTTCATGGCTGAACTGAAGGCTCGGGCGGAGGTGTTCAACCGCCAGGTGTTTGGCGGGAAGCTGCCGCTGGCGAACGTCACGTTTCTACCGTCGGCCGCCGTGCGACAGCTTGGATCGGTGCGGACAGACGCGGAGAAATCGGCCTTCGACGTGCGAATCGCCCGTCTGCTGGACGGACCGGCCGGCGATCGGCCGGTGGAGGGATCACGATTCAACCTGCGCGATGAGGTGCTGGTGCATGAGCTTGTGCACGTAGAGCAGTTCATCAACGCGCCGGACGAGCCGCCGCACGGGCCGTGGTTTCTCGAGCGAATGCGGTCGATCGGTGCACGTCCGCGGGCTTGTCCGACGGTGCAACTCGAGGTGCGCGGCAAGTGGCTGTACCGCTGTCCGGCCGGTCATGAAGTGACTCGCCTGCGACGCTATGGCCGGCGACGGGTGAGTTGTCGACGCTGCGATCCGCGGGCGTACAACCCGCGACATCGTCTGCGACTTGTAGGGGAAATCACGTCAGCAGGCGGCGCAGAGTAGATTAATGGAGTGAGCGTTGCCGTCTGTGGTGCTTCAATGACGAGTTCAGCCACAGGCCGGAGGGCAGGAGGGCGCTGACATGTCGATGCGAGGGCGAATCATATTGGCTGGCGGCGGCGTGGGAGCCATCGTGGCGATTGCGGTGGGCTGGTGGCTGGTGTCGCCGCTGTTCGTCACCAACGTTGTGGACGAGGCCTTCCCGTTCGAGATGCCGGAGTCGGCCGCCATGGCCAGCATGCCGGCTGAAGAGCAGCAGGAGCTGAAGGCCAAGTTCGACGCGGCCATGCCGAGCAGCGCGACCATCGAGTCCCTAAGTCCGGCGGATCGTGAGCAGGTCCAGGAGCGGGTGATGGACGTGGCCGCGAAGATGCCGGACACGATGATGGACGAGCCCATGCCGGCCGGCCTGGCGGGCGTGGCCGTGGCCGCAATGCCGGCGGCGACGCCGGCTGCGACGGCGACAGCCGCAGCAACGGCGACTGCAACTCCGGAACCAACGCCAATGCCCGAAACGGGACCGGCGGCGGTGGCCATGGGCATGTTCATGGACGCCGACGACTTCCACCGGGGATCCGGCTCGGCCACGATGTTCCGCGGACCGGATGGCAGTCACATCCTGCGGTTCGAGGACTTCATGGTGACTAACGGTCCGGCGCTGAGCGTGCTGATCTCGAAGGCCGAGGGAATCACCAGCAGCGAGAACCTGGGCGAGTACCTGGACCTGGGACCGCTGAAGGGGAACGTCGGCAACCAGAACTATGAGGTTCCGGCCGGGACGGACGTGAGTGAATACAAGACCGTCGTGATTTACTGCGTGCCGTTCCACGTCGTCTTTGCCACCGCGCCGCTCGCCTAGCGAGCGGCCGCGGTGGGCGGCGGGGTCAGGCCGCTTCGACGAGTTCCTTGAGCTTGCGCAGTTGCTTGCGGCCGAGGTACCTGGTGAACCAGCCGAAGAGAACGCCCATGACGCGGAAGAACCAGGAGGACGAGCTCACGTCGCACACGTTGACGACCTGGGTACCGCCGTTGGCCGGGGTGAGGTGGTACTCGACGACCATCGAGTAGGAGCCGCCGGACACCTGCGAGCCCCAGGCCTTAGGAGGGTCGTAAGTAGTGATCTCACCGTGGTACTCGGTGATCCGACCGCCTTCGCGGATGCGCTGGGTGAAGGTGGTGCCGACGGGGTCGTCCGGATCGAAGTCGGAGGTGTAGTCAAACGTCTCCATACCTTCCGCCCATTCGCCACGGCGCGTGTTGTCGGCGAGGAGGTTGAAGACGGCCTCAGGCGAGGCATCGATCTGGATGCGCGCGAGTTCCTGCATGTGCGGACGCCGGGAAGACGGGGCGATCATTCTGGCATGCGCGCGGAGGGCGTAGAGTTAGTTTCGGTACAAACTGAGTCAGGAGCAGGGCTAACCGGCATGTACGCAACGACCCCGACCCAGCACGCACCGTAATGCGCGCCTCCTGGGGCGCGGGGACACGCTACGCGGCTCGAGGATTGGCGACGCTGCGGGTCACGCCGTTCGTGATCCTGGCGATCATGGTGCTCTTTTCGCTTCCCGCGGCCGGGGTGATCTGGATAACCGCCGTCGACCTGCCGGAGGGGTTCGGGCGGACAGCGGGCACGACCCTGCTCAACCTGCTGTCAGGCACGGTTGCGCCGGTGATGTTTATGAAGGCCGTGGCGGCGGCGCACGAGGGCCGGCGGCTGGGACTGTGGCGGCACCTGGATGACGGCACGCGCTGGTTGCCCAGGTACATCTGGACCAATCTTCACACGACGGTGATCTTCTGGATTCCGGTGGGAATCCTGACGCTGGGGTTCATCAGCTTCCAGCGGACGGCGTTTGCCGAGTCGTTCCTGGGTGCTGCGGTCTCGGTCTTGTGGATCGTGGTGATCGGAGGAACCGGAGTCTATGTGCACACGCGGACGCTACTGGCGCCGTTTATCGCGGTGCACGGGAACGTGCCGGGTTCGCTGGCGGCGTTGGAATCGTGGCGGGTCAGCGGGCGGCAATTCGGTCCGGTGTTCGCCACGTTCGTGATTACGGCTGGGCCGATCGCGGTGCCGCTGGCGGCGGTATTCATGGGGTTCTACCTGACGTTGAGTAGACCGGCGCTGGAGGTGTTTACGGCGACGCTGGCGGCGCAAGTGTGGATTGCGATCAAGCTGATCCGGCCGCCGCTGGTGGCGGCTACCTATGCGCTGTACACGGAAGTTTGGCCGGGCGAACTCGAGCGGCGTGGACGTCAGGGGCATCCGGCAACACCCGCACTCGTGCGCTGGCTGATTGACGTGTCGTGGTGGCCGCCGCGGGTGGCGGCGGCGATGTTTCGGCGGCCAGTGAGCGGTCCGCTGTAGCGCCACGGATGCGTGACAGCGGCGCCCGAACGGGCGAGAATCGTGACGTAGGCACCTACGAGAGCCGGACCCAGGTATGCGTCTAGATAGCGAGCAGTTGGAGTTTTTCAGGCGCGAAGGGTATCTGGTGGTTCCCAACGCGCTGGACCCAGTGGGAATCCAGCCGGCAATCGACGAGATTACGGAGTCTGTCGATCTGCACGCCGAGGCGGCGGTGGCGGACGGAAAACTGAGCCACACGTACGCCGACGAACCCTTTGAGACGCGCCTCTGGAAGATTCACCAGGAGTACGAGGACCTGTACTGGTCGGTGATCTACGGTCAATTGCAGGGCCATGGGATCTTCGCGCTGGTCTCGAACGAGGAGTTGCTGGACCTGGCCGAGTCGGTGGTTGGACCCGAGATCATTGGATCCGCGGTCTACCGGCTGCGACCCAAGCTGCCGGGCCACTGGCACGGCGAAGTGCCCTGGCACCAGGACTCCGGTTACTTCGAGCCGGTCTGCGACAACGAATTAATCCTGACGGTGTGGGTGCCCTTCGTGGACGCGACGGTCGAGCGCGGGTGCCTGGAGGTGATGCCCGGCGTACACAGGGGCGGCGTTGTTCGGCACACGCAGCTGGAACCAGGCGAAGAAGGCCGGCGCGCGTACCTTGAGATTCGGGAAGAGGATCTGCCGGGCGAGCGCGTGGTGGCCACGCCGGTGGACCGCGGCGGGGTAGTGCTGCTTACGAACCGGACGCCGCACCGCTCGACGCCCAACCGCAGCGACGTGATTCGCTGGAGCATCGACATTCGCTACCAGAGCGCGGACCTGCCGACGAACTTCCCGCCGCTGGCGATGGCTCGCAACGGCGCTACCGGCAACGGTGCACCCGCTGCCGACGGCCCCGAATCTGAAGCGACGCTGACCTGCTATCCGCCTGAGTCGGATTTCCTGGTGCGCAGCCGGTCGCGGCCGGAGGCGGTGGTGCGGACTTGGCAGGAGTTCAACGAGATTCGAACGGCCCACCAGCCGCTGGACAGCACGATGCGCTGGGAGTAGGGCCAGGTAACACTGGCCCTCTGGCAGTCGCCGGTGATCGGTGGTTGGCGGAGGCTGCGGAAACGCCGAATCACGGATCGTCCTCTATCTCACAGCTCAGTCGATTGCGTACTGGTCGATCGCGATGGGATCGAGTTCGAGTCCCAGGCCTAACCTGGTGGAGTCGGGGGTCCAGTCGTTGCCGGCGGGTTCGGGGAACTCGGTGAAGACGACTCGGTCCGCGGCCTCGACGGTGCCGAGGCACTCGACGACCTGCATGTTGGGGGTGGCGCAGGCGAGGTGGAGGTGGACGAGCTGGTAGGCGTGGGAGGCGACGGGGATGTTGAAGGCGTCGGCGAGGTGGGCGACTTTGAGCCACTCGGTGACGCCGCCGACCCGGCCGACGTCCGGCTGCGCGATGTCGGCGGCGCCGCGGCTGAGCAGGTCCTTGAATCCGTACTTGGTGTATTCGTGCTCGCCGGTGGCGATGGGCACCGTGAGGGCCGCCGCGATGCGGGCGAGCCCGTCGATGTCGTCGGCAAGGACAGGCTCCTCGTACCAGCCGATCCCGTACTCCTCGAAGCGGCGGCCAAGACCGATAGCCTGCTTGGCGGTGTAGCCGTTGTTGGCGTCAATGTAGAGTTCGACGTCGTCGCCGATCGCCCGGCGGACCGCGGCGACGCGGCGAATGTCGGCCTCGGGCTGGGTGCCGAAGTCCATGCCCACCTTCATCTTGACGCGACGCATTCCGCGTTCGACATAGGAGAGTTGTTCGTCGATGAGTACGCTCTCGGTGTAGGAGGTCCAGCCCCCGCTGCCGTAGATGGGCGTTGAGGCTCGACAGGGACCTAGCAGCTTGAACAGCGGGAGTCCCAGGGCTTTGGCCTTGAGGTCCCAGAGCGCGATATCGACAGCGGAGATTGCCTGGAAGGCCAGACCCTTGCGGCCGAAGCCCCGCACGCGCCAGAACATGTCCTGCCAAAGGCCCTCAATGTCGAACGGATCGGCGCCGAGCAGGATGTCCTTCAGGTCGTGCTCAATTACCGCCCGGACTCCGCGCGAGGGCGCAGTCATTCCCAGGCCCTCCATGCCTTCGTCGGTGAGGATGTGGACGAAGCAGTAGCCGCCGGCCGTCATTTGGAGAGCGGTTGCGTCGGAAATCGGCGGGTCGCGGGGGACCACGACGAGCGTGGTTCGAACCTCAGTAACCTTCACCGGATCGCTCCTATCAGTCCTCGCGCACCGGAGCGCGTGCGCCAGGATGGAGTCGAGTTTGATGCCTTGCGTGGGCATGTCACCTTAACGCAGCGGATCGAATGACTTAGCGACACGGAGGGGGAGCTACCGAGTGGTGATTCGGGCGGTGGTGTTTGATCTGTTCAATACGTTGACGGCGCCGGTCGATGATGGGGAGTTCAGGGCGTCGGTGCGGGCCATGGCTGCGGTGGCCAGGATGGACCCGGATGCCTTCACCAGGGCGTGGTTTGATCTGTGGCGAGAGCGGTTTGACGGGACGTTTGGGTCAACCGCGGCCGATCTGCGAGGCGTCTGCGAGGCGTTGGAGGGCCAGACGGACGACGCGGGAATCCGAAGAGCGGTTGAGATTCGCGTGGAATTTTCGAGGCGGACGCTGCGGCCTCGAGAAGACGCGGTAGCCACCCTGCGACGCTTGCGACGGATGGGCCTGCGGACGGCGTTGCTCAGCAACTGCTCGGCGGATGTACCGAACCTGTGGCCGTTGTCGCCGTATGCCGAGCTGATCGACGAGCCGCTGTTCTCCTGCGTGGAGGGGTTGGTCAAGCCAGATTCCCATCTCTATCAGCGAGCGTGCGAGCGCCTGGGCGTGCGACCGGCGGCTTGTATCTACGTGGGCGATGGGGGTGATCACGAATTGACGGGAGCCGCGCGGGCTGGGATGCGGGCGGTGCTGATCAACACGCCGGAGGAGCGGGCGGCCTCGTATGACTCGGAGCGGAGTTCCTGGCGTGGCGAGGCGATTGACAGGCTGAGCGAGATTCCGGAATTAATTCATCTTGGTGGCACGGCCTGACTCGGCGGTGGGGCCGACGCCGAGAGATCAGCGAGGCTTGCGGTGGGTGAAGCGGAGGCCGGACCAAGTCTGGTCGATGGACGCGATCTTGTAGTCGACGAGGCCGCTGGCAAGGCCAGTTTCGCGGACGACGCGCTCGGAGAGGTCCGACTTGACGCCGGAAGCCTTCTTGGGCCAGCAGATCCAGAGGCCGCCGGGACCGGCTTTGGCGCCGTAGCGCTGGACTCGCTGCCGCAGTTCGCGGCGTGAGTTGGCGAACCAGACGATGAGATCACAGCGGCCCTGGGCGCGACGGCGGAGGACCACGTTTTCGGGTAATTCGCCGAGGATGCTCGCGAAGTCGGGAGGCGCGCCGGGGAGGGCAACGGCATACCCGGGCTTGATGCCGAGCTTGCGGGGCAGCGGCGTGCCGGAATAGCCGGCCAGGCCTGACTCCGGCACGACGGGATTGGCCGGTGGATTGGCCATGGCATCGAGAAGGGCGGGTTGGACGTTGGCCCAGTCGGCGAAGACGGCGTCGGGCAGCAACTGGCGTACGCGTTCAACCTTGGCAGGGTCGCCGCCGACGAATACAAGGGGCATATTGCGCTTGGCCCTGGTCTGGCGCATAGATACCCCGACGTCGCGACCATGCGAGGGGAGACGCCCCAGGTCAATGAGCAGGGTGTCGGGCGGGTTGGCCCGGAGCGCACGAAGGCCGGCAGTGTCGAGTTGGGCGTGGTCAACCTGAAACTCGTCGGCGGGCAGCCGCGCGGCGCGGTCGGCGGCCTCGGCGGCGTTCCAGTGGATTAGGCGGATCCGGCGCATGGGTTGGAGCGATTGGCGAATCGGCGGGCGAGGGCGCGGCGGAGTTGGGCAAGGACGGCGGCAGGCTGAGAGCCGCAGTCAACAATGGCGTGGCGGGTGGTCATGATGGGCTGGATAGCGGCGGGCTGGAGCGGTTAGCCCGCGGTTCCAGGAGCCCTAAGACCATCCGGATCGGCTTCGTCGGGGCGGAGACGCCAGATGTCGCGTACCCATAGGGGGACGCCGATGCCTACGATGGCGGTGGCCAGACCGCCGATCAGGATGGCGGATGGGGTGCCCTGAGCTTCGGCGATCCACGATAGCGGCAGCAGGCCGAGCGGGGAGAGGCCGAACGTCATCATTCGCAGCGCCATCACGCGACCCCGGAGAGCATCCGGCACCATCAACTGAAGGGCCATCTGGTTCACGGACATGTAGACGGACTGACTGAAGCCCATGCAGGCCACCACCACGGCGGCGGCGGCAAACGAGCGGGTGAACGAGAGCAGGATGAGAAGCGCGGCGTACGAGAGGATGGCCCACACCAGCGCACGGCCTTTCTCGCGAAACCTGGAGAACATGACCACCAGGGCCGAGCCAACGAGCGCTCCGACGCCAAGCGCCGCCATCAGGAATCCGAGGGTTGCGGCGCCGCCGGCCAAGTCCTTGCGCACGAACGCCGGAAGCAGGGTCATCAGCGGCATGCCGAATAGGGAGGGTCCCAGCGCGAGGAGCATCAGCGCCAGCATGATCCGCGTGCGCGCCACGTAGGCGAAGCCGCCGCGCATGTCCGCCCAGGTAGACGAGCGCGGCCGTCGGGTGCGGGGCGGGGGAACGACCCGCAGCATGTTGACGCTGCTCCAGACGTAGCCGCCCACCTGGAAGAAGTAGGACCCGGCAATGCCGACCGTGGCAATGACCTGGCCGGCCAGCGACGGGCCAATGATGCGGGCGGAGTTGAGAGTGGCGCTGTGCAGGCCGATTGCGTTGGCAAGGTGCTGGCGCGGCACCAGGCCGGCCACGAGCGCCGTACGGGCCGGCACGTTGACGGCAAACATGGTGCCAACGATCAGCGAGGACACGGCCAGATGTACGACGTGCACGCGGTTGGTGACCACCAGGATCGCGATCGTCAGCATCAGAAAGGCGAGGATTACCTGGGCCACCAACACCATGCGGCGCCGGTCCAGGCGGTCGGCCAGCACACCGCCCAATGGGGACAGCAGCAGCATGGGAATGGACCGGAAGAATGCCAGCAGCCCCAGGGTGAACTCTGAGCCGGTCAGGTCCAGCACCAGCCAGCCCTGCGCGACCTGCTGCATCCAGAAGGCGACTTGGCTGCCAGCATTGGCCTGCCAGAGCCGGGAGTACTGCTTGTAGGCCAGCGCAGGCGCCACACGGTCGCGCAGCCGAATCAGAGGCCAGAGCACGGAGTCGATGAGCGGCGATCCGATCGGCGGTTGCGGCCCGAAAGGTTCGGGTACCGGCGGAGTGTGGGGGATGGGCAGGGATTTGGGCAACCGGCGAGCCGCGGCTTAGAAGCTCAGGCGAGGTCAGAACTGAGAGCGGCGCGCAGCATTGCCGCACGCTGGGCGCGTTCGTGCGGTGGGGCGAGATAGCGTTGGGGGGTGCGCTCGTACAGGCGGTCATTCCGCCAGCGTGGCAGAACGTGCAGGTGGTAGTGCCAGACTTCCTGACCGCCTCCGGGTCCGTTGTGCTGGCGCGTAGAGATGCCCTCACACCGGTAGACGCCGGTCATGGCGAACGCCACGCGCTGCGCCACGGTGTGAATCTGCGCCGCCGCCTCAGCCGGCAGGTCGAAAATGGATTCGAAGTGCGCATTGGGGATCACAATCACGGACCCCTCGTTTCGTGGCCACCAGTGTGACCCCACAAAGGCCGTAACGTCCGGCGTTCGAAGCACGTCGGCTTCGGCGCCGCCGATCACTCGCCCGCTAAAGTCGCTGCGGGCGATGCGGCAGAACGGGCAGTCGTAGTCGGGTCGTGCGTATCTCACACCGCGCATCAATGCCTCACATAGACCAGGAGTTTAGGCGGCGATGGCTGCAGCCATTGCCGCACGGCAGAAGGTCGGCTGCTACCCTTTGTCTAAGCGTCCGGGCGGTCGCGGAAGGCTTGCCACCCTGACGCTCACCATTGCCGACCTGCTGACGATTGCAGGCGCCATCTTCGGGCCGCTGCTTGTCATTGGCGGCGGCGCTTTGGCGTGGCTTCCCGCCGACATGGCGAAGCTGGACGAACGCCAGCGGGCCGATACGGCAAAGCTTGAAATACGCCTGCGGGATGAGATTGCAAAGCTGGACGAACGCCAGCGAGCCGACGCCGCCGCGATAAACATGCGGCTGGACACGTTGACCCAGAGCATCATTACGAGCGCGATTGCTCGAGGTTCCCAAGGTGACCTGCCGGCCGAGCGCGCAAGCCAACCCGCCCCCCTCCAGCGCGGCGGCGCGGGGCTGACCGACTGACGTGAGGGCGCTCAGGATCAGGCCCTGGTCTTTTCCAGGCCGCGACGGAGTTCGCTGATCTGGTCGCGGAGTGTTGCGGCTTTTTCGAAGGCGAGGCTGTCGGCGGCGAGGCGCATCTGGCGTTCGAGGTCCTTGATTGCCTGGGCAAGTTCGACGCGGGAGAGGTCGTTGGTGCGACGGAAGCCGAGATCGTAGGCCGGGGACTCTTCGGCGGCCTGGGCCAAACCGTCGTGGCCGGACTCCTGGGCGACGCGTTCGGTTAGGTCGCGAAGGCTCTTGACGATGGATGCGGGCGTGATGCCGTGCTGCTCGTTGTAGACCACCTGCAGACTGCGTCGTCGATAGGTCTCGTCGATGGCGCGCTTCATGCTGTGCGTGACCAGGTCGGCGTACATGATGACGCGGCCGTGCAGGTGGCGGGCGGCGCGGCCGATGGTCTGAATCAGCGACGTCTCAGAACGCAGAAAGCCCTCTTTGTCGGCGTCCAGAATGGCGACGAGGCTGACTTCGGGCAAATCGAGGCCCTCGCGCAGCAGGTTGATCCCCACCACCACGTCGTAGACCCCGCGGCGGAGGTCGCTGAGGATTTCGACTCGCTCCAGGGTGTCGATCTCCGAGTGCAGGTAGTGCACCTTGACGCCGATTTCGGCCAAGTATTCGGCGAGGTCCTCGGCCATTCGCTTGGTGAGCGTGGTGACGAGCACCCGTTCGTGGACGTCGACGCGCTTGTTGATCTCGGCAATGAGGTCGTCGATTTGGCCTTCGGTGGCGCGCACCTCGATGGCCGGATCCACCAGTCCGGTGGGGCGAACGATCTGTTCGACAATCTGTTCGCTGTGCTCGTACTCGTATGGTCCGGGCGTTGCGGACATGAAGACGGCGGTCTTGATGTGCTGCTCGAATTCCTCGAACGAGAGGGGGCGGTTGTCGAAGGCGGAGGGCAGGCGGAAGCCGTACTCGATCAACGACTCTTTGCGGGCGCGGTCGCCAGCCAGCATGCCGCGAACCTGGGGCAGCGTGACGTGAGACTCGTCGACGACCAGCAGATAGTCCTCGGGCAGGTAGTCCAGCAACACCCACGGTGGGTCGCCGGCTTCGCGGGCGTTGAGGTGGCGGCTGTAGTTCTCAATGCCGGTGCAGCCGCCGGTTTCGCGGAGCATCTCCATGTCGAAGTTGGTGCGCTGGCGCAGGCGCGCGGCTTCCAGAACCTTGCCCCGAGCTTCGAGTCGGGCGAGCTGCTCGTCCAACTCCAAACCAATGGCATCGATAGCGCGCTGTAATCGCTCAATTGGAGTGACATAGAAACGCGCCGGGTAGATGGTGATGCTCGAGAGTTCCTCAAGGATCTCGCCGGTGAGCGGTTCCAGGCGGACCACGCGCTCGAGTTCATCGCCAAAGAACTCCAACCGCAGCACGAAGTCGTCGTAGGGCGGATAGACCTCCAGTACTTCGCCCCGCACGCGGAAACGGCCGTGCTCCAGGCTGGCCGAGGTACGGGTGTACTGAAGGCCCACCAGGACGCGCAGCAGACGTGTCCTGTCGTACTCGCCGCCGACTTCCAGCGACAGGCTCATGTCGCCGTAATCCTCGGGTGGGGTGATGCCGTAAATGCAGGAGACTGTGGCTACGACGATCACGTCGCGGCGTTCGAAGAGGGAGCGGGTGGTTGAGTAGCGCAGCTTCTCGATCTCGGCGTTGATGTCAGTCTCTTTTTCGATATAGGTGTCGCTGCGCGGGATGTAGGCCTCGGGCTGGTAGTAGTCGTAGTAGCTGACGAAGTACTCGACGGCGTTGCGGGGGAAGAACTCCTTGAGCTCGGTGGCCAACTGGGCGGCCAGGGTCTTGTTATGGGCCAGCACCAGCGCCGGGCGCTGGATGCGCTGGATGACGTTGGCGATGGTGAAAGTCTTGCCGGAGCCGGTTACGCCCAGCAGGGTCTGGGCGCGGTGGGCGTCCTGGATGCCGTCGACGAGTTGGTCGATAGCCTGGGGCTGGCCGCCGGCCGGCTGGAAGTCGGCGCCAATCTCAAAGCCCGCGCGGGTGCCGCTCTTGGGGAGGGTGGCCATAATCGAACAATTCTAGGACGGGCAGCCATCGCAGGAACACTGATCGATTCCGTCGGCTGTGGTGCCGGGAGCTACGGCGCGGCGGTCAATATCTCCCGCAGCCGCTGGCCGATGATCTCGGGTTCGCCGGGCTGCAAATTGGCGGATGCGGCTTCGATGAGGCCGCGCGAGGGCTCGAAGCGGACGACGATGGGCGGATCGCCGGCCAGGAGGGCGTCGACGACTTCCTGGGGTTCCGGCCCCTCCCAGTCAGGCTCGAAACCGATGACCGCAGTGGGGACAAAGTAGCGGTCATCGTCGAACTCGACGGTGGCGCGAACGACGTCTAGTTCGCCGACATCGTCGACGATGATCTCGACAAGTTCGTGGAATTCGCGGAGCATCTCCTCCTCGTCGGAGTCCATGTAGCTGCGGAGGGCGGCGTAGAGGCCGACCATTTCTTCCTTGGCGATCTTGGAGGGGCGGCCGATGGCGTGGTTGGGACTGTTGTTGAGATGGGCCGCCTCGATGAGGTCCGCACGGCCGTAGAGGAGCCCGGTGGCCTGAGGACCGCGAATGACTTTCCCGCCGCTCATGGCGACGAGGTCGGCGCCTTCGCGGATGAAGCGTCTGAGGTTGTCGCGCGGGGGGACGGTCATTGAAGCGTCCACGATGACCGGGACGCCTCGCACGTGGGCGATGTCAGCCACCTGCGGCAGGGTCAAGCCGCCGCGAGGGTTTCCGGGCGCGAAGAGGAAGGCCACGGCGGCCGTTCGGTCAGTGATTGCCGCTTCCATTTCCTCGGGCAAGCAGGAGACGACGTTGCCGACCTCGACGAAGCGGGCGCCGGTGAATCCGTACATGTGGCTGTAGGGGCCGCGATGGAGCTTCTGGATGACGAGTTCGTCCTTGAGGCCGGTTGTGTCGGGAATACGCCGGACGGCCGCGACGTCAGTGCCCGTCATGCAGGCCGCCATCGAGATGACCATGCCGGCAGCCGCGCCGGCGACCACCATGCCGGCCTCGGCGCCGGTGACTTCGGCGATGTACTCGCCAATGCGGCGGTTGAGTGTGTCGAGAGTCACGAAGGCGCGTCCGGCTTCGGCCATCGCCTCAAAGGTCTCCGGCAGCATCAGCGAGCCGCCATGGGCGGTGGTGGGTCCGCCGGCGTGTATAACGCGCGGCACGCCGAGTTCATCGTAAATGCGGTTGGCGGGAAGGGTTCGTGCCATCGGAGCGTCCGGCGAAAGCAGCCGATGGTGTATAGCACGCCGCAGGTTGGTGCCGGTATATAGTTCGACAACTAAGATTCCCCACTGAGAGTCGCCGGCATGAGCATTGACAACCTGTACCCCGGCCTGGTGACGCCGCTGCCGGTGGCCGCCGGCTATCACCCGTTCGTTGACTACCGATTCATCCATCCGGGGCGAGCGCGCTGGGTGGATCGCCAGGGGCGCCCGCAGGGCGCCTGGGGGCTGACCAATCCAACGTCTCTCCATGCCGACTTTCCGGCCGTGCCGCGAGGGGTTGAATTGCGGGCGGAACCTGGGACGCGCACCGAGGCGGTGCTGCAGGCCACGGAGCCGTGGGAAAAGCTGGTGTGGTGGCCAAAGGTGATGTACGAGGAAGGCCGGTACCGGCTCTGGTACGAGGCGGTTCCGCCGGACCATTGGGATCCGGAGATCGGCCCGAAGTTGGCCTGGCCGAATCCGGTATTTGCTGGCCTGCTCTGCTACGCCGAGTCGGACGACGGGTTCAATTGGACAAAGCCCAAGCTGGGGATCGGGTCGTGGGATGGATCTACTGAGACCAACATCTCGCTTGGCCGGGAAACCGTGGGGCCAATGGGATTACATGGGGCAAGCCCTTTCATTGACCCGGACGCGGAACCTGAGGCTCGCTACAAGATGTTCTGGTACGGAGACGCAACGCCCGAAGTCGTCGAGGTCGCTCGGCGTGAGCGTCCCGATGCGATAGACCCGCGGACCACCGACGATAGCCACGTGCGGGCGATGTACGTGGGTACTTCACCGGACGGGCTGAATTGGACGGTCCAGGACGAGCCCGCGGTGGTGTTCAGCAGCGACACGCTGCAAGTTGTTGAGTGGGACGCGCTGCGGATGCAGTACGTCTGGTACGGGCGCGGATGGTCGTGGGGGCGCCGCACAATCACGCGGGCCGAAACCACCGACTTCAGCCGCTGGCCGCTGCCGCAGGACGTGCTGACGGCGTCGCCAATCAACCCCGAGCAGACGGACCTGTACACCAACGGAAAGACGCGCTATCCGGGCGATCCCACGACGCACCTGATGTTCCCGACGCTCTACGACCGGGCAACGGACCAGACGACGATCGGGATGGCGACTAGCGTTGACGGGGTTGCGTGGAACTGGACTCCAGGGAATCCAGTGTTGCCGGTCGGATCGCCGGAGGGCGTCGACGGCGGCTGCATGTTTGTGGGTATCGGGCTGGTGCCGCTGCCGGGGGATCGGATTGGGCTGCCGTACGCCGGGTATAGCTATCCGCACAAGTTCCCGGCGAACCTGGCCGACAGCGGGATGTGCTGGTGCACCTGGACGCGCGGGCGGCTGGCGGGCGTGCACGCCGCGACGGAAGGCGAGTTCTGGACGCCGCCGGTGCGGCTGGCAGGCGGCGGGCTGCGGGTGAACTGCCGGGTTCAGCCGGGTGGGAGCTTGCGGGTTGGTGTGACGGATGAGAACTGGTTGGAGTTGCTGGGGCTGGGCCTAGCCGACTGTGAGCCGATCACTGGTGATCAGCTGGATGCCACCGTGAGATGGAGCGGCGGCGGTCAGCCGCCCCTGGATCGGGCAGTTTCACTCCACTTCACCATGCGGACGGCTTCGGTGTTTGGGTTCGAGGTGCTCGACGAGCGCTCGCCGTAAGAGGGCGGTTGAAGCCGGAACCTAGAATGAGGCCGCCGCCTTGAGTACCAGCCAGCGGTTGATGTATGCGGACCCTGCGGCCGGCGAGTACATCGGAGTCTGACGCCGAGGTTGTGGGAAGGCTGATGTTGGACGCCTTCCCGCAGACCTTCACGCGTGTGTTTGGGGAGCGGGACCGGCAAGCGGCGCGGGCTGTGGGACATGGCTTGCGAGCCTTTGGGTCGATGCCGAATGCGTGGCTGGCCGAGCGCGAAGGCGTGTGCGAGGGACTGGTGTTGGTTCGCTGGGATAACGGGTCGACGCCGATTACGGGGCTGAAGGCTTTCCTGGCGATGGCGCGGGTATTGGGGCCGTGGCGGGCGCTGTGGGTGGCGTTTCATATTCCGCCGCTGCCGCCGCACTGGCTGCATTCGCGTGAGGCCTATATCAGTGCGCTGGCGATCTCGCCTCCGGCTCGTCGCCGTGGGCATGGTTCAGCGCTGCTGGATCATGTGATCGAGCTGGCTAAGTCGCGCGGTTATCACCAGGTGACGCTGCGGGTGGAAGCCGACAACGAGGCTGCGCAGGCGCTGTTTCGGCGGCATGGGTTTGTGGCGGATCCGCGGCGGTTGCAGTGGGTGTTCAACCTGGTGCGGCGGCATTTTGGGGAGATCATCATGACGCGGCGGTTGGACACCCCGGCTGATTCAAGGATTGGCGCTTCGGAGACCTCCTAGTCCTCAGTCATCGAAGTCGCGACGGCCGGCGAGGTTGCCGAGCATCTGGGTGAACTCGAGCGGGAAGATGAACTTGGAGGCCGGGCTGGCGCCGAGTGACTTAAGCGTATCGAGGTATTGCAGGCGCATGGTGTTGTCGTCGATACCTTTGGCGGTGTCGAAGATGCGCTGCAGGGCGTCGGCGAAACCTTCGGCGCGCAGCACGGCGGCCTGCTTGTCGCCTTCGGCCTGCAGGATCTCGGCCTGGCGGCTGCCTTCGGCCTGGAGGATGGCCGCCTGCTTCTGGCCCTCAGCCACGGTGATGTCCGACTGGCGGGTGCCCTCCGCTTCAAGAATGACGGAGCGGCGGACGCGCTCGGCGGACATCTGGCGGTTCATGGCGTCCTGGATTTCGCGAGGCGGATCGATTTCGCGGATCTCGACGTTGGTGACCTTGATGCCCCAGCGCTCGGTTTCGGCGTCGAGCTTGGAGCGGATGGACTCGTTGATGCGTTCGCGCTGGGAGAGCACGTCGTCCAGGGCGATGTCGCCGATGACCGCGCGGAGGGTGGTGGTGGCGAGGCCGACGACGGCCTGGTGGTAGTTCTCGACTTCCAGCACGGCTCGTTCGGCTTGATTGATGTCCACGCGCATGTAGACCAGGAAGTCGATCTCGATCGGCGCGTTGTCCCGCGTGATGTTGGTCTGGCGGGGGATGTCCAGGACCTCGGTACGGGTGTCGAGGCGCGTGATCTGGTGGACGATCGGAACGGCAAAGACGATACCGGGGCCGAGCATGCCTTCGAAGCGCCCGAATCGGAATCTGGCCAGGCGCTCGTAGTCGCGGATGAAGTTGATGATTGCCATTGCTGCCTCCCTGGCTACGCGCTCGGCGGGGGCTGCGTTGCCCCCGGTTGGTCCGGAGTGGGTTCGTCGTCCGCGGGTCTGACCATCAGCGTCGTGCCGTCCACGGCGGTTACCTCTACAGCGTAACCCTCCTCGATGGCGGCGGCGGCGTCCTCGTCGGCGAGGCGGGCGTGCCAGTACTCGCCGAGCAGCTGGACTTCGCCGTCGGGGGCTAGCCGGCCCGTTACAACGGCGCGGCGGCCGACGAGGGCGTCATGCTCGAACGGGCTACGGTAGGGAGTGGGCTTGCCGGTCTTGGCCATAACGATGAGCGTGGCGGTGAGGGCGGCGAGGATGGCGCCCATGGCGGCCAGAACCCAGACGCTGACGGTGAAGGTCTCGGCGCCTGGGAAGTCCAGCTCGACGGGCCGCAGGGCGCCGCCGGCCAGCAGGATGGCCGCGACGATGAACGAGACCCCGGCGCCCGCGCCATAGACGCCGGCCCCGGGTTCCTGGAACTCAAGGAAAAGCAAGCCCAGGGCGATGAGGAGAAGCGCCACACCGAGCCAGTTGACGGGGAGTTGGCCCAGCCCGACGAAGCCCAGACCCAGCGCGATGGCGCCGGTGACGCCCGGGACCACCAGGCCGGGGTTGGACAGCTCGATGAGGAGGGCGATGCCGCCGACGGTGAGGAGGATGAAGGCGAGGTTGGGGGTGGCCACGACCGAGAGGAAGTGCTCCAGGAGTGTTCGGTCGACGGGCTGGACTGCGGCGTCGGTGAGGTTGAGCGGGACTTCGCCGGAGGCGGTGGGCACGAAGGCTCCGTTGATCTGGCGCAACAAGTCGGAGAGGTCGTTGGCCAGCACGTCGGCCAGACCGAGGTCAAGGGCCTCGGTGGCGGAGTAGGAGCGGGCCTCGGTGATGGCAGCTTCGAGGGGGGCGGGGTCGCGGCCGCGGGCGTCGGCAATGCTGCGGGCAAAGGCCTGGGTGTCCTGAAGGACCTTGGAGGCCAGGGTCTCGGGGACGTCCTGGCCGGTGGCGTCGATGGGCGAGGCGGCACCGACGTTGGTGCCGGGGCTCATGGCGGCGACGCCGGCGGCGGCCATGACGAACATGCCGGCCGAAGCGGCCTGGGCGCCGCGGGGGGTGACGAAGACGGCGACTGGGAGCGGCGACTCGAGAATCGAACTGACGATTTCGCGAGCGGACTGGGCCAGGCCGCCGGGGGTGTTGAGTTGGATGACCAGGAGGGCGGCGTCGGCCTCCACCGCTTCGTTGATGGCTCGATCCACGTAGCGGGCGGCGTTGGGGTCGATGAAGCCGTCGAGCTCAAGGGTGTGGACGGGGGCGGACTGGGCG
>DAOUIX010000075.1:0-12346 GCA_034423235.1 Chloroflexota bacterium | reverse complement strand
TCCTGGCGCAGGACATCGACTTGTTGAACGAACGAATCGAGCGCTGGGGGCGAACGGCCTAGTCGGTTTGGTCGGCCGCGCCAATACAGCGCACAAGCATTCGGGCGCGGTCTGCACGACCGCGCCCGAATGCTGTACCGTGATAAGAGTCTCGCGGGCGTCTAGGCACGGTCTCGCATCGAGCCGGAGCGAGTAGCCGTGAGCCGCAGGTAGGATTGATGCGTGTCAGTTGCTCCATCAAGCGCCGAGGCCTAACGGTGGCCGCGGGAGTGGTCGCTGCCCTGCTGACGGCATGTGGCGGCGACTTCGAATACAAGACCAGCGGCGATCGGATCGACGGCGAGAACCGCGCCGGAGTCGCCGACTGGGATGGCGCCTCGACAACCTCTCACGAAAACTTGATGAGCATCCAGGAGAAGTACCAGGCCAAGCTGAAGGCCGAGAGTGGACAGAAGTAGGACGGACAAGGAGGGCCGTTGGGTAATGCGCCAACCAGACACGTTGCTCCGCATTTGGCGATGGGTTCGTTGCATGCCAGTTCTGGCGCTCGTCGGCGCCTCGTTGCTGGCGGGCTGCGGCGGGGATTTTGAATTCAAGACCAGCGGTGACCGGACGAGCGCGGAAAACGTTGGGCCCAGCGAGTTCAACAACCCGGATGCTGCTGGCTTAGGCGGAGCGTCAACGGCGTCTGACGAGAAAATGAAGAGCATCCAGGAGCAGTACCAGGCCAAGATGAAGGCCGAGAGTGGGCAGCGGTAGGAGGAAGGGGGTGTCATTGTGACGAGGCCCCAGTTGCAGACGTACCTCAGTCGCAAGCTTCGTAGGGTTGGGGCAATGCTTGCGGCGGCCATGATTGCCGCGCTCGCCGCGAGTTGTGGAGGTGATTTCGATTACAAGATCAGCGGTGAGCGCCCCGCGAACGAAACGCGCACGGGAACTGGGGAGTTTGGAGCCCTGTCCACGAGCTCTCACGAGGATGTGCTGAAGCTCCAGGAGCGATACCAGGCGAAGGTCGAAGCCGAGGCCGGCAAGAAATAGTCCGGAGGAGACCCAGTGGACATGCGGTTACGTGGGATGGTCCGAGGCTCGCGGATACGCTCGCTTCTGCGGACAGTCTTGGTCGCGTTGGCGGCCGTGCTCCTCGCAGCTTGCGGTGGCGACTTCGAGTACAAGACCAGCGGCGACCGTATTCAGGGAGAGACTCGCGCCAATACCGGTCAATTCAGCGGCGCATCGACGACGTCGCACGAGAACCTGATGAGCATCCAGGAGCAGTACAAAGCTAAGCTTGAGGCGGAGGCCGGCAAGAAGTAGAGCGAATGGGGGGCAGGCGGCCATGTTTGGGAACGGAAAGCCAAGCCGCAGTGGCGCCCTGATTGGACGTGTATCGCTTCTGGCCGCGCTGGCCGGCGCGCTCCTCGCGGGCTGCGGCGGTGACTTTGACTACAAGATCAGCGGCGACCGGCCGATCAATGAAGTCCGGGGTGCAAGGGCCGGCGGCGGTGGGAAGACCGCCACCCACGAAGACTTGATGAAACTGCAGGAGCAATATCAAGCCAAAGTCGCCGACCAGGAATCCGGCGCAAAGAAGTAAGCGCTTGGTCTACCTGCACACCACCCCGCGCCGCGAGGCCATTCGTGGCCAGGAGGAGAGGTCGCAATGAACGTGATTACGATCATGAACGACACGTTTCGACGCGACCACGTCGGGGCCTACGGGCTGGAAGCACCGTGGGTCAATCCGGGCACTGGGCACGGGCGCATCCATACGCCGAACCTGGACGATCTCGCCCGCCAGTCCGTGCGGTTCGACCGTTTCTATGCCGGCTCCTACCCGACCATCCCCACCCGCTACGACCTCTGGACCGGCCGTTTCGGGTTTCCCACGCGACCCTGGCAGCCGCTGGAGCGAGAAGACCTGACGCTCGCCGAAATCCTGAATTCAGCCGGCCACGCGACCATGTTGATTCACGATACGCCGGGACTTACGGCCGCCGGGTACAACTTCCAGCGAGGCTTCATGGGCTGGGAACGAGTGCGTGGCCAGCATGGCGATAGTTGGCGCACCGATCCCGGGCAACTCTGGCTACCGTGCGCTCCGCATAAGCACAAGAATCACCGCGGCGTGCGCGCCTATCTGCAAAACGTGCTGGACCGGCGTCACGAGGCCGAATGGATGGCCGGCAAATCAATTCTCGAGTCCATGGACTGGCTGGAACGCAACGCGGCTCACCAGGACTTCTACCTCTACATCGACATGTGGGATCCGCACGAACCGTTCGATGCGCCGCCGGCGGATCAGGCACGGTACGAATCGCCGGACTTTGATGGCGACTGGCTGATTTACCCGGCCTACGGGCGTGGAACGTATATGACCGACGAAGAACGAGCTCACGTCCGAGCGTCATACGCGGCACTCTGTACCTACACTGACCGTTGGCTTGGCCACCTGTTCGAGAAGCTGGATGCACTGGGCCTGGCCGACGACACGCTGGTGATCTGGCTGACCGATCACGGCCATGGCCTCGGCGACCACGACCTTCAGGGCAAGCCGGGCAGCCAGCTTGGACGACTCTATGACCAGAACGTGCGCTGCCCGATGTTCATCCGGCACCCGGGAGGCATTGGCGCCGGTTCGAGCCGCGGCGAGGTGTGTCAGCACGTAGACATCTTTGCGACGGTGCTTGACGCCTTCGGCATGGAACCGCCAGGCGGAATCGACGGCGAGTCACTGCTGCCGCTCATCACGGGCGAATCCGCCTGGTCTCGCGTTACGGCCTTCAGCGGCCGGTTTCCGCCCGGATTACTGACCAGCGGCGTGATTGGCGGCGCCGATCATGATGGCTTCGTGGGTCGGGAAGACCTGCCCGAACCGCTGACTGTTTCAAATGCGAATTGGCAACTGATCGCATCGCCGCGAGGCCACGCATCCGAGTTCTACGACCTTGAGAACGATCCGGACCAACTCCGGAATGTCGTGGACGATTATCCGGATGAGGCCAGACGACTTCAGCATCAGCTGCTCGACTTTCTGGAGGCCCACGACGCGCCGCCAGAACTTGCTCAGGCGTTCGAGGATCAGCCGACGGCGAATCCCACGATGTCGCCGCCGCTCATCGCCGGGCCGGATGCCGTGCTCTATGCCTTCACGGACGCGAACGGCAAGACGATCGCAGTTGAGAATGAAGCTCAAGCCATTGAGTTCGCGCACGGCAGCCCCGGCGCCAGCGCGGTGCGCCGCGTGAGGCTGCGGGATTTGGCCCCGGAGGGTCGCCAGGCGCACATCGGCGCCCACGGCCAGTACTACTGGCCGGAGGACCTGCTGCTGAGCTAGTAGCCCTTGTCCCGAGTCACGACGTTCAACAGCGGCTCGCCGGCGAGGTAACGCTTGAGGTTCTCGATGAAGAGATCCTGGGCGCGCCGCATGTAGGCCGGGTTTCGATTGCCGGACACGTGCGGCGTGATGAATACGTTCTCCAGATCCCAGAGCGGGTTCTCTGGGGGCAGTGGATTCGGGTCCGTATGCAGAACGTCAAGGCAGGCGCCGCGAATGTCGCCGCTCTGCAGGGCCTGAACCAGGGCGTCGTGATCGACGACACCGCCACGGCTAACGTTGATGAAGTAGGCGTCGCGCCGCATGGCCCGGAATGCTGATTCGCCGAACAAGCCGGCAGTCTCGGACGTCAGCGGCACCGTGGAAACGATGAAGTCGGCCTCCGCCAGGATCTCCGGCAAGCCGTCCGGTCCCACGATCTTCTCCGGGAGCACGGCCGTCGGATCGCCGACGTTCGGGAAGTCCATCCCGCTCACCTGGCGCACGTCGGGATTGCGCTTGCTGGCCAGGACTCGCATGTTGAACGCCTGCGACAGGCGGGCTACATGCCGTCCAATCTGCCCATAACCCACGATGCCAACGGTCAGTCCGGTGAGATCGGTCAGTGTGCTGTGTCCGCGGTTGCGAACCTTCTGCTGCTGGTCGCGGTAGAAGCCCAGCAAGCCGCGTGCCAGCAGGCCCATGGCGAAGATGCAGTATTCGCCGATCGGCACAGCGTGGCAGCCTGCGGCGCTGGTTACGGTGACACCGTTTGCCGGATCGAAGACCGGATTCGAGATCTTGTTATCGACGCCGGTCGAGGTCATCTGCAGCCAGCGGAGGCTGGCGTCAGGTTCGAGTTGAGTGGGAAACCAGTGGGTGTAGAGGATCTCGGCATCGCCGAGCAGCTCGGTGAGTTCCGGGTTCGAGCGACAGGTCCGCTGTTCGATCTCAAGGTCGGGCGAGACACTGCGGATCTCCTCGATCGCGTCAGAAGAGCCTTCGAGTTCGGGAACGGTTACCAGGATCTTGGTCATCTGAGCAGTCCTCCTAGTGTTTCCGGTTGACGGCTCACCACGACGCGATGTCCAGATTTGAGGGACTCCACTTCGGATCGGTCGGACGTGGGAACGGCGACCGGGCGTGCGAAATGCCGCTGTTGGGGACGAAGGGATACTCCTCGATCAGGTCATCGGGAATGTCGATGCCCAGCCCCGGCGCACCCGTGGGCTTGATGTAGCCATCCTCGAACTCAAAGGCCCGGCCGATCAGGGCCTTGCCGAACGGATTGTCTTTTTCGGGATATCGAACCATGAAGCAGTTCCGGTTGGCGAAGCCTACGTGGTAGTTGGCGGCCAGCCCGACGGCGGAACTGAAGCTGTGAGTCACGATCCGCATGTCGTGGGCGTCGGCGGCGGCCATGATCTTCATGTCTTCGGCGATACCGCCACACCAGGTAACGTCCGGCTGGACGATGTCGATGGCGCGCTTCTCGAAAAACGGCTTGTAGCCGTGAAGCAGGGTCTCATTCTCGCCGGCAGCCAGCGGGGTCTCGCAGAGCTCGCGAATCCGAACGTAGTCGTCGACGTTCGTCTGGAGAACGGGCTGCTCCATCCACAGCAACTGGTACTCGTCGAGGGCTCGTACCACGCGCAGCGCAGTGTCGGCCAGCCACGGCTTTCGGTTGAAGGGCATGCCCGGGTCCAGGATCAGATCCACGCTATCGCCCAGGACCTCGCGCATGGCCTCGACCTTGGCGCGCTCCTGTGAAATCAGATTAGGAATGCTGATGTGGCGTTCCTGGAGCATTTCACCAACATGCGCCACTTTGAGGGCTGAGTAGCCTTGGTCAACCAGGCGCTGGGCTTGGGGCTTGTTCGCGTTGGCGATGCTCGTATAGCAACGGAGCTCGTCGTGAGCCTTGCCGCCGAGCAGCTGGTAGACGGGTGTGTCGAGGGCTTTACCCAAGATGTCCCACAGCGCGATTTCGACTCCGCCGAGTGCTGAAATGGACGGCCCTACCGGCGCCCAACGCAGGGCCTTGACTTGCATCTTGCGCCAAAGCGCGTGGATGTCGAACGGGTCTTCGCCCTCGACCACGGGGCCGAAGTGCTCAATCAGGGCCCGGAAGACTTCCGGCGCGTACCAGGAGATGTAGGACTCGCCCCAGCCGGTGATCCCGGCGTCCGTATCGACGCGGATGAAGCCCGACGTCGACGGTCGGATGCCGTGTTGCCAGGGTTCGGGAACCGTGACCAGAACTGGCTCGACGTTAGTGATCTTGATCGGACGGCTCCTGACGGGATGCCGGGGTGGGTTTCCACGGCGGCTTCGGCGGTAACGCGCTAATGATCTTGGAAATGAGCACCGCGCTCACGCGGGTTCGAACCCGTAGGCGTAGAGCCGGGCGGCGCCGTAGAGCCAGAAACGGAGCTTGAAGCGGCCGGACGGAATGTCGCCGATGCCGCCGCCACTCCAGGTCACGGGCTGGCTCCAACCATCGGTGCAAAGGTCGCGACAGTCCTCTCGGCTGAAGCCGGTAAGCGGTTGGTCTGTAGTGGCGTCCAGGACCTCGACTTCGATCCAGCTGCGATTCTGGCGGACATCGCCGATGTTGAGTGTGAGCCGGGTTGACGCGTCCATGCGATCGATGGGTTGGGTGACGGCAAACCCCGGAACCTCGCGGTCCGGCGTTTCCAGGCAGGTGAAGCCGTCTTGACGCAGGGTGGCGACGCCAAACCGTGAGACTCGGACCTGTCCAGTGCTCGCGAACGGGTATTCGTCCGGCGTGTTCTCGCCGGGCCAGCTGGTCCACTCTTCGCCGTTGCCGCCGTAAAACAGGTGAATCGTTCCATCCTTGATGGCTGGCTTATCGGCGATAACCAGCAGGCCGCCGTCCCACTCGTCATTGCTGCCGCGCGGGATGACCGGTTGCTCCACGTCGAGACGATCGAATCTCAGTCCGTCGCCGCTGACCGCCAGACGAATGTCGGCGCAGTACGAGCCATAGATCCCGTAACCATTGGGCACGTACCAGCCGTACTCGTACGCCATGGCCCATGCGCCTCCGTAGGGGGCATACAAGACATGGTGGTTTTCGTACTCGACGCCGTCATCGGGGTCCAACAGCGGGTTTTCGTCGGCGTTGCGGATGTTCACCATGTCGGGGCCGTAGGCGAGAAGCTTGGCCCTGCCCCAGGGCTTGTCGGGTCTGCTCAGCGGGGTCCGGGCCTGCCAGATGAGCTTGAAGCGGCGTGACGGGTCGGGATCCTGGTCGTCGCGGATCAGGTTCCCGCAGTCGGGGCTGCGACCTTCCCATTCGGGGATGTCGATCTTGGGACCCGCGGTCCAGTGGATGCCGTCCGGGGAGTAGTTGGCCCGAGATCCCTTGTAGTCGGGTACCGGCGCGGTGATGGCGTCGTCGGTGCGCAGGCGTGGACCGCGCTTGAACATCTTGTAGCGCTTGGCCGGGTCTGGCTCGGCGTTGTCCTTGAGCACCGGGCCGTACCCGAGGGCGACGATGTTGTTGGCCGTCGAGCCCCGCCAGGAATAGAGATGCAGGTGCGGCTTTTCCCAGGTGACGCCGTCCTGGCTGGTTGCGTAGCCCATGGCGGTCCACTTCTCGGGCGCCAGGTCGGAACCTGAGTACCAGGCCTTGAAGACACGGTCCTCGTCGTCCCAGATGACCGTTGGAGAGGACCAGGGTCTGGCCTGGTTGGCGTCCCATTCGTGCAGGTCGCCCAGTGGCATTACCGGATTGTTGGGGTGCTTGTCGGCTTCGCAGACCCGGTGCGAGAGGTGATAGGACGATTCGATGTTGTCGAGAAGTAGGAGTCCGTCGCGCTGACCGGCCGTGGTATTGATGTGGAGCCCCTCGGATTTTGGTGCCACGCTCTGGCGCGCATGGTACCGACTGAAGCGCACGCGCAACGTTTGGCGCCTGGAGTTGCGGGTGGTGGTCGGTTCGCTGGGTACGATGCGCTGGCTGGCGTGAGCAAAGGTGGCCCTGGTGATTCCCGATCTCGTTGACGACGATCTTCACCTGTTTTTCGACGATGCCGAGGTGCTGGCGCGGGAAGGGGTTGGGCGGCGGGTCAATACGCTGCGGCGCGAGCAGGAGCCGGTGCTGGTGGGCGACCGGCCGTGGGAGTCGGCCTGGCAGGGCGGTTGGATTTCGGTTGTTCACGACGACGCGGCCGACCACTACAAGCTGCTGTACGTGGCGCATCCGGGGGGCTCGAGGTTTCACGGCGTCTGCGTGGCGACTTCCGCCGACGGCGTGGAGTGGGAGAAGCCCGAGCTCGACGTGTATGCGCTGCCGGACGGTACGAGCACGAATGTCGTGTTGCCGTGGGAGCGAGGATCGACGCAGACACTGCTGACGTTGCTGGACCGCGTTCCCGGACCTCGTTACCAGGCGATGACCTACCAGGTGCGGCGAGATTCGGACGGCACACCGATTGGTCGCGGGATGTTCCGGGGTGTTTCTGACGACGGATTGCATTGGACGGTGGACGACGAGCCAACGCTTCCGGGGCAGGGAGATCGGATGCAGCTGGCCTGGGACCCGCGGCGAGAGACCTGCATGTTGCTGACGCGGCATCGGCACCTGAGCGTGCAGCGACAGGCAGGTGTGCAAGGGCTCAAGCGCGACATGGATCTGTGGGAAAGCCCGGACCTGCTGACGTGGTCGCACCGCGGGCGGATGCTCTGGCCGGACGATGACGATCCTGCCGGCACGGAGTTCTACAGCATGTTCCCGGCGGCTTATGGACCGGGATACCTGGGGTTCATCGAGGTCTATCACACGGACGACGAGACGCTGGACGTACAGTTGGCCTGGAGCGACGACGCGCGGCAATGGAGGCGAGTAGCTGCCCGAAAGCCGGTAATGCCGCTGGGCGGGGAGGGGGCGTGGGACTCGCACTGGATCATGCTGGCGAGCACGCCGCCGGAACCCGTGGGCGACCGGCTGCGCTTCTGGTACGCCGGAACGTGCACGCACCACGGGGCGGCTGACCTTCATCGGCGGGCATTTGGGATCGCGTCGATCCGGCGGGATGGGTTCGTGTCGATGGAAGGCGAGATGTTTGGCGGGTCGATGGTGTGCGGGCCGCTGGATGCGCGGGAGGCGCGGCGGTTGACGCTGAATCTGCGTGCCGAGACTGGGTCGGCGTCGATTGAGGTGCTGACGGTTCGCGGTGAGCCGATCGAGGGGTTTACGGCCGATGACTGCCGATTCTCGTCGTTGAACTCGGTCGAGGTAGAGGTGACCTGGCGGGGCGGGGCGGTGGTTCCGCCGCAGGCCGACGGAGAAGTGTTGCTTCGGGTGAATATGCAAAGCGCCAGCCTCTACAGTTATCGCTGGTTCCTCCCCTAGGCCCTGGCCGATCCTTGGTCAGAAAGTGGCGACAGTGTGGGGCTGTATGCGGGCAGGGATGGCGGGATGCGAGTGAAGCAGATCGCCGGAGGCCGGCGCTGGCCGGACCAACTATTATTGAACGACGGCTGGCATGACTACGTTTGCGATCACTAAGGAGCGAAGCCGTTGAGTGGCTTGGTTGCCCGGCGCCGAGTATTTGGTGCACTCGCGGCTGGGATGGTGACACTAGCGATTGCTGGATGCGGCAGTCGGCCTGCCCTCGAAAAAGAAGGACTCGCCGGGGGGTACAAGTTTCCAGGCGCCCGGCCCAGCGATTCTGGCTACCTCTCTGACGAAGAACGCGCGAAGCTACAGTCGCAGTTTGAAGGTGCCGAGGTAAAGACGCCACCGCCGAGTTAGTCGGCGGAACGGCGCGGGTGCCAGTGGCACCCGCGCCGTTGATTCGGCCGAGAGGGTTTGAACTAGCCGGTGGGGCCTCCGAAGTAGTCGGAAACGCGTTGAAAGCCTTCGAGTCCAGCCTCCAAGACTCCATCGCCGTGTGCCACGGCGTTGGCTGCGGATTCCTCGGGAGATTCGTTGCCGAGGAAGCACGGGTGCACCATGCCGCGGAATGCCAGCCACTCGAGGAACGAGGGGTGGTACTTCGGCCAGCGGCGGGCGTCGTAGTTGCGCAGACCGTGTTCCAGCCACTCCATTCCGAGGGGCGGCGGGGCCGTGGCTGCGGGAGTGCTCATGGCTTCCCAATTCACCGGGGCGAACCCGCGGTCAATGGCGACGCGAGCCTGGACTTCCGGACCTGACATGTAGACCAGGAAGTCGACAACGGCTTCTTCCGTCCCACGCTTGAACGCCGCATCCGTAATGAGGTGCGGCTGGTCCTGGCGGTGGTTGGCCGATGTCCCCGTGACATCGCCCTTCGGCTGTGGGCCGAGTGACCAGCGGAAGCGGTCCTTGATTGACGCCACCATGTAGCCGGTACCGTCGGCACGGCGCGGCCACATGCCAGCCTTGCCTGCTTGGAACAGGTTGCCGAACTCTCCCGCGAGCTCGCGCGCTGCCTCGATTGGCGGCGACACCTCATCCTGTAACACAAGGTCAACGGCCAACTTGAGGCCGTCGATGCCACCGTCGTCGAAGATTGCCGTATGGGTGGCGTCGGGGCTGATCAACTGCTTGGCGCCCATGCCGTAGGCCATCGGTGTCCAGATGTGGATGTCGCCACCGCCCAGGACCAACGTCCCGTAGGTGCCAGCATCGGGATCGGTCAGGCGTTTGGCGGTCTCGCGAAACTCACCGCCGTAGGTCCAACTGTCCTCGGGCTCGTCGATTCCGGCGGCCTCAAACATGTCCATGTTCCAGGCCATGCCGCCAGCCACGTGCTGATACGGCATGCCAAAGATCGGCGTGCTGGTGTCCCACTCGGTCCGGTAGGGCCAGGTGAGGTCAAGGTCGGCGGTGAACTGGTCAGTCAGGTAGACGTAGTTCGCCGGGTCGAAGTCCGGGTGCTTGGCCAGGATGTCGTTGATTGGCCGAAACACGCCGTCGGGCCCGAAGAGGAAGATGAAGGACCCGTCCAAAAGGGCCGACTCGGACATTGTGCCGGCGGCGATTCGGATGGGAATCGTGTCGCCGATGTTGCCCGAGTTAGGCGTGAAGACGACCGTGACGTGCGGCGCGATCTGGGCATACCGCTCAAGCGCCCACTGCATGGACTGTGCGCGTGGACCCGACGTGTGGTCGCTGATGTGCTCGAATGCGACCGGTACGGCCTGCGGAGCGGCCTCCACTTCCACGATCTTCTCGACCTCTACGACCTTTTCGACCTCTACGACCTGGGTGACGACCTTTTCAACCTGGACTTCCTGGACCTGCGTCTGAGTCACGACTTCCTGGACGACCTTCGTAACAACCCGATCGACCGGAACTTCCTTGACCTCGGTCTCCTTGACGATCTTCTCGACCACCTGGGTGACGATCTTCTCGACCTCGATCGGGACTTCCTTGGTGACCACCTGTGTTTCGCCGCAGGCTGCGAGGGCAGCCGCGCCCGCTACGCCAACAGCACCAACGGCCGAGGCTCGTACGAAGTTCCGGCGGCTTACTGCTTTCGGCATCTGCACTCCTCCATGGGTCCCTTCGGGACCCGAGACCGCGTCGGCGGCGCGTGGCCCGAAGGGAAGACAAATTTCAGCGGTCTTGAGTATTCCAAAACGCCTCGAATACGGCGAATCGGTAGTCGGGTACGGTGAGGCCGAGGCGGTGGCCTGGACTGAGGGGGTGGGAGATGCGTCGACGATTGGTGTTGGCTGGGTGTGGGGGCATGGGGCGAAGGCACATGCGGGCGTATCGGACGCTGGAGGATTTTGAGCCGGGGCGGCTGGAGCTGGCGGCGGTGGTGGATCGGGAGATCGAGCGGGCTGAGTTCCTGGCGGGCGAGGCGGAAGAGATCCTGGGAAGGCGGCCGGCGTGCTTCACGTCGATTGACGACGCAATTGGGGCGACTCCGGATCTGGATGTCGTCGACGTAGTGGTGGCGGCGGCGGCGCATCACGTGGTGGTTGAGACGGCAACGGCGGGCGGGTTGCACGTGTTGTGCGAGAAGCCGATGGCGCCGGGGGTGCGGGCCTGCCGGGCCATGCAGAGCGCGGCGGATCGGAACGGGCGGGTGCTGTCGGTCGCGGAGAACTACCGGCGAGACCCGATTGCGCGGCTGCTGCGGGCGGTGCTGGATGCGGGCGGGATTGGTGAGCTGCGGACGGTGGTAGATTACGCGGCAGGAGGCGGGCGCGGGGCCAGCGCCGGGGGGTGGCAGTTCAAGCGGGTGCAGGGCGGATCGTTGCTGGAGTCCGGCGTTCACAACGCGGATCTGCACCTGTACTTCGGGGGTGACATCGACAAGGTTCACGGGCAGGTGCGGTTGCGGGAGCCGCTGCGGTACTTCCGGGGCGAGAAGGTGAAGCCGTTTCACGAGCACTACTCGGCGGAGTACCCGGAGAGCCAGCCGGCGGATGCGCCTGATGTGTTGATGGCGACGTACGAGTACGCCAATGGGGCGCTGGGGCAGTGGCTGTACGAGCTGGCTGCGCAAGGGCCGGGGTTTAGCCGATTCACGTTTTGGGGCAGCGACGGGCAGATAGACATGCCGGGGGTGCGGCAGGGATTGCCGCTGAAGGTGTTCCCGGGCCGGTCGAGGGAAGCGTTGCCGGACGAGGAGGTACTGGCGCTGGCGCCGGACTTTGGGCTGGATGACCGGACGGCGCGGTTCTTTGGCGGGGATCGGTTGGCGCGGTACGACAACGATTACAGCGACGTCGGTAGCGGGGCGGATCTGAAGCTGATTGCGATTGAGATGGCGGAGTTGCTGGATGCGATCGAGGGTGACGGGACGGTGGAGGTTGATGCGGAGGTTGGGTTGGCGGCGGTGGCGCTGGTGATGGCGGCGCATGAGTCGTCGGAGGCGGGGCGGCCGGTGACACTGCGGGAAGTGGTGGATGGGTCGCTGAGCAGCTACCAGGACGTGGCGGATCGGGAGTTGGGGTTGCTGAGCTAGGCAGCGCCTGCGAGCCGCCAGAGGGCGGGAATTGGGCCTCGTGTGCGCCTCAAGAGTTTTTTCCAAAAAACTCTTGAGGCGCGGCGGGGCGCTTCTGGGG
>DAOUIX010000074.1:0-1553 GCA_034423235.1 Chloroflexota bacterium | reverse complement strand
GCACTTCGCCAGGATGTTGTGGTCGCCCATCATGTCGCCGTGGTCCGACGTGAAGACGACGATGGTGCGATCCGCCTGTCCGGAGTCATGCAGGGCCTGGAGGATGCGTCCCACAGCGCGGTCGACGAGGGTCACGAGTCCCCAGTAATTCCGCCGTACCCTGCGCCAGGAGGCTTCGTCCTTTAGATCGAACCCGCGCCAGTCGGTGCTGCCGTAGTAGGCGGCCAGCGCCCGATGGATCAGCGAAACGTCGCTGTCCGGCGGTCGCAGAAAGGCCGGTCCAGTCTCTAGGTTTGCCGGGTCGTGCAACTCGTTGAGCGGTCCGTCGAAGGGCATGTGCGGCTCAAGGAAGTTGACATAATGCACCCACGGCGTATCCGCGTGGGCACGAATGAACTCGGCCGAACGTTCGCCCAGAAAACTGGCCTTCGTGTACGGCACCGGCAGCTCGGCGGCGTACTGCCGGGAGAACGTCCGCAACGTACCGGTGTCCGCCGACGAGTCACCGCGCTGAGATTTCCCGGAATCCGGCTCGAATCCCTGCTCCACCAGGAAGTGGTGATAGTCGCTGAGTCGCTGAGCTTCGACAGGGTCTGCGTAGTGTTCCCGATAGCCGTCCTCGATCCCCACGAACTCCGAGAAGCCGCGCTGCGCGATCAATTCGCTACCCAGGTGCCACTTGCCGTAGTACGTGCAGGTGTAATCACCTGGAACGCGCTCGGCCAACGTCAGATGCTCTGGCTTCAGCGGGTCGTTGTTCTCCAGACATCCTGTCGTGTGCGGGTAGTAGCCCGTCATGATCGATGAACGGGAGGGCGTGCAGACCGGCTGCGTGCAATACGCGCGGTCGACGACAAAGCTCTGCTCGGCCAGGCGGTTCAGGTTTGGCGCCTGAATCGTGTGATTGCCGTAGCAGGCGAGCGTGTCGTCTCGTTGTTCGTCCGTGAAGATGAACAGCAGATTGGGCTTCTCAACCACTGTGGACCTCCCGCCGCGAATCCTCTACGCGAGGCGCATCAAGGCTACCTGTCACTGGATTGCCGCCGAACGCTCGGCCGGTCAGGGGCGAAACTCAGCTTCCCCCGGATGCCTGCGGAGTCGTCTGAGCGCCTTGAGTGTTCTGTTTTTGCTGCCATTGCTCCCGCAGTCGGGCGTGTTCCTCGTTAGACAGATATCGCCCGCTTTCGGAGCTCGTCCTGGGAAACGAGTAATCCTCGAAGGCGCTCTTGGAGTCGCCGCAACCTGCGAGCAGTAGCACGGCAGCAACAACACCGGCTCCAAGCGAAAGGCGCACCCCAACGCGCTGGCCCATGGTTATGCGTCGCTTCAGTGGCGCTCTGGCTCGGCACGGCCGCCGTAAGCAGGCGCGGACCAGACCGTCCGCGCCTGCACGGTGGTTCATCCGCTTAGATCCAGCCGCGACTGCGCATCTCCTCAATCTGCAGCGCCTGGTTGGTTTCGGCGGCTGTCTTGACGTTACCAATCATCTCTTCCAGCGATACCTCGCCAAGCATGTAGCGCTGCTCGAGTCCGATCCAGCTCTGGTACCACTC
>DAOUIX010000073.1:0-11097 GCA_034423235.1 Chloroflexota bacterium | reverse complement strand
CTGCCGCGGCTGCGCCGAGTCATCACGCCGGTGGTGGCGGGGACCTCGCTGATGCTGATCGCGCTCACGGTCATGCCTGTGGCGTTTAACCGGCTGACCGAGGTCAACGAAGGCGAGTCGCTGGGCGCGAGCCTTGCCGTGGCCGGCGTGACGCTGGCGACCAGCGCGGCCCTGGCGATGCGCGCGTCCGGCGTCTGGCGCTTGTGGGCGCCGCTGATCGGCATCACGGTTGGGGGCGCGGCCGCCGCGCTGGCCGGCCTGTATGACGCCCAACGTGTGCTCGACGCCCCGTGGTTGGCCCTGCCGGACGTCAGCGCGTGGCCGGGGCTGGACCTGCGGCCGACCGAGCAGTTCTGGGCGTTGTTGCCGGTGTTCGTGGCAGTGACCCTGGTGGTGGCGATCAAGACGAGCGGGGACGGCGTGGTGATCCAGAACGTCTCACGGCGCCGGCCGCGCGCGATCGACTTTCGCCTGGTTCAGGGCACGCTCAACGCCAACGGGGTCGGCAGCCTGCTCGCCGGCCTGGCGGGGACGCCGCCGACGGTGGCCTATTCGCCGTCGAGCATCTCGCTGATCAATTTCACCGGAGTGGCGGCGCGGAGCGTTGGCTATGCGATCGGGATCATGCTGGTCGGGCTGGCGTTCCTGCCCAAGGTCGCGTCGATCCTGCTGGCCGTTCCCAGCGCGGTCATGGGGGTCTTTCTACTGACCATCATGGGGCTGCTCTTCGTGGAAGGTATGCGGATGGTCGTGCAGGACGGGCTGGATCACCGCAAGGCGCTGGTCGCGGGTGTCGCGCTGGGGCTGGGCGTGGGACTCCAGCATCGGAATGTGGCTGCGGAACTGCTGGGCGAAACGCTGGGCGCGTCGCTCGGCAACAGCATGACGGTCGGAATCGTGGCAGCCATTCTGCTGACCGCGTTTATCGAACTGACCAGCCCGCGAGTCCGACGGCTGGACGCCGAGGTGTCGACCGCGGCGCTGCCGGAAATCGATACCTTTCTGAGCAAACTCGCCGCACGAATTGGCTGGAATGACGCGTCGCGGGATCGCCTGCGCGCCGCCGGAGAAGAAACCCTTGCGAGCCTTACGCAGCTTCACGCTCCCGACGAGACGCAAAGCGCCCCGCGCCTGATCGTGCTTGCGCGTCCCGGCGACGGCGCGGTGGAGATGGAGTTCCTGGCGGTCCTGGAAGAGCAGAACATCGAGGACTGGATGGCGCACCTGGGTGATCAGGCCGAAACGCTGAACGAAGAGGTGATTTCGCTGCGCCTGCTGCGGCACTACGCGTCAGCGGTGCGCCACCGGAAGTATCACGGCATCGACATCGTGACCGTGCAGGTCAAGGGTTCGCGCTAGGGCCGGCTAGCAGCCCTCGCCGGCGTCGGTCGCCTCAAGACGCGCGCGAGAATCGACGAGTCGGAGCCACGCTCCGATCAGGTAGCCAGACCTACGCTGTGGCCTGGAACGTCTCCGGCCGAGAGCGAAACAGCCAGTCTCGTACCGCCGTGACGTGTGGATACACCGGCACGTCGGATTGCATGTCCCACCACAGGAAGCCGTGGATTTCGCCAGCCGATTTGACCCCGTCTTCGTCCAGCGCGCCTTCGGCTTCGACCGCGAAGGTGTGGTGCCGGTTGCTTACGGTGTCAAACGTGTAGAGGTATTGGATGTGGGTGGCGACAAGCCCCGTCTCTTCGAGCAGCTCGCGCACAGCGGCGGATTCGATCGTTTCGCCGCGATCGACGCCGCCTCCTGGAAGCATGTACTTCCACCCGGCGTCCGCGACCAGGAGCACGTTTCCGTCTCGCATCAGGACACAGGTGGCCCTGTCGCGGAGCTTGCCGCGCATGTTGGCATCTACGCTCGCGCCTTCAGGGTCTGCGTTGGCGCGAGAGCCCGAGAAAAAGGCGCTCACCCTACCACCCAGCGGCGTGAGGTAGGCGAAACGACGACGGTCCGACGCGAGCATCGGGATCGTCTGCCGCGGCCCGACTCGCAGGCACGCGGTCGGTGAGCCCCTATCCCGTGGGCCAGCGGAGCGAACCGTTCTAATCCCGCCGCGCCTGGGCCGAATGCCCTGACTGGACTGCCAGCGCGGGTGTGGCAGCATGACCAGGCCGGAAGAATGCTCAGGTGGTGTCAATGGCGGCAGAGCATGTGAACGAACACATCCGATACGAGCCGGACGAGCAGCCGCCCGCACCGTTGGCCATTGGCGCCGGGTTTCAGGCCGCCCTGATCATGCTGGCCCCGGTGGTCCTGGGCGTGGTCATCGTGCTCCAGATTGCCGGGCAGCCCGCGGAGTACACGGCCTGGGCCGTATTCGCGGCGCTGCTGGTGAGCGGCGTGTCCACGATTCTGCAGGCCGTTCGGGTGGGACGGATCGGGTCCGGGCACATCCTGTTCATGGGGACGTCCGGCGCTTTCATCGCCGTCTGCATCGGCGCGCTGTCGGTTGGCGGTCCGGCCACCATGGCGAGCCTGGTCGTCATCTCGTCACTCATCCAGTTCCTGCTGGCCTCGCGCCTGGCGCTGCTGCGACGCATCTTTACGCCCGCGGTGACCGGCACGGTCATCATGCTGATCGCCGTGACGATCGTGCCGCTGCTCTTCGATGCCCTGGCCGATGTGCCCGAGGGTTCACCCGACGCGGCCGCGCCGGTGGCGGCCCTGCTGACGCTGACCACGGTGGTCGCGCTGGTATTGCGCGCGCCGCCGGCCTGGCGCCTGTGGTCCCCGTTGATCGCCCTGGTGGTGGGGTGCGTGGTGTCGGGTCTCTTTGGAATCTATGACCTGAGCGGCGTGCTTGACGCCGACTGGATCGGCATTCCGTGGGGCGCCTGGCCGGGATTTGACGTGACGCCGGACGTGAAGTTCTGGGCCCTGCTGCCAGCCTTCGTGATGGTGACGATCGTGGGAGCTATTGAGACGATCGGCGACAGCGTGGCCATCCAGCGCGTTTCGCGTCGGCGGCCGCGAGCGACGGACTTCCGTGTGGTGCAGGGCTCCCTGAACTCGGACGGCGTTGGCAACCTGCTCTCCGGCCTGCTCGGGACGCTGCCCAACACCACCTACTCCAGCAGCATCCCGCTCACCGAAGTCACAGGCATCGCGGCGCGACGAGTGGGCGTGGTGATTGGCGCCATCTTCGTCGCGCTGGCGTTCCTGCCCAAGGTGGCGGCGCTTTTGATCGCGATCCCCGCCCCGGTTGCGGCCGCGTATATCGCGTTCCTGATCGGGATTCTCTTCGTCCAGGGCATGCGGATTGTCATCCAGGGTGGGGTTGACCACCGGACAGCCGCGATTGTTGGCTTGTCGTTCTGGATCGGTGCGGGTTTTCAAAGTCAGCTGATCTTCCCCGATTTGCTGGGCGATGGATTTGTAGGAGTCCTGCTTGGCAACGGGATGACCTCTGGTGCCCTGGTGGCGATCATCATGATGGTCTTCATGGAGCTGACTAGCCCACGGCGTCGGCGGCTGCAGGTGGCGTTGGGAATGGACGCGCTGCCACAAATCGACGAGTTCCTGCGCGGGTTTGCGTCGAAGCACCGATGGAATGCCGCTTCAACGGATCGACTGGCTTCGGCCGGTGAGGAGACGCTGTCCATCCTGCTGCAGGAGAGCGGTGATGCGGCCGAGCATGGGCGGCAGATGTCCATTTCCACGCAGATGAACGGCCGCACGGCCGAGATGGAATTCGTGACGGCGCTCGAGGGCGCGAACATGGAAGACCAGCTCGCCTACCTGAACGAAATGCCGCCCGCTCCGGACGAACACGAGGTGTCCTTCCGCCTGCTCTGGCACTACGCATCGTCGGTGCAGCACCAGAAGTATCACGGCGTGGACATCGTCACAGTAACCGTGGACCAGCAGGCTTGACGGCAGCGCCTTGGGCGATTCTGAAATGAGATTCAGCAAGGGCGTAGCGGCGAAAGTTCGCGGGCCGACCGGGCCCAGGCCCATTGGAGCGCTCCATGCGCCGACCGTTTAGGCAACGGCTCTTTGTCCTTGGACTGCTAACAGTCCTGGCGCTGTCGCTCCACGGCTGCGGCGAGGACGCAAGTGAATCCTCGGAGCCCTTCCGCATTGGCGTCATGGAGTCGCTGACGGGCGCCGGCGAAACCTACGGCACCGTGGCCAGCCAGGCGAAGCAAATGGCGCTGGACGAGATTAACGCCGCTGGCGGGGTCAACGGCCGCCCGCTGGAGTTCGTCGTGGAGGACTCCAAGTGCAACGCCCAGGACGCGATAACGGCCTACCGAAAGCTGACCGAGGTGGACGGCGTGAAGATCATCCTGGGCACGTCGTGCAGCGGCGCAATGCTGGGCGTCGCGCCGCTGGCCGAGGCGGACGGGGTCATCCTGTTCTCCGGCCTGGCCAGCAACCCCGACATTGCCAACGCCGGCGACTACATCTTCCGCACGCAAATCAGCGACATCCAGGTCGGCATCGGCACGGGCAATGTGCTGTGGGCGGACGGGATTCGGGCGCTGGCCACCATCACCGAGACGACCGACTATGCCGAGGGTGTCCGGCGAACGACGGCGGCCCAATTCGAAAAGCGCGGCGGGCGGATCGTGGCCGAAGAACACTACGCGACGGACGTGACGGACTTCCGTTCGCAACTGGAGAAGCTGCTGGCCACGAATCCGGACGCCCTGCACCTGGCGCCGCAGTCGGAATTCGCGGCCGGGACCATCATCAAACAGGCGCGCGAGCTTGGCTACGAGGGTCCCATCTATGCCGAGACCGTGTCCGTGGGTGCCACCGCGCTGGAAATCGCGGGCGACGCGGCGACGGGCATGAAGGCGATCACGGCCGACCTTGACCCCAACAACGCCAAGGGCCAGGAAGTGCTGGCCAACTTCAGGAAGCGCTACGACTACGTGACGCTGCCCTGGCACCTTGGGTCGGCGTACGACGATGTCTACATCGCGGCCGAGTGCCTCAAGAAGACCGGCGACGACCAGGACGCGGACGGATTCCGCGACTGCATGTACGAAATCACCTGGAGCGGCGCGATTGGCGACGACTACAGCTTTGACGACCAAGGCGAGGTCGTCGGGTTGTCACGAGTCGTAGTGGAAGTGCTGCCGACGGCCGAGCGGACGGAGGACCGGAAGTACGTCGTGCTTGGGCCAGCGCCGCAACCGTAGCAAGACAAATCTCGCTGACCGTCTGACGTGACCGACGACGTCCTGCACAGCGCCTGGATCGTCTTCGTCTTCGTCGCGTATTTCGCGATCCTGATCGGCATCGCCATCGTCCGAGTGCGAAATATGACGGCGATGTCGGACTACGTCTTGGGTCGACGGCAGCTGAGCAGCTTCACGACGGCGCTGAGCGCCGGTTCGTCGACCACCAGCGGCTGGACCATGCTGGTGTTTCCAGCACTCGCGTTCACGAGCGGCGCCAATCAGCTGTGGCTTGTCGTTTTCCTGGTGATCGGCGCCTGGTTCAACTGGACGATCGTCGCGAAGCGTCTCCGCCGCTACACCATGTCGATGGACGACTCGCTGACGCTGCCGGAATTCCTCGAACGCCGACTACGCGATGACACGAGACTTCTGCGCTCCATCAGCGCGGCGTTCACCATTTTCTTCATCGTCTTCTACATCACGTCAGGCCTCGTCGCCGGGTCCAAGCTGCTCAACACGCAATTCGGACTCGACGCGACGCTGGGTCTCATTCTCACGCTGATCGCCGTCTCGTCGTACACCTTCATCGGCGGTTTCCTGGCCGTCTCGCGGACTGACGTATTCCAGGCGCTGCTGATCCTGGTTGGCTTCGTGATCATGCTGGCAACCGTAATCATTGCGGCCGAGGATCCCCTGGGTGGCGTAGGCGGCGGCGTGGAGGGCTTCATGAACCCGTTGACCGACACGCAGGGCCAGGTGGTCACGCCGGTGTTCGTGATCGGAATGATGGGTTGGGGGCTTGGATTCTTTGGCGCGCAGCACGTATTGCAGCGCTTCATGGCCGTGGAACGGGAAGACAAGATCAAGCAGAGCCGCAATCTCTCGACGCTGTGGCTGTGCCTGGTCTACTCGCTGAGCTTCCTGCTGGGACTGTTCGCGCGGCCCGCGCTCGACGAGGCCGGGATCACCATGGTGGATGCGGAGCGGGTGTATTTCCTGGTCGCGGATTACTTCTTTCCCGCGGTCATCGGGGGCCTGCTGCTGACGGCGGTCATCGCGGCGGTGATGAGCACGGCGGACTCGCAATTGCTGCTGTCGTCGGCCATCGCGGCCGGAGATCTACCGCTGCTGCGCCGGTTCGCCGGTTCGCTCAGCGCGTCGCGACGGGTCTGGCTGGGGCGTGGGCTGCTGATTCTGATCGGGACGCTGGCGGCGGTCCTGGCCATAGCCTTCCCGGACACCGTGCTGAATCTCGTCGCCTATGCCTGGGGCGGCATGGGAGCGACGTTCGGTCCAACCGTGATCCTGGCCCTCTACTGGCGGCGGTTCAACCTCGGCGGCGCAATTGGCGGCGTGGTGGCCGGTTTCGTGGTCGCAACGCTCTGGCAGTTCGGGCTGTCGGGAGGGCCGCAGGGGATGTTTGACGTTATGCCGGCGATGCCGGGGTTTGTGGCGGGAACGGTCGCTGCCGTCCTCGGAACACTGCTGACTGCTCCTCCCGAAGAGCACGCCATGCGGGAGTTCGACCAGGCGGTTAGCGGAAGCCCGGCGGAGGTCTCAGCCTCAGGCTAAGAACTCGGCGTACGGCAGCCTCGGGGTGGCGTCAGCGAACGCGCGCGCCCACAGCCGGGACTAGCTCACGGCGGAGGGTCCCGTGTTGGCCGCCACACGAAAGACGGCCAGGCTGGCCGTGTAACCGTGGACGAAGCTGGACGACCCGATGGGGCCAATCTCGCCGCCGCAGAAAAAGCCTGTCACGGGCACCAGTTCACCCAGTGCGTTGCCGATGATCTCGACGTCGGCGTCGCGCTGACCGAAGAAGCGCTCGCCTCGGCCGTTGCAGGTGAACAGCAAGGCGCCGGCGGCTGTCTCCTCGAAAACCTGCGGTGTCAGCAGCATTTCCAGGTCGTCGCGCGCACTCTGGGCGTCGCGCACGTGAAACTGCACGTACTCTCCTTCGCGCACGCGGTCGGCCACACTGATGGCGCCGGACTCGCGGTCGGCGCCCAGTACCACGCGGACCAGAAATGAGCCGTGCCCGAGATCATCCGACCGCTCGACAACGCCCCGCCCCAGGAGGATGCCCGAGCGCATCAGCTTTTGGTCGGCGGGGCTGGCGGCGGCAAAGACGTCCTGCAGAACTTCAAGCGGAGGTTTGCCGTCGAGTTCCTGAACTAGGTTGCTGCGGCTGCTGGTCACGGTGAACCAGTCGCCCACGGGCCGGCAACCCTGCGAAACGATGGTGCTCACGTGAACGTTCCCGCGCAGCGTGACGCCGACCAGGCCGGCGTTTGAGACGTCGCCATCCAGCGCCAGGCGGTTTCGTCCCGGAGCCGACGCCCAACTGGCGACTCCGCCGATAACGGGCATGCCCGGAGCCAACTCGTCCAGCCGATTCAGCAACGCTTCCGTGGCTGTTGAAAACGGATCGACCAGCACGATGCAGGCGCGCAGATCATCCGTCGGCAGCGTTGCGGCCTCGTGGTCGAGGTCCGGGAGCGGATCCACCTGCACCCCTGGCAGTCGGGCGGCCAGGACCGCCGTGGCGGCGTGGTCCTCGATTTCCCGGCCAGCGCCCACCACCCCCCCGGCCGTGCAGCCGATGAAGCGCCCAGCTGCGAGCTGCTGATGCAAGCCAGCAAGGACTTCGGCGCCTGCGGGATCGGTCTGAGGTCGCACGAACACCACGACCAGATCAAAAGGGCCGTCCGCGCCGAGCTGGTCGTGAATATCCTGAGCGATGCGATCAGGCTCAGTCTCAAGCGAGACGGCCGAGACGAACTTCATCCAGCGCATCTCCGGCAGCCCTCGCACCATCCAGCGTACACGGCGGCGAGACGGGGCTGGACGCGACCCGAACGAACGGTGAAACACTCGGTCTGACAGCGTGGTTCCAACGAAAAACCAGGCGTGGCGCGGCGTCCCTTGGCCGCGTTCGCCGTCTGGAGTCCGCGATCCGGATGAGCTTCAGGAGATTGTCAAGACGGCGTGCGGGTGGCGGCTGCCGCCGAGCGCGGGCCTACCTGCACAAAGGCATCGCCGTTCTCGACTTCGACCGGGTACGCCCGCAACCGTTCGGCTTGGGCGCGCAAGCGGCGGCCGGTATCGAGATCGAACTCCATGCTGTGCCACGGGCAGATCAGCACGCGGCCTTCCAGCACCCAGGCCAGCCGCCAGTCGGTCTCGGCGGTGGCGACCAGGGTGCCGCTGACCGGACCCGTGCACACCGGCCCCTGCTGGTGCGGACAGCGATTGCGGTAGGCGCGAAAGCCGTCGTCCACGCGAAATACCGCGATTTCGATCTCGCCGTGCGTCACGAAGGCCGGCTGGCCGGGCTGGATCTGGTCCACCGGCCCCACCCGGATTCGCGGCATCAGGCGACGGGAACGGGAACCGGAAGCTTGAAGAGGCGGCGGGCGGTTTCGCCCATGATGTTGCGCTTGAGGTCAGCGTCGAACGGCATGTTCAGCACGGTGCGCGGATGGTCGAAGTCGTGGTGCGGCCAGTCGGAAGCAAATATGACCTTATCGCGCCCATCGAACAGGTCGATCATCGTCAGCAGATCGCGGGAACGTGCCGGCTCCTCGATCGGCTGGGTGCAGAAGTACATCTCCTTGATGTAATCGCTCGGCGGCCGCTCCAGGTACGGGGCGCCCGTGGGAATCTCGGCGTATTCCTTGTCCATCCGCCACATGCAGAAGGGCACCCAGGAAACGCCGCCCTCGGTAAACACGATCTCCAGGTCCGGGTACCTCACCGGCACCCCATTCGCGATCATGGTGAACAGGTTGGCCATCAGCGCGAACTCATGGTTGATGGGATGCCGGACGATCCTCGACTCCACGTGCTCCAGGTTGAACGGGAAGTGCGGGTGGATGATGCCGACGCTGTGGAGCATGACCGGCAAGCCCATCTCCTCGGCCGCTTCGTAAATCGGGTCGTACATGCGGTCGCCCCACAGCGGGCGCAGGCCCGCCACCGGCAGATAGACGGCCACAAACCGATCGTCGGCCCCATAAGTGCGGATCTGGTCCGCCGCGTCCTTCGGGTCCTGGGGCACGGCCAGGACCGCCCCATAGAGACCTTCTTCGCGGCTCACCCACGCGTCGGCCAGCCAAGCGTTATAGGCACGCCCCAGCGCCGCCGCATAGTCGACGTGCGGGAACACGGCGATCTTGAGCAGGTTGTCGGGAAACAGGATGCCGACGTCGATGGACAGCTCGTCCAGGTCGTCGCGCATTTGCCGGGCCGTGGTGACGGTGCGGTTGCCCAGCCCACGGTCCGGAAACGGGGGATCCAGGTTGAGAATCGGCGCGTAGCCGGGGATGTCCAGGTAGCGCTGCGGGCCGCGGCCCAGCAGCTCCAGCGAGCGGCGCCAGGGCATGTCGATATAGGGCGCCAGCGCCTCGGGCGGTTCGTTGGCGTGCACGTCGCAGTCGACGATGAACACATCGTCCAGACCGAGCGGCTTCCTGGAGTCCCGTGTCATAAGCTCAGACTCGTCCTCCGAACAGCGTGGGATTCTAGCCCGGTGGCTTCGCTGAAGTGGCCAGATTCCGGCGCGGTTCATGGTGACAGGATCCCCGGCGTCCAGCGGCCGCTTGGAATAGAAGCCAGGGCACGCACGGGCAAGGCTCCGGACTAGCGGGTAAAGGAGAAAGCCATGGCCGAGAACAAGAAAGTCGTGATCGTCGGCGGCGGGCACAACGGGCTGGTGGCCGCCGGGTATCTCGGCCGGGCCGGGCTGGACGTGCAGGTGCTGGAACGCCGCGACGTGGTGGGCGGCGCGGCCGTGACCGAGGAGTGGTTCCCCGGCTTCCACATCTCCACCTGCTCCTACGTGTGCCACATCCTGCAGCAGAAGGTGATTGACGAACTCGAACTGCGGAACCACGGGTTCCACGTCTACCCGCTGGACCCCGGCCGCCTGCACCCGTTTCCCGATGGGCGCGCCGTCCGGCTGTGGCACGACGACGAGAAGACGGCGGAAGAGATTCGCCAGTTCTCACCCGAGGACGCCGAGGCCTGGCTGGATTGGGCCAACTTCTGGCACCGCGCCGTGCGGATTCTGAGCGACTACTACCTGGGTCCGCCGCCCTCCCTGGCCGAGCTAACCGAGCGGTTCAAGGACGAGGAAGAGGAAGAACTGCTGGAAACGCTGCTCACGGTCCCGGTGCGCGACCTGATCGACAAAACCTTCGTCTCGGACGAGATGCGGGCGATGGCCAGCATCGGCGCGATCGACATGGGCAACCTCAGCGCGCCTGGCAGCGCCTACATCATGGCGCTCTACCGCTTCAGCGCGTACCGCAAGGACACGGAGAACTACGGCATCGTCCGCGGCGGGATGGGGTCCATCACCCAGTCCATGGCCCGCTCCGCCGAGTCGGCCGGCGTGTCGATTCGGACGGGCGCGGAGGTTGCCCGCATCCTGACCGAGAACGGCCAGGCCACCGGCGTGGAATTGGCCAACGGCGAGGTGATCGAGGCCGACCTGGTGCTCTCGAACGCCGACCCCAAGCGCACGTTCACCAAGCTGCTGGATGGGTCGGAGGTAGAACAGGACGTCGTGGACGAGGTCGAATCGCTGAAGACGCAGTCGGCCTCGGTCAAGTTCCTCTGCTCGCTGCGCGAGTTGCCCGACTTTTCGCGCCACCTGGGCGACGACTACGACCCCAAGCACCTCTCGATGATCAATCTCGCCCCCTCAACGGACTACTGCGAGTCGAGCTGGCTCGACGCCACGAACGGTCGGCTGCCCGAGACGCCGGTCATCCAGGTGCAGATTCCCACCGTGTACGACCCATCGGTGGCGCCCGAGGGACAGCACGTGCTGTCCATGTGGGTGTTCTTCGTGCCGGCGCACCTCAAGGACGGCACGTGGTCGGAGAAGCGGCAGGAGTTCGGGGAAAAGCTGATCGACGAGTTCTGCCGCTACGCCCCCAACTTCAGGGAC
>DAOUIX010000072.1:0-4912 GCA_034423235.1 Chloroflexota bacterium | reverse complement strand
GCTATGAAGCTGCGTGACGTCAATACGACGGACATCGGCAGCGCCATTCGGGCCGGCTGCCGGACGATGGCCAGCGTGTTCAACGCGGACGATGACGACGTTCCCTTCTTTGGGTCGCAGGTCTGGCCGGACCCGCACCTGGCGTTTAGCTCGGTGCATTCGGAGTCGCACGAGCCGGGCCGGCACCTGAACGCGCTGCTGACGGCGGAGTCGTTGGGGTTTCCAATCGATGAGGAGGCAGTTGAGAAACACGCGCGAGCGGCGTTCTTCTCGTACGGCGGACCGCTGGCGCTGCCCCTGAATCGCGAACGGATCGACGGACCGCTGGAGAACTTTCGTCCGCACAATGTCCGCGAGGGATTTCACGCGCTGTACGCGTTGGCTCGCTTTCGCGACTCAGAGCGGGCGCGCGAGGTCGCGGAAGCGAGCATCGCCACCATCAACCGGTTGTGGGACCCGGATCGAGGTTGGGTGGAGGATCGAATCGCCCGGGAGCACGGCGTCAACTTTCACCACCAGGGCACGTTCATCACCGGGCTTGGGCGGGCCATCGGTCCGTTGGTCAAGTACTACCGGGCGACGGGTTCCGGAGCGGCGATTGAGCTGGCGATCGTTCTAAAGGAGAAGGCCGTGGCGGATTACTTCCTTGCCGACGGGAGTTACGACACGGATCGTTTCGGCAGTCACACGCACTCCACGACGTGCGTGATGTCGTCGCTGGCGCAGCTGGCTGACCTGCTAACCGATGCGCCGCTGATGGAGCGGGTCCATTCGTTTTATACGCGCGGTCTCTGGGAGATCCGCGACGAACTCGGTTGGGTGATCGAGAGCAGCGCGCCGGATGCGCCGCCCGACCGGGGCGAGGCCAACAACACGGGCGACATCCTGGAAACCGCCCTGATCCTGGGCCGCTGGGGCTACGCCGAGGCCTATGACGACGCCGAGCGCATCCTGCGGGGCCACCTGCTGCCCAGCCAGTTGCGCGACATCTCGTGGATCAAAGAGCCGGCCAATCCCACCGGCGAAGACGGGCGCCGCGACGTGGCGAAGCGCCATTGGGGCGCCTTCGGGTTTCCCGCGCCTTACGGCCACCACCCGGTCGGGCTACCCCGCGTTGCGTTCAACATGGACATCGTGGGCGGCGCGGTGGCGTCACTGTGCGAGGCGTACCGTGAGGCGACGCGCCGGGACGCAGCGGGTCATTGGGTCAACTTGCTGTTCGACCACGAGACCGACGAGATCAAGGTCGATTCGCCTTACCGAGGGGGAGAACTCGGCGTGACGTTGAAGCAGCCAGGTCCGCTGTTCGTACGGATTCCAGCCTGGGCAGATTCGCCAGTGTCGTCAGTGTCCGGCGGCGCCGAGCGTCCGCTGCGAACGGGGCGCTACCTGCTGTTCGCGAACCCGCCCGTCGGCACGCCGCTCACGATCACGCTCAAGCTGCCCACCGACGAGCTTCTGTTGAGGCATCGCACGCGCGACATTCGGGTCCGCCTGCGTGGCGATGAGGTGGTGGGCATGGACAACTTCGGGCAGGGACTTCGCTTCTTCGACTCGTATGCCTGACGATCGGAAGCAGCGGGCCCGGCACGGGGCGCGGCGGCTAAGCCTGCGGAAGGAGTGAGGCGCCGAGCCATTCGGTCGCGGCGGCAAAGAGGGCCGCGGTGCGCGGGTCGTCGGCGTCCATCTGGCTTATCAGCAGCTGCCAGTCCGGCATATCGGCGCCCTGAGCCGGACAGTAGCGCGGGATGTCGAGCACGCGAACCTTGTACCAGCTGAGTTCAACGGACCAGTCCATGGCTTGCACCAGCGGCGCCTGCAGATCGAAACCGCCGTCGTCGCCCCAGGGCGCATAGGGCCCTCGGTCGGTGACGGGCGCCAGAACCGAGCGCCCTGACGCCAGCCACTTGCCCGTGGCCGGCTGAGACTCGACGAGCCGGATTTCAACCCATGTCCCCAGCGGCAGCCACTGGTGGGCAACCCCGAACGACCGCTCGCGGTCCAGCACTGCCCACGCATGGTTGGCTTCAGGATCGCAGCGCCAGCCCCAGGCCGTGCGAAACCCGAAGTAGCCGACGCACCGACCGTTTACGACGTGCCCGCAGTCCCAGTGCGTTGGGGGACCGTAGCCCGAGGCTCGTGTCCATTGCCACGAGCCAACACCTTCACCATCGAGCGGCGACCCATCAGAAGTCGGAACGACTGAGTCCGTCGGTCCTGCAGCCGTGGCGACGGTCGGAAGTCCCAGAATCAGAAGAGCGGCGGCTCCAATGGCAACGACACGCCGCCGCTGGGAATGAGTAATCAAAGGCGCGGCGCCGGTGAGCCGCCGCTAGCTCCGTTCGAACAGCCCGAGTCACGGTCGCGCAGCAGCGCTGCGGCCGCGTCCTCCCGACACCTCGGGCGCGTGGCCCCGAAGTTTGCCCCACATGAACGGGCGTGCCAACACTTTTTTTCGACATCGCCGACGGTGACGTGAGGCTGTCCCAGGCACCCGGGAACGCTCCACGGACGCGGTGCGATCCTGCGATCGACGACCATTCACCCTCGGGGCGCTCGCCACGCGTCGAGCCCTGAAGGATTCGACGACGGCGGGACCGCGTCAGGCGTCCGCGATCGGCCACCGGACCCGCACGCCGCCATGTGCCTGCGATTGGAGTGCGGCCAGCATGATCTCCAGCGCCGTGCGGGCCTCGCGTCCTCCAGACGACGGCTGACCACCGCCGCGAACCAGTTCCACCAGCTCGGCAACACAGCCGCCGAACCACCCCGACGTGTGTTCCACGCGCGCCAGTGGCTCGTCAACCAGCCGATGATTCCCGACGTCGACCGTGACTGAGATCTCGTTGCCGGGGAACGTGCGGCCCCTGATACAGCCCGTCTGACCGTAGATGGCGATATCAAACACCTGCGGCATGGTTTTGCACATGTTCCAGAAGGCGCGCACGCCGTTCTCGAACTCGATCACCATGCTGAGGGCCGGATCGGACGCCGGTTCGTGGCCGCCGTCGCCCGCGTACCGTGGGCCGTAGGTCTCCTGGCCGGGCTCGGGAAGCGCGTACACCGCCAGCGGTTGCGCGCCGGCAAACCAGGCAATGGAATCGCAGATGTGGGTGCCGGTCCGAAAGAGCATCGCCCGAGGTCCGCCCTGGCTGGCGACGATGCGCTGCACGTCGCCAATTGTTCCGTCGCCGATCAGCCCGGCGACCTGTAACCACGGAGACATCCAGCGCCGCGTGTGATTGATCAGCATTGGAATGCCCGCCTGGTCGGTGGCGGCGATCATGCGATCGGCGTCGGCCAGGGTGGTGGCGATTGGCTTCTCGCAGAGGATTCCCCGGATTCCAGCCTCGGCCGCGTCGACCACAACCTGCGCGTGCGCGTGATCGCTGGTGACGACGCTGACGAGATCCAACTCTTCCGCGGCGAACATGGCCTGGTGGTCGGGGTATACGCGAAGGTTCGGTAGCAGCCCAGACCACTGTCGCTTGAAGTCGGCGGCCCGCTCAGGACGAAGGTCGCAGCCGGCGACGAGTTCCGTGTCCGGCACGCTGTAGTAGGCGGCGGCGTGGGACACCGGCAGCCGGATGCCCATTCCGGGGCCCGCAGCCGCTTCCGGCAGCCGTGCGGCTATGCCGGACAAGCCGACGATTCCGGCTCGCAGCGCTCTCGCCATACGACCTCCGGCGACCTGCGGCTAGATTACCGACCGGCCTCCACCGTTCGTTGGCCGATCACCGCCACGGTGGCGACTGCCGCTGATTCGTCGATAGCAATCCTAGGCGGCCGTCGTGCGGCGCCAGAGCTGCCAACGGGCCCAGAGATTCGCCAGCACCAGGAGCAAGAGCGCCGTCAAGACAATCGAGCCCCCCGCCGACAGATCGCCGTAGAACGCCACGGTCAACCCGGCCGCGGCGCTGAGCACCCCCGCCATAACAGCTGTAGCCATGGCCGCCCGCAAGCCGCGCGCCAGGCGCAGTCCCACAAGGACTGGAATCACCAGCATGGCGCCAATCAGGAGCACGCCCACGACGCGCATGGACAGCGTGATCGTGGCACCGGCAAGCACCGCCAACGCGAGATTGAGCCAGTCAGTCCGAACGCCACTCACCCTGGCCAGGTTGTCGTCAAAGGCCATCTGCGCCAAGTCGACAAAAAACACGCCGACGAAGAGCAACACGACAACGGCCAAGGCGGCGAGCAACCACAAGTCCAGGGGAGCAACGCTGAGGATCGAGCCAAACAGAAAGGAGAAAAGATCGACGTTGAACCCTTCGGCGAGACCAATAACCACCACGGCAACTGCCAATGAGCCGTACAGCACCACGGCGAGTGCCACGTCCCCGGGCAGCCGGCCGCGAGCGCGGAGTTGCTCGACGATGATCGCGCCCGCGGTTGCGGCGAGCAGGGCAACCAGGGTGGGCAGAAACCTGGACGCCAGCCCAATAGCGACCCCCATCAGGGCCACGTGCGCGAGGGTATCGGCAATGAGCGAGAGACGTCGGAGTACGACGAACGTACCCAAGACCGGCGCCAGCACGCCGACCAGGACACCGCCGGCCAGGGCGCGAAGCATGAACTCGTACTGCAGGATGGCGGGCATGGTTAGCGGTGCTGATGCAGCGCGCCCTCGAATTCGTGGGCCTTGTCGTGGATCAGCACATCCACTGGCGCCCCGTACAGGGTGGACATCTCGTCGACCGTGAGGTCGTGTGGCTGGCCGTGCAAGACCAACCGGCAATTGAGGCAGGCCACCGTGGTGGCCTCGCGCAACATCGCGCCAATGTCATGCGACACGATCACGATGGCCATGCCACGGTCTCTGTTCAGGTCGCGCAAGACGGCGTACAGCTGCTCCTCGCCGGAAACGTCGATACCGGCTGCCGGTTCGTCCAGCACCAGCAGGTCCGGA
>DAOUIX010000071.1:0-5777 GCA_034423235.1 Chloroflexota bacterium | reverse complement strand
GGCTTATGTCTTCTCCCTCACGGGGACCTTCGCGTAACCCGCAGGCGGGTGCTGACCTACGAGCGCCTTTTTGGGCCGGGTGGGGGGAGGGGCGGCGACGACGTGCGGCCCCTGCGCACCATCATCGGCAAACTCCGCTGCACGCTGGGCGACGATGCCGACGAACCCACCTACAGCTTGACCGAGCCCCGTGTCGGTTACCGGATGCCGGAGGTCCCGCGTGAGGGGCAGCGGCCGGACTGACGGCGTGCCGGGATGGTCGAGTGACGCAGCGATGTCCGGCCTGTCCGCGCCGTTCCAGCCTCAATCGCACGAGCGCGAACCACGCGGGAGGTTTCACGCCGAGATCAGCAGCGGACTGGCCTAGTCGTCGTCGTCGTTGTATTCCTCGGGCATGAGCACGAATTCGGGGTAGGCCTCGATGCGGAGTTCGCCGGCGTCCTGGCCGAGTTGCTCGACCTGTGGTGACACGCGCGCGCCGATGGTCAACTCCATGATCTTCCAGAGCACCCACGAGACGCCGAACACGAATGCACCGATGGCCAGGATGCCGATCAGCTGGACGTGGAACGTGCCGCCAGCGGCGATGCAGACGGCGAGGGTTCCCCAGATACCCGCGAACAGGTGAACGGGGACCGCGCCGACCACGTCGTCTTGTCGCAGCTTCTCCAGCAGCTTCATACCGGCCACGCAGATCACGCCGCCGACGGCGCCGATGATGAGAGCCCAATAGTGATCGACGATGTCGGGTCCGGCAGTGATAGACACCAACCCGGCCAACGCGCCGTTCAAGCTGCCCAGCAGGTCGGTTCGCCCCATGATCGGCCGTGACACGATGAGGGCCGCAATCGCTCCAGCGGCGGCGGCGAGGTTGGTGTTGACCAGGACGTGGCTCATGGCGATGGCGTCGGCCGCGCTGCCCAGGGCGAGCTGTGAGCCGCCGTTGAAGCCGAACCAGCCAAGCCAGAGGATGAAGACGCCGAGCGTGACCATCAGGATGTTCGACGGCGGCGTAGCCCTGGCGGTGCCGTCGCTCCTGAACTTGCCCAACCTGGGACCGACGACCAGGATTCCGGCCAGCGCGGCCCAGCCACCGGTGCTATGCACGATGGTGGAACCGGCGAAGTCCTGGAATCCCATTCCGTCCAGCCAGCCGCCGCCCCAGGTCCAGGCGCCGACGATGGGGTAGACGACGGCGGTGAGGATCAGCACGAAGAGAAAGAAGGACCAGAGCTTGACCCGCTCGGCCAGGGCGCCGGACACGATGGACGCGGCGGCGGCCACGAAGACCATCTGGAAGAACCAGTCGGACATGGTGGAGTAGGCGTTGTCGCCGGCGAGCACGGCCGCGGCATCGCCCTCGCCGTTGAGCAGCGCAAGCTCCTCGGGCGAGGCGCCGTAGAAGAGCTTGAACGAGCCGATGAAGTTTCCGATGAGATCGCCGTACATCAGGTTGTAGCCGACGATGAAGTAGGCCAGTCCGGCAATCGAATACAGGCCGATGTTCTTCAGACAGATCATGGAGGCGTTCTTGGTCCGAACGGACCCGGCCTCCAGCATGGCGAAGCCGGCGCTCATCCACATGACCAGCGCGCCCCAGACCAGGAACGCGAAGGTGTTGAAAACGTAGACGGCTTCGGCTTCCACGCCTTGCGCCTGCGCGGCGGCAGGCCTCGCCAAGAAAATGCCGAGGGTGGCGGCCGCGGCCAACAGCAGCAAGGTGCGGCGGCGCTGCCCAAACAGTTGCATGATCGCGGTCACGATATGACTCCTCCTCTATTCACTTGCGGCAGCACAACTCGCCGGCGGGGTACCGACATTCGGCACAGAAAGACCAAGGTAAAGAGAACCAACGAAGGTGAACATCACATGGGAGTCACGAGTTTGAGCGCCGACCTTGCCGGAACTGATCGGCGCGGCGCGCAGACGAGCGTGGCCTTGACCAGTCGCGTGTTGCGCGTGCGCGCTCTAAGGCCGCTCCTCGTGACCTCGTATGAGGCCACGCCCACCGCATCGACGGCTGCTGAAGGCATGCACCCAACCGGAGCCGACTGTACTGGGGCGATACGGTAGCAATTGGGACTGAATTGGGCTAGCTCCGGGTTCCCTTCCGAGCCACGACCGCTTGTGTTGCGAACTGCCGTGTAGGAAACGTCCGACATTGGCTGCGGCCGGTCGGGTCAGCCGGAGTCGAAGCCGCCGATCCGAGGCATGCGCGGCAACGCGCGGCTGGCTAGGGGGATCCGGGCGGGTCGACGCGGACGGTAATGATGTCGGTGCCGTGGAATTGCTGGTGACTGACGGATGAGGCGTACTGACGCAGCAGGCGCAGAGAGATTTCGCCCTCGGTGGGAATCGCCTCGTCGTGCTGCTGGAGCTGGCGAACCTGATCCTCGATGTTGGCTTCGTCCCCACCGCCGATGAACTCCAATTCCGCCACCGAGCCTTCACTTGAGGCGACGACGACCAGCCGTCGTCGCTCTTCATCGTCCTCCTCGTCGTCGTCGTCCATGTCCAGGCTGAGCGACAGGTCAAGTGGGGCCAGCGTGAGGAGGGTTTCTTCGGCCACAGCGCTGAGGCGGTCTTTCATGGCCTGGTTCCAGCCGCGGCGATCGGCGAATTTGGCGATGAACTCGTTGAGTTCGGGCAGGGCGTCGATGTGGAGGCGTGACTGGAAGCGCATGCGGCGGGGACTGGTGAGTTCCAGGTAGAGAATCATGGCGACGGCGGCGAATCCGCCGGTGGTAATTCCGCTCTTGAAGAGGGCGCTCAACACGGGTCCTAGGTCGGGCAGGTTGAAGAGGTTGAACTGGAAGGCGGCGCCGATCCAGAAGCACATGCCCGCTACGACGACCTTGTCCCGGCTGTCCTCGTTCTGGATGACCGTGCGCGCGCCGTCGACGAACAAGGTTCCGGTGATGAGGATGAGGTAGCCGGTCATGACGGGACCGGGGATGGTGCTGAGGAGCCCGGAGGCCTTGGGAAGGAAGGCCAGGACGATCAGGATCCCGCCGATGAAGTAGCCGACGCGGCGGGAGGCAACGCCGGTGATCTGGGTGAAGGCGGCGAAGCCGGGATTAATGATGTTGGGAACGGCGCCGGCGAGCCCAGCCATGAGATTGGAAGCCCCGGTACCGGCCAGCGCGCCCTGGACCTGGCGGAAATTCACGGCCCGGTCGTCGCGCCAGGAGACGCGCTGGGCGGCGATGGCGGCGCCGTTGGCCTGGATGGAAATGATGAGGCCGAGGAATAGGAAGCCGGGCAAGAGCGTCCAGAAGGAGAGGCCGAAGTCGAGCCCCAGGCCAGGCGCGGCCCGCGGCAGCCCGAACCAGGGAGCGTCCAGGACCCGGTCGAAGCTGTAGATGCCAAACAACGCAGCGACGACGCAGCCACCAACGATTCCGATCAGCGGCGCCCAGAGACTGAGCAGCTCAGATCCACGGAGCGCAAGGGCGGCGACGATGACGAGCGTGGCCAAGGCCGTGAGCGGGGCGGCCACAGGTTCGGTTTCGGTCGCGTCGTCCAGCAGACCGAAGACAACGGACGCCAGGGTGATGGACAGGATCATCATCACGGTGCCGCCGACGGTGGGGGTGACGATGCGCCGGAGGATGACGAGCCAGCGAGCGACGACGAGCTGGATTACCGCGGAGACGAGGACGAGGGCGGTGAGCGTGGCCGGTCCGCCGTCGGCCACGGCGGTGATACAGAAGGGAATGGCGAAGGCGGCGGTGAACATGGGCAACACCGCGCCGGCACCGACCGGTCCGAGCCGACGGACCTGGAGGATGGTGGAGAGGCCGCAGACCAGGAGCGAGGCGAAGACCATCCAGATGAGGTAGGACTCGTCCCGACCGGACGCGTTGGCCACGATGACGGGCGTGACGAGCAGGGTGGCGGAGGCGATGAGGCTGAATTGGAGGCCGTACCCCAGCGAGGCGAGCAGGGGCGGGTTTTCGTGGGCCTCGTAGCGGGGGTTCTGAAGCGGTGCCGTGGCCAGAATTCCCTCCCCCCGCAACTCTCCAGCGGTGGGCCCTCGTGGATTCGAACCACGGACCTCGCCCTTATCAGAGGCGCGCTCTAACCGACTGAGCTAAGAGCCCGCGAACCACCGGCGCTTAGGCAGGCCTAGTGGCGCGTGCCCGCAGTATACGGCGCGAGTGAAGGCCTTTCAGCAGGCCGCGCCGGACGTAGAATCGGCGCAGGGGACGTGGCTCAACTGGTAGAGCATCGCCTTTGCAAGGCGGGGGTTGGGGGTTCGAGTCCCCCCGTCTCCACCCTGATGGACAACGAAACGAGCCGTGCTACGGTGCCGGGGTTCGTGGTGGGGGTTGATGCCGGATGGATCTGACGAAGGACGTTCCGCGGAGCGGCTACGAGAAGCTGGGCGGGATTGGGTTTTTGCCGCGGTCGATCGACAAGGGGCGGGCCCACCTGGCCGGCACGATGGGCGAATACGTGGTCCTCTGGGGACGCACCGAGACCATGCTGGAGTTCCTGGGGATCGAGGTCGACGACTTCATCGAGTCGCTGCGCACTCGCCCAACGGACGAGGAGGTGCTGGCCTGGGTGCAGGAGCACATGCAGCCGCAGTCGGCCGAGGAGATTGACGACTTCAACCGCCAGATGGCCACGGACGAGCCGCGGGAAGGTTCGAACTGGGACTGGCCGCGCTTTCGCGAGTTCCTGGAGGAGTGCGGGCAGGGGCACCGGACGGATATCCGGCGGCACTATGACCGGCTGGACCTGGATGAAGGGCGTGAGGTTCCGCAGGGCGGGCGGACGGACTGGTAGGGGGCCGCGCGCGCTGGAGGGCCATGGAGTCTGAAGGCAAGTCCGTAGCCGCCTAAGATCGGCGGCCCGAAGGCTCGGTGTGGTCCGCTGCTTGATCTGAGCTTTTTCCATCGGCCGGTCGACGATGTCGCGCAAGGCTTGATTGGCTGCGTGCTGCGGCGGCGGCTGGATGGGCTGTGGCTGGGCGCTCGGATCGTGGAGACGGAGGCCTACGGCCTGGAGGACCCTGCGAGTCACGCGCACCTGGGACGCACGCCGAGCCGGGAGCCGATGTGGGCGCCGCCGGGGACGATTTACATGTACCACTCGCGGGCCGGGGCTTCGCTGAACGTGAGCTGCGGGACCGGGCCTGAGGCGGTGCTGATCAAGGCGGGTGTGCCGGTTGTGGACGCCATATCCCCGAAGGCGGCGCTGGATGCGATGCATCGGTTGAATCCGGCGCCGGATGGGCAGTCGCAGCGACCCGAGCAGCGACTTTGCGGGGGGCAGACGTTGTTGTGCCGGTCGCTGGGGCTGACGGTGGCGGAGTGGACGGGGCGGCAGTTCGACCGGGGTGTGTTTTACATCGAAGCGCGGACGGTGACGCCCCGAATCGTCGCCACATTGCGACTGGGGATTCGTCCCGAGCGGGATGACGGGCGGCGGTCGCGCTACGTGGACCGGGACCTTGCAGATTCAGCCACGGTCAATCCGTTGCGGCGTGGGGCCCGGTCCGGACGTGACTACTGGGAGATCGAACGCGACGACGATTGAGCTCGCTCAGCCTCCACGAAAGACCGCTGCGAAACCTCGGAGGGTGGTTGCCCGGAAGACCTTCACCCCAACCCTCTCCCAGAGGAGACCTTTGCATAACTCGGGCGACAGGCCACGATGAGGACGACGGGAGCTGACGGGAGCTCGGCCATGCATCGGCAGGTGGGACCCCCCTCGTTCGCGGACGCGCTGGTGCCGGCGACGGTCGGCCGCAACGACCAGTTGGAGCA
>DAOUIX010000070.1:0-11516 GCA_034423235.1 Chloroflexota bacterium | reverse complement strand
GCACACCCCCTTCAAGTGGCTGGACCTGCGAACCCTGGCCGAGACGCTCTTTCCCAACGACGACATCCAGCGCATCTACTACTTCACCGCCCTCGTGCGGCCGCGCCCGAACGACCCCCATCAGGTCGAGCGGCAGGACGCCTATCTTCGCGCACTGGCCACCCTGCCGGGCCTGGAAATCCACTACGGCGAGTTCCGCGAACGCGTCAAGAAACGCCCGCTCGCCAGCCCGCGATCTGACCTCCCCAGGTACGTCCGCATCCGCGACACCGAGGAGAAAGGCTCCGACGTCAACCTGGCCACCCGTCTCCTGGTCGGCGCATTCACCGGGGACTACGAACAGGCCGTCGTCGTCTCCAACGATTCCGACCTGGCCACCCCGATCCGCTACGTCAGCCGCGACCGGGGACTCCGCGTCGTCGTGGTCAATCCGGATTCCAAAACCAGCACCCACAACGACCTCGTCAAGGCAGCCACCTACGTGCGGCGGCTCTGGAAGAGCCACCTGCGCAAGAGCCAGCTCCCCCCAACCATCGCCGACGCCCACGGCCTTATCACCAAGCCGGCTGCGTGGTAGTCCCGTCATCGGCCGACGATTCGCTGGCTAGCATGAGGGGCGGATGGTTCAAGCGCCGCGCCAACTGCCGGGGTGGCGGAACGGTAGACGCACGGGACTTAAAATCCCGGGACTTCGGTCGTATGGGTTCGAATCCCATCCCCGGTACCAACAGCCGTTGGTCAAGGCTTCGCTGCCTGGACTGACGGAACGCCCCGCCCGTCTGACACTCGGATTCGCTTTGGACAGCGCCTGATTCCTTGAAAGACTCGGCACGTTGGCCTGATGCCCGCGATGGACGAATGAAGCTCCTGTCCGAATCCAGCCGTGCCCTCGTGACAGTCGCCGTTATGGGCGACGCGCTCGTGTTCGTGCTATTCGTCGTCCTGGCGCCGGTCGAACACGGGATGGTTCAGATCGAAGCCTTCGGCCGCACCGCCCTGCCGTTTGCGGGCGTCTGGTTCGCCGCATCGCCCTGGCTCGGCGCCTTTCGCGCCTCCACCCTCACCCGCTGGCGCCTGGCCGTCTGGCGCATTCCCCTCACCTGGCTCGGCTGCGGCATCGTGGCCGTCATGCTGCGCGTTTGGCTCACTGACCGAACGTTCTCCTGGGCCTTCACCATCGCCTCCATCACCCTCGTCGCCGTCATGCTCCTCGCCTGGCGCACGCTCCTCCACCTCGCCGCCCGCCGAATCCAACGGAACTAGCATTGGCCGCGCCAGACGCGAGGCCGGTCGCGCCGAGGAGATCCGCATGTCAACTGTCAATCCGTTGAACCTCCTCCTCATCACGTCCGACCAGCATCGACGCACCGCCGCCGGCTGCTACGGCCACCCCCTGGCGCACACGCCCAACCTCGACGCGCTGGCCGTAAGGGGCATCCGCTTCGACTCCGCCTACTGCAACTTCCCCATCTGCGTACCGTCGCGCGCCAGCCTGGTCACCGGCCGCTACGCCCACGAACTGGGCGTCTGGGACAACGCCGCGCCCTACACGGGCCAACGACCCAGCTGGGGCCACCGCCTGATCGAACACGGCCACGCGGTCACAACCATCGGCAAGCTGCACTTTCGGCGCCCAGACGACGACACCGGATATCCCGACCAGCGCATTCCCATGCACGTCAAGGAGGGCGTCGGCGACCTCTACGGCTCCCTGCGGCCCAACGTCCCGCGCCAGCGCAACTACCTCACCACCGCCGCCAACCCGCGCGCCGGCGAGTCCGCGTACATGCGCTACGACGCCGCCACCACCCGCCAGGCCGTCGACTGGCTGGCAACCGATGCCCGGCGGCACACCTCACCCTGGTGCCTCTGGGTCTCCTACACGCTCCCTCACTCACCATTTGTCGCCTCGGCGGAGGACCTCGCCAGGTATCCCCTGAAGGACATGCAGCTGCCCGTCAATTTCCGCTCCGCCGACTGGCCGCGCCACCCGCACATCGACTACATCCGCGAGCAGCGCATCCAGTCACGCGAGGAGCAACTCGACGAGACCCTGGTCCGCCGCACCATCGCCACCTACCTGGCCATGTGCACATATCTGGATCGCCAGATCGGCGCGGTGCTCGCGGCGCTGACCGAGCAGGGGCTGGAATCTTCGACCCGCGTGATCTATACCAGCGATCACGGCGAAATGCTGGGCGACCACGGCATGTGGGGCAAGAACCTGATGTACGAGGGCGCCGCCGCCGTACCGTTCCTGATGGCCGGACCGGACGCTGCCCCAGGCCACATCGTTCCCCAGCCAGTCTCGCTGGTCGATTTGTTTCCGACGATCGTCGAAGGCGTGGGCGCGCCGCTGGCCGACCAGGACGCGGACCTTTCCGGCATGTCCCTCTGGCCCGCCGCGCATGGCGACCCGCTGCCCGAACGTAAGATCTTCAGCGAGTACCACGCCTCGGGCTGCCGCGAGGCCATGTACATGCTGCGCGACTCGACCCACAAGTACGTCCACCACGTCGGCGATCCGCCCCAACTATTCGACCTGACAACCGACCCCAACGAAACCCGCGACCTGGCTGCCGAGCCCCAGTCGGCCCCGCTGGTCGAACGCTTCGACCAACACCTCCGGACCATCGTCGACCCCGAAGCCGTGGACCAAGCCGCCAAGGCCGACCAGGCGCGACGCATCCAGGCTGCCGGCGGCCTGGATGTCATCACCAGGCGCGGCCCGATCGCCGGTGGAACCCCGGCCCCCGGCCAATTCCGCGACGCCTAGTACTTCCCGTCCCGCACTTCGAAGTGCGTCGGCTTATCCAGCGTCCGCCCCCCGGCCCGCAACCAGTCCGCCGTCCAGCGCAGCACTGCCCGTAGCGGCGTCATCGGCTCCCCCACCAGCCCGGCCATCCGCCGGCAGTCCACAAACAACGCGCGGTCCGACTCAGAACCCTCGAACTCCGGCTCAGCGTCCAGCAGTTCTCCTAGGGCAACAGCCACGTCACGAATCCGAATCGGTTCCAGCCCCGAGACGTTCAGCGTCAACGGCGGCGCCGCGGTGTGCGCCAGCGTCCGCAGAATCAGGTCGCAGGCGTCGCCCTGCCAGATCACGCTGGCCGTGCGCATCCCCACGTCCACCGGCTGCCCGTCGCGCACGCTCGCCCCAACGTCGTGCAGCACCCCATACCGCAGGTCCAGCGCGTACGACAGCCGGATCAGCGCCGAGCGCGTCCCCCAGGTATGCGCCGCGTACTCGAACATCCGCTCCCGCGCCAGGCACGACTGCGCGTACTCGCCAATGGGCTCGGGCGCCAGGTCTTCGTCCGCCCCCGCGCTGTCGGTCGGCACAAACGGGTACACGGCCGCCGTGGAGAACACCACACACCGTGCTTCCCGAAACCGCCGCGCCACCAACCCCGGCAGGTGCGCGTTCATCGCCCACGTCAGGTGCTCGGCCCCCGTGGACCCGAACTTGCGCCCGGCCATGAACACCACGTCGGGCGCATCCGGCAACTCGCGCAGAAACCCGGGCTCCAGCAGGTCGCCGGAAATCGTCGCCACGCCGGCCGCTTCCAGGCCGGCCCGTGCCGCGGGATCGCTAAAGCGCGAGGCGGCGATCACCCGGCCCTCGCGCCCCGCGGCCTCAAACGCCCGCCGGGCCATCCGGGCCACCGTCGGCCCCATCTTGCCCCCGGCCCCCAGCACCAGCAGATCGCCGGACCCGCGGGAGATGGACTCGATCAGCCCAACGCTTGGACGCGACATCACCTCATCCAGCGTCCGCTCGTCCGGGATGGAATCCGGCGGCGAGTCGGCCGCCGTCACGTCACGCGCCAATGTCGTGGCTCAGACCCCCTCGGCAATCTCTCCCCACTGGCTCTCGGGGAAAACCTCAATCGTCTGCGTGACGCCGCCAAAGCGTTCGCGCATGGACAACATGGCCTGGGCGCAGGCTTGGGTGCTGTCGAACTCCATGACCATCAGCACGTCGAACGCCCCCATGGTCAGGTACACCTCGTGCAGCGTGCCGCCGTGAGCCTCCACCAACTTGCGCGTCTCGGGCGCGCCTTCGCCAATGGCGTCGGCCACCGTTCCAGGCTCCGCCGGCTCGCCGGACATGCTGACCATGCTGATGTAGTGAGGCATCCAATTCCTCCGCAGTCTGTCGCTATACGCCGCGATTATGGCACCGGCCCACCCCACCGCCGGCTAGGTGACCGGTCATGTCCATAAGCCTCCATCCCCCCGAGCGGTCCGCCGCCGTTCCGCCCCTCGCTGGGAGAGCACCCCTGTGCGGTGTCGAATCCCCCAAGGAGACGCCCCTCTTTACCCTCTCCAAGGAGACGGTTGCAAACCCGCCTGGCCCTCGCCAGGGCAGCCTCTTTCTCCCTCTCCCTTGAGGGAGAGGGCTGGGGTGAGGGTGGCAGCTTGCCCCACCACCCAGGCCGGAGTCCGGCAACCAGACTCGGGAAACCAACCTCGTGATCCGCCTCCCGGGGGCAGGGGCCAGAGCCTGCCCCTAACTCGATCCTGGGGTGACGGTGGCTACCGCGCGCCGCGCCTCGGGTTGCGCAAAAGCCTTGTGCCTGAGCGGGCCTTCGCCGCGCACACCTCAAAAAGACCCACCGCTGGCTAGACTCCCCAGCCCACCGCTCGCAAGCACGACCCCATGCCCCCCAACGTCCTCATCATCACCACCCACGACACCGGCCGCTTCATCCAGCCTTACGGCGTCGCCACGGTCGAAACCCCCAACCTCAACCGCCTGGCCGCCGAAGGCGCCCGCTTCAACGCCTACACCACCGCCCCGCAGTGCTCGCCCAGCCGCGCCAGCCTCACCACCGGCCGCTATCCCCATGCCAACGGCGCCATGGGCCTCACGCATCGCGACTTTCGCTGGAACCTGCACCCGGACGAGCGCACCATCCCCCAAATCCTCCGCACCGCCGGCTACCGCAGCGGTCACTGGGGCGTCGAGCACGCCTCCCGCGACCCGCGACGCATCGGCAACGACGTCCTTGACGAGACCCGCGACGTCGACGCCATCGTCGCCGGCGTTTCCCAGTTCATCGACGCCGACCCCACCCGCCCGTTCGTCGTCCAGGTCGGCTTCGGCGAGACCCACCGCGTCGGCGGCCACGGCTTCGGCGGAATGCCCTACGACGCAAAGGGCATCACGATCCCGCCCTACCTGATCGACGCCCCCGACACCCGCGCCGACCTGGCCGACTTCCAGGGCTGCGTCAACCGGGCCGACGACTACATCGGACGCCTGGTGGGAATCCTCGAAGAACGCAACCTGCTTGACCAGACATTGGTGCTCTACGTCGGCGACCACGGTATCGCCTTCCCCCGGGCCAAGTGCACGCTCTACGACCCCGGCATCGAGATCTCCCTCATCGCCCGCCTGCCCGGCAGCCCCCTCAGCGGCGGCGTGGCGCCCGGCGGCATGGTCAGCACCATGGACGTCGTCCCCACCCTGATCGAACTCACCGGAGCCGAAGCGCCGCCCGATCTCCACGGCTCCTCGCTTCTGCCCCTGGCCGCCGGTACGTCCTCGGGCTACGACGAGATCTACATCGAGAAGACGTACCACAGCTACTACGACCCCATGCGCGGCATCCGCACCGATCGCTGGAAATACATCCGCAACTTCGAGACTGGCCTCGGCGTCGAGATCCCCAGCGACATCGCCGGCAGCGGCGCCTACCGCGACGTCGCGGGCCGCCTGCAACCCTCACACCACGTCGAAGTCGAGCTCTACGACCTCCAGGCCGACCCCAACGAACAAACCAACCTCGCCAACCGCCCCGAAACCGCTGCCATCCAGGCCAACCTCGGCGCCCGCGTCATCAACTGGATGCGCGACACCGGCGACCCGCTATTGGACGGGCCCGTGCAGTCCCCCTTCTACCGCGACACGATGAGCGAAATCTCGGGCTAGTTGGTCCATGAGTAGCCAAGCGTCTGACACAAAGAGGATCAACTCATTCCTTCAAAGCCGCCTCAGGTCGGAGGGTCAAATTGAGGTAAGCGCCGTGCAAGCCGCACAGTGGCTTGACGAAGCAGGCCTGCTCAAGGACAGCGATACTCGCCGGGGAAGGCCACTTCGGGACCTCTTGCGGGCTGGTCGAATTGAGGGTTCGTACCAGGAGTCTGGACGATGGTGGCGGATTCGACCGATTCGCCTGTCGCCGGCACGAGTGCCGATGCGGTCATCACGAAAGCACGACGGTGCGTCTCGGGCGACTCTCGAAGAATCCATGGGGCCGATCATCTCAGCCGAGCACGCAAGGTCCGCAGGGTTCGCTGGATTCTTGACCGTCGACGAGTGTATGAAGAACGGCCTACCTTCCGACGACCCCACCAGCTCGAGCGGGGTCTATATCTTGTGTGCTCCAGAGGGATTCGTGCCCAAATTCATTCCACCGAGCGAAGCACGCGCGGCAGGGAACGTGTATTTCCCTTGGCAGGTTGATCGGCTCGCCGAAAAGTGGGTAGAGGACGCTGAAGTCCTTTACATAGGTAAGTCCACTCAAATTCGAAGGCGATTGAGACAGCTGATCCGACACGCTCAGGGACGGTCGGTTAATCACACAGGCGGAGAGATCGTTTGGCAGCTGCGAGGATTTGAACGTCTGATCATTTGCTGGCGCCAAGCCAAGCGACCTCGCAAAGTCGAACGGTCACTCATTCGAGCATTCAAGAATTCGCAAGAGGGGCAGCTCCCCTTTGCCAACCGACAGGACTAGACGACCAACGTCCGGTCTGCCGGCCACCCGGTCAGCCCTTCCGCGATAGTCGACTGCGGGTATCTAGCTGCTTACGCCCACGGGTCGTAGGACCCGAAATGCCAGAGATTCCCCTCGGGATCCAGGGCGGAATATGAGCGACCGCCGTAGTCCATGTCCTCGATGTCCATCACGATTTCAGCCCCAGCAGCCTTGGCTTGCTCGTAATGAGCGTCGACTTCCGCCACGATCACGTACGCGCTCTGCGAATTGCCGCCCAGTTCCTCGGGCGTCCTGACGTGCGGGCCGAAATCACGGTTCCGTGCCGACCCCAGCATGATCATGCCGTCGCCCAGCGTCAGCTGCGCGTGCCTGATCGTTCCCTCTGGTCCGGGCACCACCAGGTGCCTGTCAAACCCGAACGCCTGGCACAGAAACTCGATGGCCGCCGGCGCATCCCGGTACCGCAAGCTGGGAACAATCATCGCCTTCCGCGATCCCTGAGCCATAGCCATTCTTCCTCCTTTGCCTTCCCGGGCAGCCCTGCGGGAGGGCTCAATCTTGCATCATCCTTCGGGAGAAACCGGCAGCGTCTTCAGCGCCGGATGAGGGGCCGTCCGAGCACCCGCTCCAGCTTCATCTCTGCGGCTTCCGGGAAACCGCCGACGCGAGGCAACGTTTCAGGAAGCGAGCGGTCGAAAGCGAACCTGACCCTACGCGTCGAAAAGGTCACGCACCGTCCAGCTGAAGCCTGGCAGTGCGTCCAAGCCGTCCAGTGCGTCAGCTTGGGACAGCGTGGCTACGCCCCCACCCTCGCGGTACGCGTCGACCGTGCGCGTAGCGGGATGCACCACCCAGACCAGCCGCACGCCGTAGCTGAGCCACATCAGCGCCTTGTCGTTGATCTCCCGCCGGCCATCGCCGGGCGAGGCGACTTCCACCACCAGGTCGGGCACGACGTCCGCGTATCCCGTGACCTTCTCGTCCAGCGGCAGCTTCTCGGCGGAGAAGTAGGCCAGGTCGGGCTCGCGCACCGTGTCGGGGTCGCGCTCCAGCCAGACGCCCGAATCCGAGCCCATCAAGCGGCCCAACCGGCGTGGCTTCACGAAGTTGCGCAGTTCGGTAGCCAGATTCACGACAATCTCGCCGTGCTCCATTCCCGTAGGCATGGTCTCGCAGAGCACCCCCCGGATTAGCTCGCCGCGCACGCCGTCGCTATAGAGCCGGAGCAGATCGCTGGCCGTCAGCAATCGCGGCGCGGCGTCAACCACAGCCATCGCGACCTCCTGCCCAATCCGGTGTCGGTCTTCATGCTACAGCGTCGGTACACGCGTGGGATCGAGCACCACCGCTCAAGCCAGGCCCCGTCTTAATCCCTCTCCTGTGGGAGAGGGCCACGGTGAGGGGCTTCCGCGCACCCACCCAACCGGAACATCCCCCGGCTACAATCCAGCAGGGCGGGTGGTCGCTGACCACTTCACTTGATGTCACCCGACCAGCGGGGAACAGGAATCCCTGGCACGGAGGAACCGCCCATGGACCCCACCCCGATTGTTGTGACAATTGTCAGCGTTGGCGCAGCCATGCTCGTCGCATTCATTGGGGCGGCGTTCAGGCTGGGCGCGATGCTCGGCAAGATTCAGGAGCAAGTCGAGGCTATCCCGCAACTTCGCCAGGACGTGCATGCGCTGGCCGGTCGCGTGGACGTATTGACCGAGCGGGTTTCCCGCATTGAGGGCGTGATTGAAGGCGTCCTTTCCAGCCGCACCTCTCCGTCGGACTGACGCCTGGTCGACACCAACACCCAGCCCCGCTAGGACATCCCCCGGCTACAATCCAGCAGGGCGGGTGGTCGCTGACCACTTCACTTGATGTCACCTGACCGGCGGGGGACGGCATTCCCCGTCACCGAGGCGCCGCCCATGGACCCCAGCATCATTAGCGACGTGGTTATCGGGGGCGTCCTGGCCGCGCTCGTTCTTGCCCTCTGGCGTGATGTCCGCAGCCTGGGCGAGCGCGTTGCCCGCCTCGAGGGCTGGCTCGAACGTGACCGCTCGGCGGCCAAGGACTAGCGCCAAGAAGCCAACGGACACAAGCGCCTCGCTCGATGTCGGGACGTTCTTTGCCGCGCTCGGCGTAATGTCGACCAGGATTGTGCTGCTCTTCGGTTGGGTGCTGACGGACATCCGCCACCTCCGCAAGCGCATCGATCGAATCATTGATCGGGGCGCGGACTCCGGAGCCGTCACCATTGATCGGGCGGCCCTGTGCGTGCTTATTCGCGAGGTGCTGCAAGAGGAAGGTGTTGCCACGTCGTCGCGCACGAGTGATTCGGCCTGATGGCCGACACGCAACAACTGGCCCGCCTTGAGGGTGCGTACGAGCATCTGGCAACCAAGGCCGACCTCAAGGACCTGGAACTCCGTCTGACGGCCGAGATCGCCGGACAGACCAGGGCCATGGCAGCCCAAACCCGCTGGCTGGCCGGCCTCGTCCTGGCCGCCGCCGGCGTGGTAGTCGCCGTCGACCGCCTGGCTGGCTGACGGCCGACGACCTGCTCCGGCTCTCGAGCGACCGCTGCGCACCGTGGGGACGGGTCTTCCGCGCGCCCTCTCGACCCCACCAGCTCAGCCGTGCGGGACGAACCTATCAGGGAGACGCCGTTCTTTCCCTCTCCCTGGCAGGGAGAGGGCAGGGTGAGGGTCGAAGGCTTGGAGGCTCTCCCCAGCCTTGGGCGAAGCGCTCATCTGCCCAGAAGAGACCGAAGAAGAGCAGCGCTGGCAAGCGCGGCTGACTGGGCGCGGACTACCGGACTATTACCCCCGCCCGCTCCGCCTCCCCGGCCAAAAAGCTGTAAACCCCCGCCGCGTCCTCCGTCGAACAACCCTCCACGATCAGGTAGATATCCGAATCCAGCGCTTCCAGCCGCTGCATATACCGCTGATGGTCGATGGCCCCCTGGCCAGTCGTCACCGTGTCCAGGTGCACCGTATGCCGGTCCCAAATGGAAATGTCCTTGCTGTGCCCGCTGCCGATACGGTCGCCCAGCGTGTCGAACATCTCGTCGATCGCCGCGCCCGTGTCGTAGTACGTATCCAGCGTGATCCAGTTCACCGGATCCATGTCCACCCGCACCCAGGGCGAGCCGACCGCATCGACCACCCGCCGGGTAATGTCCGCGTCGCGCAGGGTGACGTACTGGTGGCCCTCCAGGTTAATGCGTACGCCCACCTCCGCCGCGACCTCGGCGGCCCGGCCCAGCGAGTCCACCAGGTTCGTCTCGGCCCAGGGCGCCCAGTTCTCGGGGTGCGGCGACCAGGGACCCGTCGCGCTCATGCTGCCGGGACCGGTGTCGATACAGGTCGCCCCCAGCCGCTCGGCCAGCCGCAGACCCGCGCAGAGCACCTTAACGTTGCGCCGACGGGTCCCGGCATCCGGATGCACCAGGTTCTGCCAGTAGCCCGTGGCCATGTAGTGATCCAGGCCGGCGTCGGCCAGGACGTCGCGGAAGCGCCGGCAGTCGGCATCGGACGGCGGATCCAGCGGATCGTTCCCGCCCAACCGCGTAAACACGCCGGTATACCCCCACGAGCGCAGCGTGCGCGCCGTTTCGGGCGTCAGGTCGCGTATGTCGTCCGGCAGCAACGTGCCGGAGATTCCGATTCGCATCGTCAGCCTCCGCCGTCGACGGGAACTATGCCGCCGGACATGTAGGTATTGCGCTCGCTGGTCAGAAAGGCCACCACTTCAGCGACCTCCTCGGGATCCGCGTAGCGGCCGATCGCCACGGGCGGGTTGCGCACGATCTCTTCGGGCACTCGCGAAACCACCATGTTGGTCAGCGCCCGGCCCGGCAGAACGGCGTTCACCAGCACCCCGCGCGAAGTGAACTCCCGCGCGAACGCGCGCGTTATCGGCACCACGCCCGCCTTGCTCACCGCGTACGGAATCAGCGCCGGCGTCCCATGCCGGGCGCCCGAGGTGAAGTTCACGATGCGTCCCCACCCCCGCTCGGCCATGCCGAACACCACCATCCGCGAGGCCAGGTAGGTCCCCGTCAGATTGATCGCCAGCACCCGCTCCCACTCGTCCAGCGGCGTCGCCAGCACGCTGGCGTCCACGCCGATGATGGCCGCGGCGTTCACCAGGATGTCGATTTGTCCCAGGGCTTCGGTCGTGGCCTGTTGAGCGGCCTCCAGCGACTCCGCCGAGGCCACGTCAACGTGCACCGCCAGTGCCTTCGCGTCACGCTTTTTCAACTCCGCGATCGTCCGCTTGGCGGCGGCGGCGTCCGAGTCCCAGATCGCAATCGCCCGCCCGTCCTCCGCCAACCGCAACGCCGAAGCCCGCCCCAACCCGTTCGCGCCACCCGTCACCACCGCGACCCGCAGCCGCTCAACCATCTCCACGTTCTAGGCGCGTTGAGGCATCGCCCGGGGTCGAACCCGTTCGGCGATTTCCTGCCCGGATGCGGTCTGCGCCACACGCAACTCGAACGTCTTCTGGAGGTTCAACCAGAACTGCGGCGTGGTGCCGAAATACCGCGACAACCGGAGCGCCGTATCGGCGCTGACTCCCCGCTGCCCATTCAGAATCGACGTAATCCGGTTGGTCGGCACATCCAGCGCCCTGGCCAACGCACTGGCCGAAAGCCCCAACTCGTCCAGCTCCTCACCCAGCACTTCCCCCGGATGCACCGGCCGCATGCCGTTACTCAACCCCACGCCTCACTCCTCGGCTCCACCGATCTACGATACCCCGCCAACCCTGCGCCCACCCTCCCCGGAAACC
>DAOUIX010000069.1:0-11655 GCA_034423235.1 Chloroflexota bacterium | reverse complement strand
CCGGCGCCGCAGGCGTCGTATTCCTCGTTCAGCGCGCCGGCGGCCGACAGGGTCACCTTGAGCCAGAGCCTGGGCAGGTGCATGGCCCCCAGCGGACCGGCTTCACTGGATCCAATGAGCGGGATCATCTTGGCCATCTGCTTGTCCTTCCGACGCGTGCCAATTCTGTAGCCCGCTCATGCTATCAAAGCGCTGTTTCGGGGACTAACAGAGTGGCGGGCTAGACTCCAATATGCCCCGCTCGGGATCTCCGTCGATCCAAGCCGGTCGCCGGCCCTGGCGGCCGCTGTGGGGCCGGCGGATTGATCCGCTGCTGGAAGAAGTGCTGGTGGCCACGCTGGCGATGGCCGTGCTGGCTGTGGTGGTGGCGGTGCTGTATTGGGTCATTACCGGCCTCTCGCCCTGGCCCGGGCTGGTGCTGGGCGAGATTGCGGGCTTCGGATTCGGCATTGCGCTGTTGTCGCTGTCCGCCCCCCGACGCAGACGCTAGAGGCAGACGCGCGGGCCTACTCGTACCTGAGCGCTTCGATCGGCGCCAGGCGCGAGGCGCGGGAGGCCGGGTAAATCCCGAACACCAGGCCGATCACCACCGACACAACAAGCGCCAGGATGATGGGCTCCAGGGTGATGGTGGTGGTTAATCCACCGGCGAATGGGTTTCCGCGCGGTCCGCCGCCACCCGTCGGCTGCTCGGCGCCAGCGCCGAGGTCATTAAGCCCGAGGGATATCGCGACGCCCAGCAATACGCCAGCCAGCCCGCCGCCCATGCTGACGGCCACGGCCTCGATCATGAACTGCGACATGATGTCGCGCCGCTTGGCGCCGATGGCCTTGCGGATACCGATCTCGCGGGTCCGCTCGGTGACGGAGACGAGCATGATGTTCATGATGCCGATGCCGCCGACCAGCAGCGAGATGCCGGCGACCGCGCCCAAAAAAAGCGACATGGTGGCCGTAATCTCCGAGATGGTCTCGATCTGATCGGCCTGGCTCCCGACCGTGAAGTCTTGCTCCTCCGAGTCGTGGCGGCTGAGGAGAAGGTTCTCGATGGCCTGTGTTACCCCGGCCACGGTGGCGTCGCTCTCATCGACCAGTTGCACCACGATCGAGGAGACCACGTCGTCACCCGCTGAGGTCTTGGAGGGGTTCACGCGGCTCGTCAGGGTGGGTAGGGGAATAAAGGCCGAATCGTCATTGCTTTGAAACGAACTCCCACCGTCGGAAGCCAGGACGCCGACGATTGTGAACGGCTGGGTATTCAGCCGTACCGTCTCACCCACGGCGTCGCCGTTGGGAAAGAGGTCGGTGGCCAGGGTGTCTCCGATGACGACCACGCGCGACGCCCGTTCGACATCGTCGGCCGAAAAGAACGAGCCTGTGCCGATCTCAGCATTACGCACCGCCGGGTAAACCTCTGAGACACCGTTGACCGAGGCTTGAACCGCGCCTTCAGCGGACACGAACGATCCATTGAACGACCTGGAGGCATAGAGCGCCGTGATACCGGGGATGTTGGCTTCCGCGATCGCGGCGGCGTCCTGCGCAGTGAGCGTCCGAACGCCACCGCTGCCGCCGCGAGTACGAAATCCTCCAAACCGGTTGCTCGTGGCGCCAGGGCTCACGGACAGCAAGTTCGTGCCGGCCTCACGAATGCGCTCTTCAATTGAGGTCTGGACGCCGGCGCCGATGGACATGAGGGTGATTACGGCGGCCACGCCGATGACCATGCCCAGGAGGGTGAGGGCGGTACGCAGCTTGTTGGCTGCTAGCGCTCGGAAGGCCACGCGCAATCCGTCGGCGGGTGTCATGCCACGACCTCGTCCGACTCCAGCAGACCGTCGCGGAACCGGATCACGCGGCGGGCGCGCAACGCAACTTCCAGTTCATGGGTCACCAGGATAGTCGTGATGCCGTGCTCGTTGTTGAGCTGCTCGATCGCGTCCATGATTTCGTCCGCGGAGGCGGTGTCAAGATTCCCGGTCGGTTCATCGGCCAGGAGTAGACGCGGGCGGGTGACGAGGGCGCGGGCGATGGCGACCCGCTGCTGCTGGCCGCCCGAAAGCTCGACGGGCGAGTGGTCGACCCGATCGGCCAGCCCAACGGTGGCCAAAGCCTCGAGGGCTCGATCCCGGCGCTTGCCCGCGCCGGCGTACATCAACGGCAATTCCACCTGCTCGCGCGCGGTCATGCGCGGGAGCAGATTGAACGACTGGAAAACGAAGCCGATCTTGCGCAGGCGGATGTCGGCCAGCGCATCCTCGCTGAGGCCGTCCACATCCTCGCCGTCGAGTCGATAGGTGCCCTCGGTGGGTGAATCCAGGCAGCCCAGCAGGTTCAGGGCCGTGGACTTGCCCGAGCCCGACGGGCCCATGATGGCCACCATCTCGCCGCGTTCAATGGTGAACGTGACACCGCGCAAGGCCTCGACCTTGACGTCGCCCATCTGGTAGGTCTTGGTCAGGCCGACGACGTCAATCGTCGGCGGCGGGCGATCCGATGCCGCGGCCATGGCTAGGCGCTTCCACCTCCGCCGCCGCCTGCCCCGCCGCCGGCGCCGGCACCTTGTCCCCGTTGACCACGCTGACCACTCTGGCCCCGCTGACCTTGGAATTGGCCGGGCTGGAAACCGGGCGGTGGCGTGCGGCCCTGGAAGCCCGCCGGCGGCCCGCCCTGGCCACTCGGGCCGCCACCTGCGCCACCCTGGCTTCCCTGGTTGTTCGTGACTCCCGAGCCAGCGGCTGGCTGAGCGCCGTCCGCAGCCGGCTGAACGCCGGCTGCGGGGGCGCCGGCGCCAGCCTGACCACCCCGTCCGCTAGGCAAACCGCCCTGAGCAGCCTGGCCGCCGGGCTGACCGGCCTGTCCGCCCTGGTCGCCGGCCGCCGCGCGAGCAGCCTGGGCCGCGGCGCGGGCCTCGGCCTGCGCCTGCGCGGCGTTGGGCATCACGCGTTCGCCAGCTTCCAGGCCGGAGACGACTTCGATCAGCAGTCGTCCGCTCAGGCCCGTCTGAACGACGCGGCGGCTGGCCATTCCATCCGCGGCGGCCACAAACACCAGGCCGCCCCGTGGCGTCGTCTGCACCGCAGCCTTGGGCACCACAATAACGTTGCGCGCCTCAGCGACCAGAATCTCAACGTCCGCGGTCAGACCGGCTCGCAAGTGGTCGTCCGGCGCATCAAGGGAAATGTCAACCGGAAAGGTGACAAGCCCCTGGTCGACTTCGCCTTGCACCGCAATCCATGCCACCTTGCCCTTGTATTCGCGATCGTCCAGGGCCGTGAAGGTCAGGTCGGCGGGCTGACCCACCTTCAGCACTCCAATATCGTTCTCGTCGATGTTCACGCGGACACGCAGGCTGTCGGAGACACCAACGGTGAGGAAGGCGGCGGAGACACGCTCGCCGACGTCCGCATCAACGGTGAGCACGACCCCGCGTGTCGGCGACAGCAGCGTGGCGTCGGCCAGGGCCGTGCGCGCGGTCTCCAGCGCACGTCTGGCATCCGACAGCGCCAGTTCCAGGCGCTCCACCCCAAGCGGATCGGGATCGGGTTCGGCGTCCTCGCGCAAGTCGGCCAGATCAATCTCGGCGCGGGCAATGGCCAGTTGAGCCTGGCGCAGTTCCGATGCATCCGCCCCGGCCAATAGATCGGCCAGCCTAGCCTCGGCGTCGGCAAGGCTAGCCTGCGCGGAGGATACGTTTTCTTCGGCGACGCGCACGTCTTCTTCCGCGACCAGAACGTCTTCCTCCGCAATGCGCACGTCTTCCTCAGCCAGGCGCACGTCACTCGCGTCCACGTCCGCTAGCAAGTCGTCCAGCCTCGCGCGCGCCACGACGAGGGCGCTTTCAGCCGAGGCGACGTTTGCGCGGCGCGTGGCCAGTTCCGTCGAACTCGGCCCGCCCAGAAGGTCGTTCAGCTCGGCTGCGGCGGTGGCCTCGTTGCGTTCGGCGGTTGTGATCGCCTCGGTGAGAGCCACAAGATCCGGCCCCCCGGCCAATTCGTCGCGCGCCGCCTGCGCCACGGCGAGATTGGCCTCGGCGGCGGCGAGATTGGCCTCGGCCTCGGCCAGTTCTTCGGCGGTGGCCGGCCGAATGGCTTCGGCAAAGGCGCGCTGCGCCTCTTCGTAAACCACGGCGGCCCGTTCCTTGGCTTCGGCGCTGGCGTTGCTGTCGGTCCGCACGGTGTCGTCGTGGGTCAGGCGCGCTTGTTCGAGCGCGATCTCGGCGTTTCGGATGTCGTCGGCGGTCGGCTTGGTACGCAGTTTCCCCAACTCCACCTGGGCCGAAATGACGGCCGCCTGGGCGCTAGCAAGCTTGGACTCGGCGTCCGCCAAAGCGGACGGGTGGTCGGCAACCGCGGAGTCGAGGTCGCGACGCGCGGCCACCACGGCTTCCTGCGCCGTGGCCAGGTTGTCCTGCGCCTTTTGGACTTCGAGTTCAGAAGCTCCGGCCAATAGATCGGCCAGGGCGCCCTGAGCGCTTACCAGCGAGGCCTGGGCGGACGTCACATTGCTCGTCGCGTCGGCAAGCTCAGTGTCGGAGACTTCTTCCAGCAAGTCGTCCAGGCTGTCCCGGGCCGCATGTACCTGCGCCTGCGCCGCGGTAACCCGCGCCTGGGCGGAGGTCACGTTGGCTCGGGCCGAGGCGACCTGCGCGCTGGACGAGGCCACCGATGCTTCGGCCGACGCAATGCTGGCCGCATCGGGCGGGATCTGCAGGTCTTCAAGGGCGGCGCGCGCCTCGGCCAGATCCAGTTCCGCCCGGCGCAAGGCGTAGACGTCGGGATTGGGCTCCAGGTCCTCCAGAAACTCAGCCAGATCCAATTCGGCGCGGCGCAGAGCCGAGACGGCGTCGTCAATGTCGCGCGTGAGGTCGTCCGCTTCCTGCAAAGCCAGCACGTCAGCCGCGTTCACCGAGTCGCCGGCGCCCACCTTGAGGTCGGTGAGCACCCCGGCGTTTTCGAACCCCACCTGAACCAGCGTTCCGAAATCCAGCGTGCCGGTTGCGGGCACGGTCACCAGCAAGTCCTGGCGCACGACCTCCACGGGTTGCGGCGGTACCGCAACCAACTCCTCTTCCTGCACGCGTGGGAGCACGACGTAGAAGGCAAACGCGGCTATCCCGGCCAAGAGCAGGAGCCACAACCAGAATCGGCGCAGCAGCGACACAAAGGTCCGCAGCGGCCAGACGAGCACGCGCCCGACCTGACGCAACCGAGCACCCCGTGGCGCTGATGCGTGTTGGGTGCCGGCACCGCTCGGCTGCGATTGATCCTGTTCGGACGGGTTCAACGTCATGGCCTCACTCGGAATCGCTCGATGCTGCGTCTGAGCTTAGTACCGACGTATGCACGCCATATGCACGTAAATTGAAACCTACGTGCAGCCCGGCCGTGGCGCATTCACGATGCAGTGGTGTCGGCTGGCAGCCTGAGACTTACCGTGGCGCCTGGCCCGTCGGGGTTGTTGCGGGCGACGGCCTCGCCGCCATGCGCTCGCGCGATTCCGCGAACGATGGCCAGGCCCAACCCGGTACCGCCGTGCGCGCGGCTGCGCGAACTGTCCGCGCGGTAGAAGCGGTCGAACACCCGCGTCAAGTCATCCGGCCCGAATCCAGGGCCGGAGTCCGCAACCTCCAGCGACACCCAGGCGTGCCCGTGCTCGTTGGTCGACTGACGTGCGCGAACCGTAATCCTCCCACCGTTGGGCGTGTGAGTGATCGCGTTTCGCACGAGGTTATCGAGGGCTTGGTCAATCCGTGTCCTGTCGATCTGCAACTCTGTATCGTCTGCGGGGTGCTCGATCCGCAACGACAGGTCGCGTTCCGCGGCCAGCGGCGCGTGACGCTCGCGGGCTGCATTCAGCAACGTGCTCACCTCGACGCCCGACCGCTCAAGGCGCAGCTGGCCAACGTCGGCCAGCGAAAGGTCGCGGACGTCGTTGATCAGCTGGGTCAGCATGTCCACCCGGCGCATGACGGTCTCGACGTGGTCCGCGCTGGGCTTGTAGACCCCGTCGCCCAGCGCTTGGACTGTGCTGCGGATCACTGCCAAGGGAGTTCGAAGCTCATGCGCGATGTCGGCAAAGAGCTGGCGACGGGATTCCTCGTTGCGTTCCAGCGTCTCCGACATCTGATCGAACGAACGCGCCAGTGCACCAATGTCGTCGGTGCGCTGGATGCCGGTGCGACGTGAGAAGTCGCCCTGGGCGATGGCCTCGGATGTCTCGCGCAGGGTCTGGACCGGCCGGGTGATCTGACGAGCCAGATACACGGCCATCGCCACCGCCGCCGCGACTCCGGCCACGAGTGCAAGGATGAGCGCGGTGCCGATCTCCTGTAGGAACACGTCCTCGGCAATCCGCAGCGGCGCCAGCGCCTCGCGCGGAAGACTTCGCGTCCCGGCGTCGGCGAAATAAGCCGTCGCCACTGTCCGGCCGTCGACATCGACGGGGATCGGCCGCCAGCGGGCAAGGTCCGGGGGTTGGCTGGACCGCTCAGGTCTGACGTTTCCGCCTACAATCGCGCCGCCCGGATCCACAACCACATAGTGAAGCCCTCGCCCAACACCCGGGCGACGCAGCTGAAACGATCCGGTGGCGCTGTAGGTCAGGCTCAGTTGCTCGGCCACGGCCAATTGCTGGTCCTCGCGCACATGAGCGGCGAAGTGATGAAAGCTGCTCGACACGGAACGATTGATCAGCAGCGCCGCGATTCCTATCGCCACCAGCGACACCGCCACGAACGCCACCGTGAGACGCGTCCGCAGGCTCATGCCTGAACAGCCCTCTGGCTCAGATTCGCACCCAATTTAGTCGAGCGGCTGTTGACTGGATATGAAGCTCCTATGCATGGGCTATGCACGCGACCTGGCGGTGGAATGCCACGCGGCGCCCTGACTCGCGCAGGCCCGGATCGCCGTAGCGGCCCCGTGTAAGAATCAGAACGGCGCGTAGGCACGGTGGCGCGGTTACCGATCCCGACATGGCGAATTCCGGGCTGATTCTGTTGGTTGACGACGAGCCGGATATCCGGCGGGTCGTCCGTGCCTACCTGGAGCGTGACGGATTCAGCGTCATTACTGCGGGCGACGGCGCCGAGGCGCTGCGGCTGGCGCGCCAACGACGTCCCAACGCGGTCGTGCTGGACCTGATGCTGCCGGATGTCCATGGCCTGGACGTCTGTCGCGAACTTCGGGCCGAGTCGCAGATCCCGGTGCTGATGCTGACGGCCCGCGACGACATTACCGACAAGGTCGTGGGCTTGCAGCTTGGCGCCGACGACTACGTCACCAAGCCTTTTGACATCCGCGAAGTCGTGGCCCGCGTCCACGCGCTGCTGCGCCGCGCGTCCAGCACCGACGTGGAGGAGGGACCGATCCGCGTCGCTGGCATGACGCTCGACCCAGGCACCCGGCAGGTCCGGCGCGACGGCGAGGCGATCGAGCTCACCAAGGTGCAGTTCGATCTACTGGCCTCGCTGATGCAGCATCCCGGCCGCGTCTTCACCCGCGAGGCCCTGGTCGAGCGAATCGTGAATGATGACCGCCCCACGCTGCCGCGCTCTATCGACAGCCACATTCGCAATCTGCGCAAGCGAATAGAACCAGTGCCGTCGCGTCCGCGCTACGTGTTGACCGTGCCCGGCGTCGGCTATCGGTTTACCCAGTCGAACGGCGGCTAACGGGTTCCTCAGAGATATGCACGAAACTCGCACTTGACGTGCATCGCGCATTCATCTGCCGCCCCAACACTGCCTTTCGTAAACGTTGTGCTGGCCTCGAAATAGCCAGCGCTTGCGAAAGGAGGCGTCGTGAGACCCCGAATTCGAACCCTGGTCGCCGCAGTCGCCGCGGTAGCCCTCTTGACGGTCGTAACCGTCAGCGCGGTCCTCGCGCACGGTGGTTTTGGCCGTGGCGGCGACAGGTCCGAAGCAAAGAACGCGATCGAAGAGCAGACGGGCCTCACCCAGGAGGAACTGCGAGCGCGGCTGCAGGGCGGCGAGTCACTGGCTGACATCATCCAGGCCGAAGGTGGCGACCTGGAAGCGGTGGTTACCGCGGCCCTGACGGGTCTGGATGACAAGGTTGCGGCCCTCGTGGAAGCCGGCCGCCTGGAGTCCGACCAGGTGGACGACTACAAGGCCAACGCCGAGCAGCGCGTGCGCGACTGGCTGGCCGGCACCAAGGACGGCTCCCGCGGCAAGGGTCGCGGCCACTTCGGTGGCAAGGGGCGCGGCCAAATGGGCGGCAGGAGCCACGGCTTGATCGCCATCGTCTCCGAGCAGACCGGCGTGTCGGCTGAAGACATTCGCACCAAGCTCTCCGAAGGCAACAGCCTGTCGGACGTCATTGACGAAGCCGAAGGCGACCAGGCGGCGGTCATCGATGCTGCGCTGGAAGCCTTTGAGACGCGCCTGACCGCGGCAATCGAGAATGGCCGTGTCGACTCCGACAAGGCCGACGAGCTGCGCGATGGGATGCGCGAGCGCATCGAGTCCGCGCTCGAGGCCGACGGTGGTCCCGGCTGCAAGGGCCAGGGCAAGTCCGGCTCCCGCGGCTGGGGCCGCGGGCACGGCCGAGACGCTGCTGGCGCGAAGTCAGGGTTCGGCAAGGTCACGCTTCCGCTCGGAGAAACCCCCTCGACGGCCTAGTCGCGCGTTCCCTCCCCCGCGCGCGACTCGGTCGCTCACAACCGCCCCGGAGCCTGTGCCCGCCAGGCACAGGCTCCGGGGCTCTTCACGCGTTCAGGCACGAGCCAAGAACGGGTCTGGGGCCAAGTTCTCCCAGGCTGTCTCTAGGCTCGATCTCTTGGTCGTATTGGAGCCGACGATTGCTACAGTGTCGCGCCGCCGCCTTGCCAGGGCCGCCGCGCTCAGACCCCGCGCAGCATCTCATGCAGTTTGCCGACAGTGCGCCAGTTGCGGATGGTGCACACCGTGTTCAAAGTGCGATCAAAGTAGGCGTTGTCCAGCTTTGACCGCGCGACGCCGGCGGGAAAGTGCAGGTAGACCTCCCCCTTCCGAACTTCGAAGGCGTCCGGCGGTGAGCGGTCCGGGTCGAGTTGCGCGAGTCGCGTGGGTTCGGGCGCCGCGGCCAGGAATCCGACGTGCAGCTTGGCCGGATCCACGCCGGCGGCCAGGAACGGGTTGTCGCGGACAATCCGGTCAAAGTCTGATGCCGTCCGCATGACGACCGGAATCTGAAAGCCGTGGCTGGCCGCAATCTCGGCGGTAATCCGCGTCGGTAGCCCGTCCGCCAGTTCTGGCAACGCCCGGAACACGACGTTGCCGCTCTGGATGTACGTGCGGACGTCCTCGCACCCCGCCGCCGCGAACATTGCGGCAAGGTCCCGCATGGGTAGCTTGTGGTGGCCGCCCACGTTGATGCCGCGCAGCAGCGCAACGTACCGGTGGCTGGCTGCCGAGCTCCCGTCCTGGTCTCGATCCTGCATGTACCGTTCTCGCCACGTTCCCCACAACGACTCTAGGTCAAATATCCGTCGCGGCGCGACGCAAGTCCTCCCGCAGGTACCGCCACACCGCGTGTCGCCACACGGCTGCGTTGTCTATGCTCCCGGTCCGGCATCGTCGCCAGGCTCGGCAGGATCGACGCAGTTCGCAGCCGCAGCGCGCGAGCTGGATCCTTTTCTTCAACGTCACGTCAGCCGGCCGATGCATAACCGGGGAGATCAGACATGGAAATGCGGAGCTTGGGGGCGACGGGCGAGCGGGTGAGCGCTCTGTGCATGGGCTGCTGGGAGATCGGCGGCCAGGCCTGGGGCGACTTTCCAGCCTGGGATGCCGTTCGCCTGGTGCAGCAGGCGTTTGACGCCGGGATCACTACCTTCGACACCGCCGAGGTCTACGGCAACGGCCGCAGCGAGGTCCTGCTGGGCGAAGCGCTCTACGGCCGCCGCGACGATGCCTTCATCATCAGCAAAGTCGGCTACCTGCCCGGAACCGACGGCGCGCAGTCCATTCAAGGCGCCAAGCAGCCGCGGGATTACTCACCCAAGCGGATTCGGGACGCCTGCGACCTGGCCCTGCGCCGCCTGCGCACGGAATACATCGACGCGTATCTCCTGCACGACCCGCCGCTGCACATCGTCAAGCACGAGGCGCCCTTCGCCGTACTTGAGGAACTACAGGCCGCCGGCAAGATTCGCTGGTGGGGCATTTCCGCCCGGACCGGCCAGCCCGAGACCGCCGTGGAAGCCATCCGGCGCTGGGGTGCGCCCGTGGTGGAGACGCCCTTCAACGCCGTGGACGATGGCGCCGGCGATGAACTCCTGCCGCTGGCGGCTGAGCATGGAACGGGCGTCTTCGCGCGCTCGCCGTTTGCCAACGGGTTAATCCTTCTGAGCGAAGCGGAGCTTGCCGCGCTCCCGGCCAGCGATTGGCGCCAGTCCGAGATGTTCCGCGAACGCATGGCCGACGCCGCCGGTCCGCGCGAACGCATCCAGGACATCGCGGACCTGCGGGACGAATTGCCGTACGAGACCGCGATGCGCTTCGTGCTGGGCCACGAGGCCGCGTCGACCTGCATCGTCGGACTGTCGAATGCCGACGATATTGCGGCTAACACGCCGGTCGGCGATCCGCCCTACTTGGGCGCCGAGGAAATCGCCGTCATCCGCGGGCAGACTTCCGGGTAGATCCGCGCTTGAGCCAGAGGACGGTCTGTCAGGCCTCGCGCCAGCTCAATTCGCGCTCGGCGGTCACCTTGGATTCGTCGATCTCCACGCCGACTCCCGGTGCGTCGGGTGGGCTGATCATGCCGTTGACCGGCATGACGGGATCTTTGAAGAAGAACTGCCGTAGCTCGTTCCACTTCACCAGGTACTCGACGTAGGGACACAGCGGCGGCGGCCAAGCCGCGCTGAGATGGGCGTTGACCGGAACCGAGGCGCCGTGCGGAATCAGGGGCACGTCGTAGACGGAGCATATGGTGGCGATTTTCATCATCTCGCTCACGCCGCCCGCCCACATGGTGTCGGCCTGGTAGATGTCCACCGCGCCGGCCTTCATGTAATCGCGTGTACCCCAGCGCGTGTATTCGTGCTCGCCGCCCGAAATTGGAACCGGCGATGCCGCTCGAATGCGGGCGTAGTTGGCAATGTCGTCGGACTTGACGGGTTCTTCGATCCAGTAGGGCCGGTACTCCGCCATGCGCCGCGCCATGTCCAGCGTGTAGCGCACGTTCCAGCTGCTCCAGGCGTCGATCATCACGTCAACGTCGTCGCCCACCGCCTCACGCAGAACGCGCATCAGTTCCACGTTGCGCCGCGCGCCGGCCTCGCCGTCGTCGGGGGCGTAGCGTACGAACCACTTGGTGGCCTGGTAGCCCTCGGCCACGAACTGCCGGGCGCGTACAGCCGCACGCTCGGGCTCGATTGAGAAGCCCAGCGCGCTGGCGTAGGCCGGAATCTCGGTCCGCACCGGCCCACCCAGCAACCGGTACAGCGGCTGGCCCAGCCACTTCCCCTTCAGGTCCCAGAGCGCCGTGTCGATAGCGCTCAGCGCAAACATCGGCGAGCCCTTGCGACCGTGAATCATGTATCGGTAAAGCTGATCCCAGATCCGCTCGCTGGCCAGCGGATCCGCGCCCAGGATGAACGGCGCGATCTGCGTATCGATGATGAAAGCATCCGGCACGTCGATCG
>DAOUIX010000068.1:0-6519 GCA_034423235.1 Chloroflexota bacterium | reverse complement strand
CAACCAGGCCGTGCTGGAAATGCTGCTGCAGGTGACGTCGCCGGAAGAGGCCGAGGCCTGGGTGATGGACAAGCTGGCCAAGCGCGAGTTGGTGATGGGCTTCGGTCACGCGGTGTACCGCACGGCGGACCCGCGAGCCACCGTGTTGCGCGAGATCGCGCGAGAACTGGTGCCCGCCTCCGGTCACGCCGAATGGTTTGAGACCTCGCAGGTGATGGAAGCCGTGATGCTGCGGGAGAAGAACCTGAATTCCAACGTGGACTTTTACGCGGCGACGGTGTACGCCTCGCTGGGGATTCCGCCCGACCTGTTCACGCCGATCTTCGCGATCAGCCGGATGAGCGGCTGGACGGCGCACGTGCTGGAGCAGCAGGGCAATAACCGGATCATCCGCCCGCGGGCGGAGTACGTCGGGCACATGGACCGGCCAGTGACGCCGATGGCGGAGCGCGGCTAGGCCGCAGCTACCGGCTAGGTCAGCGGGATTTCGGTCCGCTCGGCGGCGGACCGGTAGATGGCGTCGACGATGCGGGTGACCGTGACGCCCTGGGCGGCGGTGACGGTGGGCTGACCGCCGGTGCGGACGGCACGGATGAAGTCGGTCACGGAAATGACGTGCTCTTTGCGGGTTTCGCCGCTGGTGTCGTAGGTCTCGGTGCTGTGGAAGCCGTCGCGGTCGTGGAAGACGCGGAGTGGGCTTATTTCGAGGCCGCCGTCGGCGGCGGAGACGACGAGGCGTTCGACGCTCTGGCCGATACGGAGGATCCAGGAGCACTCCAGCAGCAGGATGAGGTCGCCCTCGAAGCGGATGCCGGCGAAGGCGTAGTCGTCGACGTCGTAGTTGGAGGGATCCCAGGCGCCCCAGCGGTTGGTCACGTCGCCGCGGTTGCCGAAGGGACGGCCGATGGCGCCCCAGACGCTGCGCGGCGTGGGGTGGCCGAGGACGTACAGCGCCCGGTCGAGGGCGTGGACGCCGATATCAATCAACGCGCCGCCGCCATTGGCGGCCTTGGAGGTGAAGGTTCCCCAGGTGGGGACACCGGCTTGCCGAAGCATGGTGGCGCGGGCGAAGTTGGGCGCGCCAAGGCGACCGCCGGCCACGAGGTCGTGCGCGCGCTGGGCGTCGCGACTGAATCGGGTCTGGAAGTCGATGGCGAGCGTGCGGCCGGCCTGCTCGGCCGCGCCGGCCATGGCCTGGGCTTCGGCGGCGTTCATGGCCATGGGTTTTTCGCAGAAGACGTGCTTGCCGGCCTGCAGGGCCGCGATGGTGGCCTCGGCGTGGGCGAAGGGCGGGGTGCCGACCGACACGACATCGATATCGTCGCGGGCGAGCAGGTCGCGGTAGTCGGTGTAGGCATGGGGGATGTTGAAGTCGCGGGCGAATTCGGCGGCGCGGCCCGGTAAGGGGTCGGCCGCAGCCACGATGTCGACGTTGGGCTGGGCGGCGAAGCCGGGCAGATGGGCGCCGCGGGCAATGCCGCCGGCGCCGATGATTCCCACGCCAAGGGTTTCGGAGCTCTTCGTCATTGGCTGCTAGCGGTCGGTCGTGCCGACCCGGGCGTACTGCACGGCGAAGAGTTCACGGCGCACGGTGGAGTCGTGCAGGAGCGGGGCCAGGCTGGACCAGAGGGCCTCGCTGTGGGGATCGGCGGACATCCGATCCCAGGCGGCTTCGAACTCGGCAGCGCGCTTGAAGGGGAACTCGACGATGAGGGAGGGGTGGCCGCCGCCGCGTCCGACCATGACACGGCCGACCGGCCAGTCGAGGGATGCGGCGGCGAATTTGAGGAACTCGTAGACCGTGCGTCGGGCCTTGCGCCAGGCTTTGGGGCGCGGGACGGCGGACCACCGGTAGACGAGGGGCGGGGTTTTGGGCATGGCCGCTGCCGGGTGGTGGACGTGGGACGCTAGCACACTGTCCGATGGGGATTGCGGCCCCGCTAACGCAAGCGAGGCCTTGGTACTCTGCCGTTAGGTAGTAGTACATGGGCGGACGCAAGGAGAAGCCGCCCTATGTCGCCTGAGACCATTGCCGTCGTGAGCGTGGGTATCGCTCTCGCCGGTCTGATCGTCGGGTTCTGGCGGGATGTTCGCGGTGAAATGAAGGCGCTCACCAAGCGCGTGGACGACCTGACCGAACGCGTGAATAACCTGAGCGAGCGGGTGTCCCAGATCGAGGGCTTGATCGGGGGTGTCATCGGGGGCAGAGACTCGGCGCCGAGGTCGTAGGCGTCCGCTCGCGTCACGAGCTATCGGTCTGGCAGCCGCCCGACGGCATGACGCCCGGTGATACACTGAGGGTCTGCGGCGTCCGAGGAAGCCGCGACCAGCTATGAAACGCACATACCAACCCAAGGTTCGACGCCGTAAGCGCCGGCATGGATTTCGTGCCCGCATGGCCACGCGCAGCGGTCGCGCGATCCTCCGCCGCCGGCGGCGGAAGGGCCGCAAGCGCCTGACCGCCTGATTCGCGACGCCGCAACATCGCGGTCTTCAACCAATGAATCGCCGCAACCGTCTGCGCCGGTCCGCCGATATCGCGCGCGTCCGGTCGCGCGGTGACAAAGTCGTGACGCCGTCGCTGGTGCTGTTCGTCGCGCCCGGAGGGTGCGAATGGCCGCGTGTGGCGGTGCCCGTTTCCAAACGGTTTGGTTCGGCGGTGCATCGCAACCGGCTGCGCCGACGGGTGCGGGAAGCGCTGCGATGCCAGCTTGGGGAGCTACCCGGGCTGGACATTGTGGCGCTGCCACGGCAGCGGGCGCTGGACGCGGCACCGAACGAATTGGCAGCGGCGGTGCGGCGCGGATTGGGTCAGTCGCAGGCTTGGCGGGCCGGATGACGCCCGCGGCGCTCTGGGTGCTGCGGATCTACCAACGCTGGGTGTCGCCGGCGTTCGGGCCGATGTGTCGCTATGAGCCGGCCTGCTCCCACTACGCCTACGAGGCGATCGAGCGCTACGGCGTGCTGCGCGGCGCCGGAATGGCCATACGGCGCCTGGCTCGCTGTCACCCGTGGCACGCGGGAGGCTACGACCCCGTCCCATAGGGGCGCGTCGACCGAGTGGAAGCGATCCCCAACACCTGGCAGACGTGGGCGGTGGACCCGCTGAGCGACGCGCTGACACTGATTCACGATGCCGTGGGCAGCTATGCAATTGCGATCGTGCTGTTCACGGTGTTGATCCGGCTGCTGATGATTCCGCTGACGCTGAAGCAGATCACCTCGCAACGCAAGATGCAGCTGATCCAGCCGGAGTTGGAGACCATCCGCAACCGATTCAAGGGGGACCGGCAGGCGGTCTCGGAAGCGACGATGAAGCTGTACAAGGAACGCGGCGTGAACCCGATGGCCGGGTGCCTGCCAATCTTCATCCAGCTACCGGTGTTGCTGGCCCTGTATGGCGGGATTCTGACGCTCAGCAGTCGTGGGCTGTTGAACGAGCAGTTCCTGTGGTTCAACCTGGCGCGAGAAGACTCGACGATCCAAGTGATTGGGGATGCCGCGCCGACGGAGCCGGTGGACGTGGTGATTGCGACGACGGAGTTGCCGACGCCGTTGGAGTCGTCGCTGGCCGTTTCGTTCACGCAGTTCGCGGCGAACTACCAGTTCCGGACCGACGTGGTAGACGCGGAGACGGCTATTGCGTCGCTCAACGACGGGACCGCAGCGGCGATATTCCTGGACAATGAAGCGGACCTTGGCCAGATGCCGGCAGGCACGGATGAAACACGCTTGGTGCAGGCGGCAGCTCTGCTGGTTGAACGGGACCGGCCGGCGACGCGGCTGACGGTTGATCAGGTGGAAGGGATTCTGCGCGGCGAGATTGTGAATTGGGCCGACGTGGACGCCGGGGTAGGCCCGATCGTGCTGCATGGGTTGAAGGACGACCTGAGCGCGCCGGGGCTGCTGGAGCGGATTGTGCTGAACGGCGATCCGATTCAGGTGCCGATCCGCGAGCACAACAGCGTGGACGATTACTTCAATGCGCTGCGGGCGGAGCCGGGATCGCTGGGCGTCTCGCCGCCAATGCGTTCGGACGAGATTCGAATGCTCAACATCGAAGCCCGTGGGGCCGACCGCGCCTACCCCGCGCTGGCGGAGGTTTTGGACGACGGGCGCTATGCGCTGGCGCGGGACGTGTATGCGTACTGGGGGCCGGCTGATGACTCAACGAAGGCCTACCTGCGGGATTGGTGGAATAGCGGCCAGGGGCAGGAGGCGGCGCAGGTGGCGGGCTTTACCCGGCTGCCGGCGAGCTTTGACCTGTTTGCCTCCGGTGGGTTTTACGTCTCGCTGCTGGCGCTGCTGGCGGGGGGCTTCCAGCTGGTGCAGGCGCGGATGATGGCCTCCAGCACGGCCACGGGGCAGGCGGCGACGATGAACCGGGTGATGCAGTTCATGCCCATCATCGTGGTGGTGTTTGCGTGGACGTTCCAGTCGGGGCTGGTGCTGTACTGGGTAATTTCGAGCATCATCGCGATCGTTCAGCAATACTTCACCACGGGGACGGGGAAGCTGATCCCCGCCCACTGGCCGCTGGCGCGCGACGTGATGGGGGAACATCAAGCGAAGGTGGATGAGGCCAAGGCCAAAGCCGAGGAGACCGAGACCGAGTCGAAGCCCGCGACGGCGAGCCGCCCTCGCCGCCGGCGACGACGGAGGAGACGCGGTGGCTAATGATTCCGGCGCCGGCGACGGCGTGATTGTGACCGGCAGTTCGGTGGAAGACGCGGTGAAACGCGCGCTGCTGCAATTGAGCGTCACCCTGGACGAAATCGACGTGGATGTGATCAGTTCGGGGTCGCGCGGCGTGCTGGGCATGGGCCGGGAAGACGCGCGCGTGCGCGTGCGGCGGCGCAGCCAGCCCTACTCAGACGAGGAAGCCGAAGACCAGGAACCCGAAGCGGTTGTGGCTGAGACCGAGATCGAGGCGCCTGAAGCGGAGGCGCCGGTCGATGAGGAACCAGCGGCGACGGTCGCTGCCGAGCCCGCCGCCACCCAGCCACCCGCCGTTGAGCCCAGCCAGCCGGCCGCCCCCACCGGACGGCGACCGCGAGGTGAACTGCTGGAGTCCGGCGAGGACCTGGAAAGCGAAGCCGAGGAGCTGCTGGAGAGCCTGCTGGAGCGGATGGGGTTCATGGCGGATTTCGACCTGGTGTCCGAGGATCCACTGGCCTACAACATCGTGGGCGATGACGACTTCGGGCGTCTGATTGGTCGACAGGGCGAAACGCTGCGGGCGTTCGGGTATCTGGTAAACCTGATGCTGGGCCGGCGGCTGGGCCGGCCGTGCCGGGTGATCGTGGACGTGAACGGGTACCGACAGCGGCGCGCCGATCAGCTGGCTGAACTGGCGGAGACGCTGGCGGACGAGGTCCGTTCCACCCAGGAGCCGATCACGCTGGAGGCGATGCCGGCCAACGAACGGCGGCTGGTCCACGTCGCGCTGGCGGATGACGAGGACGTGCGGACGTATAGCATCGGCGAGGGCGACGAGCGCCGCGTCGTCATCAGCCCCAGGGCCTGACCGCCAGGGGCGCATGACCGCCAAGGCCGAGCGGCCGGTTTACCTGCTGCTTGGCAACGTCACAACGGACCTGACGCCGGACGGCTCGACTCTTGGTGGGACGGCGTACTACAGCGGACGAGCGGCGGCGGCGCTGGGATACCGGGTGGTGGTGGCCACGAGGCTGCCACGCGCGCATGGCCGGCGGCTGACCGCCGCCGCGCCGGAGGTTGAGTGGCGGACAGGGCCCGCGCGGCAGGCCGCCACGTTTTCGAACATCTATGGAGCCGACGGACGAACGCAGTTGGTGCATGCGCGCGCGCCGCGACTGCGGGCTTCGGACATCGTGCAGCTTGAACCACGGGCGAACATCGTCCACCTGGGGCCGATCCTGCGGGAGACCGGGCCGGCCGTGGTGGACGCGGTAGCTGGGCGGGACTTCGTGACGCTGACGGGGCAGGGTCTTCTGCGGCGGGTGGACGAGCACGGGCAGGTTCGGGTGGATCTTCCGCGGTCGGCGGCGCGCGCGTTCACGGCGGCCAATGTGAGCGTTCTCAGCACCGAAGACCTGGCGGGGGACGCGGCGACGGCGCGGGCGTTGCTGTCTAGATCGCGCGTTGGGGTGCTGACGGACGGGCCAGGGGCCATTGAGGCGCATGAGGCTGGACGATGGCTGCGGTATCCAGTCATTGAGCGGCCGATGCGGAATCCGACGGGTACCGGGGACGTGTTCGCGGTGGTGTTCTTCAGCGCCTATCGAGTGACCGGCGATCTGGTTGAGGCGCTGCGGATGTCGGCCGAGGCGGCGGCGCGATGGATCAGCGAGCCGGCGCCGGAGCCGTTCCACCGACTGCCGGAGTCGGGAGCCGCGGGTGAACTTTGACGCACTGACGCTGGCGGCGGTCCGGTCGGAGATCGAAGACCGGGCGCTGGGCGGGCGGGTGCAGCGGGTGACGTCGCCGAAGCCGGGTGCGCTGGCGCTTGAGATCTACGGGCAGCAGGTACGCCACTCC
>DAOUIX010000067.1:0-30291 GCA_034423235.1 Chloroflexota bacterium | reverse complement strand
ACCTTTGAAGTCGCTGGAACCGAGCTCACTGATCGCGAGACTGGTTCTCGCTGGGATGCGCTGAGCGGTGTGGCCGTTTCGGGGCCACTGGCGGGTACGAGATTGACGCCGGTGCCGTATTTCAGTATCTGGGATTGGGCACTTCGGTTGCACTACGGTAAGGACACGCCGATATATCCGATTGACCTTGTGGACGCGACTTAGCAGCGCAGACGCCAAAGGCTGAGAAGCCAGAAACTATACGGTTGTCTGTCTGTCCACGAATTGAAGGGCGGCGCGCGTGAGTAGCCCCGATCGGGACTCTCTTTCCCGAGCCGCCGCTTCATCAATGATGGACAACACGCGTGAAGGCATCGTGATATTGACTCGGACCGTCTTGCTCGAGAGTTTAGAAATATCAACGTCAATGAGCGCCCAAACTCCGTTTTCAAAGTCGCGATTGCTTTGATGCAGATCGATTGGCTGACGCTCCGGGATGGACTCGCCGTCCATAAGCAAGCCTTCGATATGACAAGCAACAGCTTCGTGGGACGACCTTATAGCGTCCTCGAACGAGTCGCCTCCGGAGAAGCACCCGGGTAGATCGGGAACCGTGACACCGTAGCTGCTTGTCTCGTCCTTGTGAATCACGATTGGAAACTGCATTAGCGATCCTTCCAATTCCATCCAGCCTGACGAAAAATGCTCCGTAGCGTGCCGATCGATATGTCCCGTAGCGGGTGCTTGATCGTGACGCGCCCAGGCTTGTTGGGGTGCGTGAACTGGTGATGGCTGCCGCTCACGTTTCTGAGAACCCAGCCGTCGCGACGGAGACGGCGCAGGACCTCCCGACTATGCACTGTGTGTATTATACACACCACAGCCGCGGTAACGATGGACTCGAGCAACGGCAGACGGGCCTACGTCAGCCATTCCTTGACCGATGGCGCTGTTCCGCTTCTGCCCAGATCTGTCTCAGCGTCTTGTCGCTGACCCCGCCATTGAGGCCGTCCTGAATGGCTGCCTGTAAGGCGTGGAGGGCGGCGGCCTAGCCTTGTTGGTGATTCGCCGGCTCGTGGGCGGGCGCGCGCGTCTTCGGGTTGACCGTGCGCGAATGCGTGTCTGTTCGTTTGCTTCTGGCGACGCCTCATGGCGGACTCCTTTGCCGGCGATCAGAGCCGGTGCGTGAAGAAACGTCCGCCCGTAGAGAAGGTCAGAACGAGTTGGTCGTGGTGGTTGCGGGGGTCGGATTCGAACCGACGACCTCCGGGTTATGAGCCCGACGAGCTACCACTGCTCCACCCCGCTCGTCATTGTAGCGAACCGGTGGGGACCGGGCAGGCTGACCTGCGGGCGTTTGGCGACCAGGCCGGGGTTCCGAAGCGAGACGGCAACGGGATCCGAACTGAGAACGATCCCGAGGACCGGTGAGCGTCGGACCGGTCGATAAGCCGCATTCTGTCGTGGGCGGCCATCTATCTGGGGCCGGCGTTGCCGCCGGCCTCGTGCAGCCTACCTGGGACTGGGCGAGCAGCCTGGTGGCGTCCCGACTTGGCCTTGCTTCCGGTAGAGGTTAGCCGTTTCACTCCCGCGCCTCCGAGGTGGGGGCGTGGGCATCGTCACTGTGCCCCTGTTCCGGCCCTTGCCGGCGTGAACCGATTCGGGCGACGGGTGTTACCCGCTACCGCGCTCTGTGAAGTGCGGACTTTCCTCTCCGGCGGGAGCCGGAGCGGCCGCCTGACCGGCCCGACGCTCGTGCCCATGGTGGCACAGCGCAGGAGGTGCGGGGCGATAGGCAGCTAGTTGCGCGGGTACCCACAAGGGGCACCCCTACAGGACATGGGGAGGCCTGTGGTGAGGCGGAGGCCCTTAGCAGGGCAAGAGTGAGTGCGAGGTCGGGCCATTCCGGACGACTCGATGGGTTTCTGTCTGGCGCGAAAGGCCGTCGAATGTGACGGCGATCCACGTGATCCCTCAACCTGGGTGACCGCTCGGCCGAGGCCGAGTGGTGACATCCCTAGAAAGGAGGTGATCCAGCCGCAGCTTCCGCTACGGCTACCTTGTTACGACTTCGCCCCAATCGCCAACCCCACCCTCGACGGCTGCTTCCCAAGGGTTAGCTCACCGGCTTCAGGTGTTGCCGACTTTCATGGCGTGACGGGCGGTGTGTACAACGCCCGGGAACGTATTCACCGCAGTGTGCTGACCTGCGGTTACTAGCAACTCCGACTTCATGCAGGCGAGTTGCAGCCTGCAATCCGAACTGAGACCAGCTTTAAGGGATTCGCTTCCTGTCGCCAGGTTGCTGCCCGTTGTACTGGCCATTGTAGCGTGTGTGTAGCCCGGGATATAAGGGCCATGCGGACTTGACATCATCCCCACCTTCCTCCGCGTTGTCCGCGGCAGTCACGCTAGACATATACAACTAGCGTCGAGGGTTGCGCTCGTTGCGGGACTTAACCCAACACCTCACGGCACGAGCTGACGACAGCCATGCAGCACCTGTTACACGGTCCCGAAGGAACTCCCGATTTCGCGGGATCGCCGTGTAATGTCAAACCCCGGTAAGGTTCTTCGCGTAGCCTCGAATTGAACCACACGCTCCGCTGCTTGTGCGGGCACCCGTCAATTCCTTTGAGTTTTAGTCTTGCGACCGTAGTCCCCAGGCGGGACGCTTACCGCGTTAGCTCCGGCACGCAGGGGGGTTGAGCCCCCCACACACCTAGCGTCCATCGTTTACGGCGCGGACTACCAGGGTATCTAATCCTGTTTGCTCCCCGCGCTTTCGCCCCTCAGCGTCAGGTCAGGCCCAGACCGCCGCCTTCGCCTCTGGTGTTCCGTCCGGGATCTACGCATTCCACTACTCCCCCGGACGTTCCACGGTCCTCTGCCTGCCTCCAGCCTGGCGGTTTGCTCGGACCCTCCCCGGGTGAGCCGGGGGCTTTCACCGAACACCTACCAAGCCGCCTACGAGCGCTTTACGCCCAGTGATTCCGGATAACGTTTGCCACCAAGGTATTACCGCGGCTGCTGGCACCCTGTTAGCCGTGGCTTATTCCTGGGGTACCGTCATTTGCGTCCCCCAGAAAAGGGGTTTACAACCCGAAGGCCTTCATCCCCCACGCGGCGTCGCTGCGTCGGGCTTTCGCCCATTGCGCAAGATTCCTCCATGCTAAACCCCGTAGGGCTCGGGACCATATCTCAGTCCCCGTGTGGCGGATCATCCTCTCAGACCCGCTACCGATCACTGCCTTGGTGAGCCATTACCTCACCAACTAGCTAATCGGCCGCAGCCCCCTCAGCCGGCACCATGACAGGTTCCCCTGCCACAGCTTTCGTCCACCTGTCTACCAGGCGACCATATGCGGGATTACCTCCGGTTTCCCGGAGTTTTCCCCCACCGACCGGTAGGTTAGCTACGTGTTACGCACCCGGACGCCACGGTCGTGGGCGCTCCGAAGAGCCTCCCCGTACCGTTCGACTCGCATTGGTAAGGCACGCCGCCAACGTTCATCCTGAGCCAGGATCAAACTCGCCAATCCAATCTCAACGCACGCCCTGGCGGGCGTGAAAAAGATCGCAATTACCCCGGGGCACCGGCTGTACCGGAGCCCGGAGCCACCGAGTCATCCTCGAATCACGTGAATCTACTGTCGCGCCAGACACATTGGAATGACGCGAGTACTCGCACTCACTCTTCCCCTGTTAAGGTGCCGTCGCGCCCGCGCCCGACTGGAATGGCCGGTGCGCCACCGGGGCGGCTGATGAATCAAGCGCCGCCGAAATGCGCGGATGCCTTTTCAGGCAGTCGCCCATCTTAGCACGGTTGGCGGACGTGGACACGTGACTTTCCGGTCGTTCGTCCCGCCGCCGGCTGCGTTCCCGGCATCGGGATGGTCCTTGCGGCGGCAGATCGAGCTTCCCCCGGCTTACAGCCCCGCTCCACCACCGCTGGTCTGGGTGCTACGCTGAGCGCACACCAAGTTTGACGTGACATACCTCTCATCAAGATTGGTGGAGGGAGATCGGCCCAACGAAGCCGGGCAACCTTCGAGCGAGGGCTCGAGAGGGTGCCAATTCCGGTAGCGGAAGCTGCAAGATGAGAGGGTCACCGGCGAGAGGCAGCGCCCCGGGCGGGGCGCGGAGCGCCAAGGGGTTTGCGACGGAGTGAGAGGCAACCTCTCCCCAGCTGTTGGGCGGCCGATGGCGATGGCCGTGCCCGCGCGTGACGCGGGCGAGCCGGGTTACCCGGCACTACGGGTATTCGCCATCCGCTGACACATCCGTCGGCGCCTCTGCCAAGGATCATCCGCATGTCCACGACTCTGACGCTTCGCTGTCGCGAGTGCGGCCGCGCCTATCCGCTGCGGGCCACGCACATCTGCGAGTTCGATTTCGGACCCCTGGAGGCGCAGTTCGACTACGCCGCCATCCGCGAGACCATCTCGCGCGATGCCATTGCCGCCCGGCCGCCCACGCTCTGGCGCTACCACGAGTTGCTGCCGGTGGAGGGGGGCTGGGACGAGACCTGGCCGGTCGGGTTCACGCCGCTGCAGCGCGCGGACAACCTGGGCGACCGCCTGGGGCTGACCAACCTCTACGTCAAGAACGACACGGTGAATCCCACCTACTCCTTCAAGGACCGGGTGGTCGCCGTGGCGATCACGAAGGCCCGCGAGTTCGGATTCGAGACCTTTGCCTGCGCGTCCACCGGCAACCTGGCCGGCGCGGTGTCGGCCGCAGGGGCGCGTCACGGAATGCCCACGTACGTATTCATGCCGGCCGACCTGGAAGTGGGCAAAATCCGAGGGGCGGCGGTGTACGGCGCCGGCATCGTGGCGGTGGAAGGCACCTACGACGAGCTGAACCGGCTGTGCAGCGAGATCGCCGATCTCTACAACTGGGCCTTTTGCAACATCAACATCCGGCCGTACTACGCCGAGGGGTCCAAGACGCTGGCCTTCGAGTCGGTGGAGCAACTGGGCTGGGTGGCGCCTGACCACATCGTGGCACCGATCGCGTCCGGCTCGCTGTACACGAAGATGGGCAAGGCCATGAAGGAACTGGTGGACGTTGGGCTGCTGGACCGCCAGTCCACCCGCATCCACGGCGCCCAGGCGGACGGCTGCGCACCCGTGGCGGAGGCGTTCGCGCGCGGCCAGACGACGTATCGGCCGGTTCGCCAGCCGGACACGGTGGCGAAGTCGCTAGCCATTGGGAATCCGGCCGACGGCTTCTACTCGCTGAAGCTGGCGCAGGAGGTGGACGGGGTGATTGAGGCCGTCACCGACGACGAGATCGTGGACGCCATGCGCCTGCTGGCCTCGACGGAAGGCATTTTTGCCGAGACGGCGGGGGGCGTGACAATTGCGGTATTGGCCAAGCTTGCCGAACGCGGCGTGATCGCTCGGGACGACCTGACGGTGGCGCTGGTGACCGGCAACGGGCTGAAGACGCAGGAGGCTATCGACGGCCGAGTGGACGCCCGCTTTGAAATCCGACCGAGCATTACATCGTTCGAACAGACGCTGGCCGACCGCGGCGTGCTGACGCCGGCCTAGGCAGCGCAGGAGAGGCCCTTATGCCGAATGTCCGAATTCCAACCCCACTCCGCAGCCTGACCGACGGCAAGAACAGCGTGGATATTGACGCCACGAACGTCGGCGACCTGGTGGAGAAGCTGAACGCCGCGCATCCCGGGTTCTCCGAGAGGATCCTGGACGAGGACGGCGAACTGCGTCGCTTCGTCAACATCTACGTGGGCGGCGAGGACATCCGCTACCGCGAAGGCTTCGACACCGAAGTCGGCCCGGGCGACGAGGTGTCGATCGTGCCGTCGGTGGCGGGAGGCTAGTCCGAAGCCTCCTACCGCGACCGGCCGGTGATGGAACTCCGGTGGCTTGCCTGAATGCCGGAGCTCTAAGCGCCTCCGCTATAATTTCGTCCAGGTCACGGGGTCTCTCCCGATGACCGACTCGGGGACGATGCGTGATGCGACTGGCTGTTCACCGGTCGCGAAGGAGGGGAGTCCCCCAATGACTGAGCATGGGAAGATGCGTGCCGCCCTTCTATTCGCGCGTCCCTCGGCGTTGGGGGGCGTGGCCAGCATTCTTGACTTCGGCGACACGCTGACCGAGTACAACACGGCGAACTCGCCTGAGCAGGCCGACACTTTGGCCCTCTGGAGCGACTGGCTCGCGGTTGGCGACGATCTGCAGTGGGCGTTCGGCACCTTTGAAGACGAGCACTCCGATGAACTCGCTCAGTCAGTTGAGGTGTCCAGCGACTAGGCACGAGCAGATTGGCTGAAGACGAGGCGGCGCAGCGCCGCGATCTGTCGGACGTATCCGGCGACTCTTCCCAACCGGCGGAAAGTCGTTCGAGGCGGATGAGCGTCGTAAAGTCACGGTCCTGGTTCTTGGGTCCGATCCCGCCACCGAGCGCGCTGGCCCAGTATGAAGAGATCCTGCCAGGGGCGGCAGACCGAATTCTGACAATGGCTGAGAGCCAGCAGGCGCATTGGCAGGCGACTGAGACTGTTGTCGTCAACTACGAAGTACGGCTTGGAATGGTCGGGCTCGCCGCAGGGGTGGGGTCACTCTGGCGGCGTTTGCACTCGCCGGAGCGCTCGCGGCGCTTGGGCAAACCACGTTTGGCTTTGCGACCGCGATGTTTGCCATCGCCTCGCTCGCGGGAGTGTTCGTTGTAGGACACTTCAGCCGGCGTCGAGAGCGGACAGCGCGCCTTGAGGAGGCGCTTAACTCGACCTTGGATGTCACAGCGGCGCCCGACGAAAAGTCCTCCGGACCGCAACTTCCGCGAGAGTGACTGCGAGGCGGAAAGCTAAGCGAGCTCAGGCGTCGGGCGGGAGGGGTTTGCGGTTGTCGAAGCCTTCGTCGCGCTTGTGCCAGTAGTCGATAGCGTCTTCGCCGAGGCGCCAGCAGAGGAAGGCATCCTCGCCGTTGACCTCCGACGGGAAGTCGATAAGGCCGGTGGACGGATCGCGCAGGACGATGTTGCGCGACCTGAGCCAGGCGACAAGCGGCTGCACGTCCCAGAGGGCGGCGACGAGCGCCTGGTGGGCGAGGCTGACTTCGACGGGCGTGCGGCGGCTGGAGGTCTGGGCGTCCTCGAACGCCTGCCGCTCCGACGCGGCCTCCATCCAGACGCCCTGCAGGCGCCCGACGATGCGGCGGACCTCGGGGAGGAGTTCGGTGGCTTCCTCCAACGTATAGGTCAGGCCCTCCTCGTCGTGTTCGTCCATGGGTCGGGGCCTCGCCTCAGGTCTGTACGTAAGTATCGGCCAGCGCGGCACGTCCGTGCGGCCCGTTGGCAGTGATGCGCGGCCACATGGTGCGTTCGCGCACGACGGACAGGGTGGGATACCAGGCGGCGCGCAGGTTGCCGGCCAGGTAGACAGAGCCGCCGGCGACGACGGAGCCGTGGTTGCCGGCCAACGCGAGGGCGGCCTGCAGCGCGTCGTGTGGATCGGAGACCTGGGCGATTGGGGCCTGGCCGAGCGTGTGGCCCGCATCGGCCAGCAGGCCGATGGGTAGGGCGGGTTTGCGGTAGACCTGCGGCTCGGTGGCGACCCAGACGTCAAGGTGGGGCAGCAGCCGCGGCAGAACTTCCGAGGCGGCGCGGTAGCCGACCATGCCGATGAGACCGACGCGGGGGCGGGGCAGGCCCGCGCTGTCGATGACCTGGCCCAGGGCGCGCGCCTTGTCGCGGTTGTGGGCGCCGTCCAGATAGACGGCGGGCGGGCCGGGCATGCGTTCGAAGCGGCCGGCGAGGCGGCCGTGAGCCGTGGCCTGACGGATCTCGGAACTGAGGGTCGTGCCGAGGACCTCAAGCGCCGCTTCGGACATGCGGGTGTTGCGGGAACGGAAGTCCGAGCCGTCCAGCGGGACTTCGATCAACGGTTGACCGATGGCGTCCGCGGCTTCGCGGACGGGCGGCTGGGCCTCGGGCGGGAGCGGGCCGCAGAGGGCGGCGGCGCCGGGTTTGAAGATGCCGGCCTTGTGCCAGGCGACGGTTTCGAGCGTGCCGCCGAGGCTCTTGAGGTGATCGTGTCCCACGCTGGTGATGATCGCCAGGTCTGGGTTGACGACGTTGGTCAGGTCGAAGCGGCCGCCGGCGCCGACTTCCATCACGGCGATATCGACTCGGGCGCGAACGAAGTACTCGAGCGTGAGCGCGACCCAGACCATGCCGTAGGTGGGCGGGCCGTCGGGATCGGTGGCGGCGAAGCGGTCGACGTGAGGGCGGATCCAGTCGACGAGGTCGACCAGTTCCAAGGGCCGGGCCAGTTGGCCGTCGCAGTCGAACTTCTCGAGGGCGGTTTGCAGGTAGGGGGTGCAGTGCAGGCCGGTGCGCAGGCCGGCGGCGGACAGGCCGGCCGCGACCTTGGCAGCGACGGAGCCCTTGCCGGAGGTTCCGCCGACGTGCACGCAGCGGACGCCGTCCTGCGGGTTGCCCAGGGTGGCCAGGAAGCGGCGAAAGCGGCCGAGCCGGCGTTCACCGGCTTGCATGGACTGTTCCAGGGTGCGCGGGTTCGTCGGACCGGCCGGGCCCCGGATGAGGCCGTTGACGTAGCCGACAGCGGCATGGCCGGCGGCGATTTCGGCGTCGGTGACCGGCGAGTCGTCGCGGGTCAGGACCGGTGCGTCACGCACCGTTGCGTTGGGCGAGGTCGAGTGCCTCCAGCATGCCGGCGAAGGACTCACGCGAGTTGGCTTCCCTGGTACGGTGCTCGGGATGCCAGTGGGTTTCCAGGTTGACCGCACCCGCGAAGCCGTCGTCGATGAGGGCGCGGAGCTGGCCGACGAAGTCCACTTCGCCACGGCCGACACACTCCCAGGCGATCAGGCCCGTGGCGTGATCGACCACGCGGGCGTCCTTGACGTGGACGTGCTCGGTCCAGGGGCGGGCGATCTCATAGCCGCTCGGGAATGGGATGCCGCCGGACACGAAACCATTGGATGGGTCCCAGTTCAGCCTGACGCGGGGATGATCGGTGGTTTCCAGAATACGCACGGTGTTGACGGCGGTGTTGCCCCAGCAGCTACGGACGTTCTCGACCAGGAGGGTGATGCCAGCGGCGTCGGCGCGGTCGCCGGCGTCGCGCAGGACGGCGACAATTGCGGCCAGCCGGTCGGCCGGCACGGGTCCACCGTGGGGCAGGCGCGGGCTTGGATTGCCCATGCCGATCATGCCGTCGCGACGGCAGGAGAAGATGCGGACGTAGGGCGAACCGAGGGCCTGGGCGACGCGGATGCCGCCTTCGAGCTCAATGCGGTGCTGGTCCCAGCCGTCGATCGAGGCCAATTCCCCCACATCGCCGGGCGGTAGGATCAGGACCTTGAAGGCCTGGGTGCCGACGGCGGATACGTAGAGGCCGGCGCGTTCAACAGCGGCGCGGGTGCGCTCGACGAGGGCGTCGTCGCACTCGAAGGCCGCGCGGCCCCAGAAGTCCTCGATTTCGATCTGGGACATGCCCAGGTCCGCGGCGACATCCACGCCGACGTCGACGTCCGGAGAGATCTCGCTGTTGACCACGCCGACCGAGAAGGGAAGGTTTGTGTCTATTCGGTTCGACATGTCAGGACGCCGTAGTTCGAGACCAGAACGACATCAGGAGTTCCTCCATCTCGGTACGCCGGTCGATCGCCGCGCGCAGCGCCTTCATGTCCAGGCCGTCGCTACTGACCGACACGCCCCGCCAATGTTCCGCCACATCGTTCGAGGCTCGGGTCCAGCTTTGCATGAGGCTGCGGAGTTCGCGGGCCTGCTCCCGCGTGAGCGCCATGGGTGGCTCTCCGGACACGTAGGTGCGCGAGCGTAGCGCGTCCGGGGTCATGGCGGACGGGGCTTTGGCGCAAAAGGGCCGGTGGTAGACTCCGCTTCTTGTTACCGGCGTGCGCCGCTCAGGGGATTTTTGGCGTCCGCCGACGCTCGCCCCTTAGCCACGGGAGGGCCAATGGCGATTCATGCTGGCGCGCCGCGTCGCTCGACGCTCGCGCCCGGAGACCACGCCAAGCTGGACGATCTGCGAGCGCGCCTGGCCGACCTGAAGGAAGAGCCGGGCGCCACGCTGGAAGCGCTGTACGCGGCGCAGGACGTCTTTTCGTACGTGCCGCCAGAGGCGGTGACGATGATCGCTGAGGAGCTCCGGCTGCCGGAGAGTGAAGTCTTTGGCGTACTGACGTTCTACACGATGTTCCACCGCAAGCCCTCGGCCAAGTACGTGCTGCGAGTCTGCCGGGATCTGAGCTGTCACATCTCGGGCGCTCCGGCGGTGTTGAAGGCCCTGAATGACGAGTTGGGCACGCGGGTTAGCGAGGTGACCGAGGACGGTCTGTTCGAAACCGAATCGGTCTCCTGCCTGGGGCTGTGCGACCTGCAGCCGGCGGCGATGGTGAACCTGGAACAGCACGGTCCGCTGAACGCGGAGAAGGCCCGGAGCCTGCTGGCCGAGCTGCGCGCACGGGAGGCCTGATGGAACTCGTCGTAACCAAGAACTTCGGCAATCCCGAGTCGTGGACGCTGGAGAGCTACCGCAAAGCGGGCGGGTACCAGGCGCTGGAGAAGGTCCTCAACGAGATGACGCCGGAGGACGTTTCGGACCTAGTGAAAGAGTCCGGACTGAGCGGTCGCGGCGGGGCGTTTTTCCCCACCGGGCTGAAGTGGCAGTTCGTGCGGTCGGATCCCAAGACACCGCGCTACGTGGTGATCAACGGCGACGAGAGCGAGCCGGGCACGTATGTGAACCGCTATTCGCTGGAGCTGGACCCGCACCTGATGCTGGAGGGGATGCTGATCGCGGCCTACGCCTGCAACGCGACGCTGGGGTATGTGTACATCCGCGGCGAGTACGGGCTGGGGCACGAGCGCACACAGGCAGCGATCCGCGAGGCCTACGAGGCGGGCTACCTGGGCCAGAACATCATGGGCAAGGAAGGCTTCGACTTCGAGGTCACCTTCCGCCGCGGCGCCGGGGCCTACATCGTGGGCGAGGAGACCGCGCTGTTCAATTCGCTGGAAGGCAAGCGCGGGAACCCGCGCTATAAGCCGCCGTTCCCGACCAACGTGGGCGTGTGGGGTCTGCCGACGGCGATCAATAACGTGGAGACGCTATCGGCCGCGCCGGCGATCATCGAGAACGGTGCCGAGTGGTTCCAGAACCTGGGCCACGGCGACGCGACCGGCACCAAGATGTATTGCCTCTCGGGTCGCGTGGCCAAGCCCGGGGTGCATGAGTTGCCGTTGGGCACCACCGCGCGGGAGTTGATCTACGACTACGGCGGCGGCGTGCTGGACGGGCGGCCGCTGAAGGGCTTCAAGCCGGGCGGCGCGTCATCGGCGGCGCTGGGTCCGGAGCACCTGGACGCGCCGCTGGAGCCGCGATCGATGGCGGAGCTGGGCACCATCATGGGTACCGGCGGGGTCGTCGTATACGACGACACGGTCTGCATGGTGGACGCGGCCTACCGGGACGCGCTGTTCTTCGAGGAGGAGAGTTGCGGGTTCTGCATTCCCTGTCGCGAAGGCACCCCCAACCTCGTACAGATCTTAGAGCGAATCTTGCACGGGCAGGGCACCATGGACGACCTGGACCTGCTGGAAGACCTGGGCGCGAGCATGATGGCCTCGTTCTGCGGGCTGGGGCAGTTTGCGCACCAGCCGGTGCGCGGGGCCGTGCGGGCGTTTCGCGACGAGTTTGAGGCGTACATTCTCGACCGTTAGTGCGAGGCGGGGGTCCGCCGCTTGTCGAACAAGGGGCGGCTGGCCTAAGCGGAATGCGGGTTTCGATGAAGCGGCTGGCGGTTAGCTAGCGGCCTTCGTTTCGCCTACCTCTTCGGCGTCCTCGGTCCAACGGAAGTCGCAGCGGTCGTTGTAGTCGCAGTACCGGCAGTGTTTGCCCGGTGTAGGTGTGAAGTCGGCGGCGCCTACGCGCTTGGCCAGAACCTGGTATCGGCTGAGCACGTCGTCGGCAACCGCGGAGTCGGGCGACTGGGAGAATTCCTGGTTGTCGGTCAGGTAGTAGACGGTGAGTCTCGAGACGGCGCTGTCGAATCCGCGTTCGAGGGCGAGGGCGTAGGTGTGAAGCTGGGTGCGCAGGCGGCCGGGGAGTTTGGAGGGTCGGCTGCCGCTCTTGTAGTCGATGACTTCAAGGCCGTCAGGGCGCTCGTCGACGCGGTCGATGACGCCTTCGACGGTGTGGGCGTCATCCGGACGCAGGCGGAGGCGGAAGCGGCGTTCGAGCATGACGGGGCGGCCGGGGGCATGGCCTCGCGCGGACCAGAAGCCGTCAAGAAGCTCGTGGCCGCGTTCCCAGATCTCGGGGAAGCGCTCGCGATTGAGGCGGGGCGCGTCGCGCCAGTAGGCAGCGTGGAGGTCGTGCAGGTCGTCGCGCGTGATCCGGACGCCCGCGCGCAAGCGCTCGAAGGCGCGGTGCAGGACCGAGTGGACGATGGCGCCGACGGTGAGGCGCGGGCTGAACGGGATGGGGATGCGCTCGACGTAGCGGAAGCGGTAGGCGTAGGGGCAGAACTCGAACAGGGCGAGCTTGGTGAAGCTCAGGCGCATAGGGACGGCAATCTAGGAAGAGTCCGTCGCACCGGACGCTGGGTGGGACGGACGGCGGGTGGCGGCGGTGTAGGCGCGGCGGAGGACGGCCTCGGCGGGCTTGCCGTTGGGAGCGAAGGTTGAGTCCTGGCCGTTGGTCGTATCGGGATCCCAGCGCCACCAGAAGACGCCGTGGAGTGACTCGCGACGGTAGGGCAAGCCGAAGAAGGCCGTGTAGAGGTTGGCCTGCAGGTCGGGGTCGACCTCGTGCGGCTTGACGGGATCGGCGGCGCGGGGCTGGGTAGCGGCGGTTGCAGCGCTGCGGTAGCCGAGCTCAGTGAAGATGATGGGGCGGTCCAGATTGCGGTCCGCGCGCCAGCTTTCGATCTCTTCCAGCCAGACGTTCCAGGCGTCCGCGAGTTGGGCGTGGCTGATGAGACGGTCGGCCAGCGGGAAGTAGGCGTTGACGCCGATGAAATCCAGGTCATCCCAGAAGGGCACGTCGGTGTAACCGCCCAGCCCCGCCGCGGGGGCGTGGCTGGCGGCGTAGGTCAGTGGCTTGCTGAATCGTCGCCGCAGGTCCGCTATCAGGGAGCGCCACTCGGTGGCCAGCGCGGCTTCGGAGAATCCCAAGTCAGTGCCGAGACAGAAGAGGTCGGCACCTGAACTCTCGGCAACGTCGGCGTAGTGGTGTGTCATCAACGTGTAGTCGGCGAACCAGGCGGACGGGTTCACCGGCCGGACTTCGCCGCGCCAGACGCCGTCGTCGCTGTCCACGAAGGGTTTGAGCATCACGCGCAGGCCAGCGGCATGAGCACGGTCGATCAAGCTGTGGAGGTCGTCGTCCGGGGGAGTCCGGGTGGGATCCGGGCGGATGCCGGAGGCGTCGTGGGTCGCCTGATACCAGCCGGGGGCGATCGACACCCAGTCGGCGCCCGCTGCCGCAGATGACTCGACCAGGCGGCTGGCGCGCTGCTCGGCGAAGTCGGTCCCGGAGAGCCCGGCCAGGGTGAGGCCGTGCATGAAGGGGGCGCTGGTTGGATCGCGGCGGCTGACGCCGGCGAAGCCGCAGGCGGCGAGGGCGGAACTCGCAGCGGTGAGCACCGCGCCCGCCAGGAGCGCGCGGCGCCGGATACGGGCCGACGCGCGCATCACGAGTGGCTCAGGCAGCGGAGGCTAGCGGCCGAGAATCCAGCGTACGTCCTCGCTCATCATCTCTTCGTTCCACATGGGGTTGAAGGTGAGATCGATTTCAGCCTTGCGGACGCCATCCAGGGACTCGGCTTCCTGCTTGACTTGCTGCAGGATGTAGGGACCGGCCGGACAGCCGGGAGTGGTGAGGGTCATGGTGACGGTGGCGCGCTCGTCGCCTTCGTCGGCGGCGGGTTCGCCTTCGCCGGGGACGTAGGGGGCGACGTCAACGTCATAGATCAACCCCAGGTCGACGATGTTGATGCCAATTTCGGGGTCGATAACGCTGCGTAGCTGTTCGCGGACCTGGTCGGGGGTTGTGGTGGGCACAGGGTCTCTCGCTTTCCGGGATTCCTAGCAAGCTTCGCAGCCAGCCGTGAGCGCGACAAGACCCGACCACCTGACGGTGTTGTACCTGTGGCTAGCCGGCGGCGTAGCCGGGGAGGATGCGGACACCGGGATAGTTGACGGCGCGGCCGGCTTCGATTTCGAGACGGGGATCCCACTCGACCTGGTGCACGCGGTAGGCCCAGGCCGAATGTTCTGGATCCCACCAGACCTCCGCCCAGTGGGCCACGCTGGCCCAGTGCGACTCGTATTTCAGGCCGACACTGCCGGGACGCAGGATGGTGGTGGTCTTGTACTCAAGCTCGAGCGGGGCGTGAATGTGGCCCACAACCATCAGGGCAGGCGGATTCGGGCCTATCAGGCGCTCGAGCTCTTGGGCCGGTGTGTCGGCCCAGATGAAGTCCTGCAGATTGACGCCGTTAGCGTGGGCGAGCAGCAGTTCAGGTCCGTTGTCCATCTGCAGCCGCAACTGCCCCGGCAAGGCAGCGGAACGTTCGCGCAGATCCTTCGGGACCCGCTTCAATGTCCAGTCGAAGACCGCCAGGATGAGGTCGCGGCGCAGCCCGCGCCCGGGCACGGCCTTGAACGACCCGAGCGCCAGGTCGCGTTCGGTGTCTCCCTTGAGCAGCGTGACGCCAGCGGCCTGTAGTTCTTCCCAGGTCTCCACCGGCCGGGGACCGCCGCAGATCTGGTCGCCGCCCGAAACGACAAGATGGAACGGCCCGCGGGCGCGAACGTCCGCCATGACCGCGTGGAGGGCGGTCAGATTAGCGTGGATGTCAGTCAGAACCGCGATTCGCATGCAGCGGCTGAGGAGCGGTGAGGTGCGCGCCGACTCCACGACGGGGCGGCGACCGGGCAGGGGCTTGTTCAGCGTAAGTAGCGCGCGCCGTGGCTGGCAACAGAATTGCGAGTCATGGTCACCTATGACTGCGAGGGACGGTGCGGTACGGCGGCGATGCGCGACTAGGGCTCGTAATGCGCGGCACGGAATGGAACGAGACGCGGCCGTCCATGAACCGCGTGCTCGGTATTCCCACGCAAGCTATCGAGACGGCTACCGCGTTGACGACATGGAGGGCGTCCAGCGGCTATCAGTCCCGGAACCACCGCAACCGAGGGCTGGCGCATCTGGTCATCTGCTACCCGGCGCTGGCTGGACCTGAGGAGCAGCGATGCAACTCGTTCCCGAATGAGTGGTCGGTCAACAGATGCCGTTCGAGACTGGAGCCTCGCACGCACTGGGCCGCGGATGGGATGGCTGCCGGCCAGGCGGCACGCCGGTTCCACGGCCCCTGCGTCGGCAACAACCGAGGGGCCTTGCTACGAGCCGCCGCGAGAGCAAGGCAAGTGCGCCGAGCGCGACCTGTCCGATTCCCGCACCGCATTGGCCGTGGCCGTCTACTGATTTCGCGTACTCGTCGCCGGCAAATCTTCAGGTTTTGGCAGCGGAAATGCGTGCGGCATGGCGACCCACCGCCAATTCCGTGTAGTGTTGTCAGGCTGTGTAGTATTATCGCCATGCTCAGGACAGAGTTTGAATCCGCATGAGGATGTGCTCAAAGGCCGCCCCGCGGGAATCCCAGTCCAGTGGGCTTGTCTATTTCGCCACTTCGGACACGGAAAAGTAGATCGTTGAAGCTGGGATCGCGAAGCGCGAGCATGGTTTCAGCTTCCCGACTCGCGGCCCTCGTTCTCCTCATCACGATCGTTGTCTTCGGCGTGGCCGAGCCGACCGCTGCCGACACGCCCGCGCTCCCGATCGACGTGTATTGGCAACTCATTGACCAATGCGCGCCGCCGTGGGACACCGACGACACGAATGTCGTCACGCTGGCCGGCGACCAGTTGGGCTACCAGCCGGACGCCGTGCAAATCGTCTTTGTCGCAGTGTGGGGCGACCTCGCCTGGCAGCGCTGGCGCTGGGAAGCCGATTGCCTGGCGGCCGCGCTTGCCCAGCCCGACCCGACGCCGCAGCCGACGCCGATACCGACGCTGATACCGACGCCGAGTCCTGATCAGGCGCCCGCACCGACGGCGAGCCCTGATCAGACAGCCGATCTGTCGGAGCATGCCGACTACAGGCTGATCTATACCGTGGCTCAGGCGCGCGGCGCTGACGAGGCTGTAGCGCGCCAGGTGGCGGCTTACGTAGTCGCGAACGGGAGCGTGATCGACTTCCTAGCGGGCGTCCATCGACAGGTCGTCTACGGGCTGTACCCGTGCACGGCGCCATCCGACGCCTGCCCACTGGCCCCGGACTACGTGCCGACCACGCCGCCTGCTGGGGGCAGCGCGCCGCGTGCGACGGGCGGCGGTTACCTGCCGACCTCAACGCCGGCCCTTACCGCCCCCCCGCCGCCGCCGCCGTGCGCCAAGGAGTGGAATATCAGCCATAACCTGCCAGGTGAGCCGCCGAATCCGAATGTCCACGACAATTGGCCGAACCCTCAGGGGCATGGCCACGTATGCCTGCATGCGGACGGTACCGGCTACGTTCGGGTTCACAGTCACGGTATTGCCCATGTCTATCCGCATGGTCATGTCGCGAGATGACCGATGGCGGGGGCCGTGTCGTGGACTACCTGATGCAGGACGATACGACCGCTGAATCGTATGGCGGAGTCGGGAGCAGCGGCAGGCTTCGCCAACGCTCGCCATTTATGAGCGAGGCCTTCGTCCACCACCAGAACTCGCGGGGCCAAGTCACTGCCACCCATACCTGACCTGCGACCCCACTAACCCGGCCCCGCTCGTCATCATCGAGAAAGCTGGCCGCGTCATATACCGCGTGGAGCGGTCCAACTGCCGCAAGCCTGTGTTAAGCTTCGCCCAAGCGCGACGCCGTTTTATGGGTCGCGTCCTTTCTTTCCCCCCGAAATGCCGAAACTCAAAACTCGCAAGGCTGCCGTCAAGCGTCTGCGCCGCACGCGGCGCGGCAAGATCACGTCCGCCAAGTCGTGGGCCGGTCCATACCGGCGGCGCAAGAGCCGTCGCGCGCGCCGCGCCAAGAACTGCGAGCACGCGCTGCCGAAGGGGCAGCGGCGGCAAGCAGAACGCCTGCTGGCAGCGAACTAAGGACGACGAATGGCTCGCGTCAAGCGCGGCGTAACCAAGCGCCGACGTCACAAGAAGGTCCTGAAGGCCGTACGCGGCCACCGTGGCGCGCGCAGCCGGCACTACCGCGCGGCGCATGAGGATCTGATGCACGCGCGGCAGTACGCCTACCGCGACCGTCGCGCGCGCAAACGGCAAATGCGGCGGCTCTGGATCATGCGCATCAACGCCGGCGCCCGTTTGCATGGGCTGACCTACAGCACGTTCATGCGCGGTCTACAGCAAGCCAACGTGACGCTGGACCGGAAGGCACTGGCGGACCTGGCGGCCAACGAACCGACCGCCTTCGAAGCTCTCGCCGACACCGCCCGGGCCGCGGCCTAAGCCGGCCAGCGCCCGCGCGGGGGCCATCCCGCCATGATCATCAGCGTTCGGAACTCGCAAGTGGCCCTGGCGCGGCGCCTGCATCGCGCCTCGGTCCGGCAGCGCGACGGGCTGATCCTGCTGGAAGGCCCGCGCCTGGTAACGGAAGCGGCAGAGGCTGGGATTCTCCAGACCGTCCTGGTTGCGGACTATCCCAAGCCGGATATCAAACTGGCAGCGGACGCGGCGGCAGGTGCCGGGGCGCGGGTGCTGACGGCGGCGCCACACGTGCTGGCAGCGGCCGCGGACAGTGCCTCGCGACAGGCCATCGTGGCCATTGGCCGCCGTCCGCAGGTCGCGGCGCTGGACGGCGTTCCCCTGATCCTCGTGATCGACGGTGTCCAGGACCCGGGCAACGTGGGCACGCTGGTCAGGTCGGGCGCGGCGGCCGGAGCGACGCTGATCGTACGAACGCCGGGTAGCGCCGATCCGTTCGGCCCCAAGGCGATGCGCGCCGGAGTCGGTGCGCATTTCCGCATCCCGATTCGTGACGCGGCCACGCCGAACGAGCTAGCGGCACTGGCGGAGGGCGTCGATCTCTACGAGGCATCTGCCGACGCCGAGCGCGCCTATCACCGCACCGACTGGGCGGGGCCCAGTGGGCTGGTGGTGGGTGCCGAGACGCGGGGCGTGTCATCCGCCTGGCGAGCGGCCTGTCGAGACACGGTCGGGGTACCGATGGAGCGTGGCGTGGAGTCGCTGAATGCGGCGGCTGCGGCCGCCGTTATCCTGTTCGAGGCCGCGCGGCAGCGCGCGGCACTCCCTCAGAGCTGACCCCACGGTGCAAGAGCGACTTGACGCCCTGCTGAGCGCCGCCCGCGCGGAACTTTCCGCTGCCGCGGACAACGCGGCGCTGGAGCAGTGGCGCGTGACGCACCTGGGCCGGCGCAGCAAAGTCACCGGCCTGCTGCGTTCGGTGGGCAGCCTGCCGCGCGAGGAGCGGCGCGCCGCCGGCCAGGCCGCCAACGCCGCGCGACGCGAACTGGAAGCGGCCTTCGAGGCCCGCCAGTCCGAGCTGCGGCGGAGCGCCGACGGCGCGCAGGTAGACGTGACCATGCCGGGGTATCCGGTGCGCCTGGGCAGCCTGCATCCGCTGACGCGCACCCTGCGCGAGATCCGGCGTGTGCTGGCGCCGCTGGGATTCCGGGCCATCAGCGGCCCCGAGGTGGAGTGGGACCGCTACAACTTCGAACTGCTGAACATCCCGGCGGACCACCCGGCGCGGGACATGTGGGACACGTTCCATATCGACGACAGGGCCCGGCCGGGAGAACTCCTGCTGCGAACCCACACGTCACCAGTGCAAGCGCGGGTTATGGAGCAGATCCAGCCGCCGGTGCGAGTGATCGTCCCGGGGAAGGTCTATCGCTATGAAGACCGCGACGCCTCGCACGAGGCCGAGTTCATGCAGGTGGAGGGCCTGGCGATCGACAAACACATCACGATGGCCGACCTGCGCGGGACGCTGACCTACTTCGTGCGGGCCATGTTCGGCCCCGACCGCGAACTGCGGATTCGGGCCAGCTACTTCCCGTTCACGGAACCCAGTGCCGAGGCCGAGATGTCCTGCCACGTCTGCGGCGGCGACGGCTGCGCAGTGTGCGGCGGGACCGGCTGGATCGAAATCCTGGGTTCCGGGATGGTGCATCCCAAGGTGCTGGCCGACGTGGGTTACGACCCCGACGTGTACCAGGGCTTCGCCTTCGGCATGGGCGTGGAGCGGATTGCCATGCTCAAGTACGGCGTGACCGACATCCGGTCCTTTTACCGCAACGACCTGCGGTTCCTGCGGCAGTTGCGCTGAACCATGCGGGTACCTCTTGAGTGGTTGCGCGAACTGACGGGGATCGAGGCGTCGGTCGACGACGCGGCCACGCGCCTGACCAATGCGGGCTTCGAGGTCGGGGCCATTCATCGCGCCGGTGAGCACTGGGACCGCATCGTGGTGGGCGAAGTCGCACGAATCGATTCGCACCCCAACGCGGACCGCCTGAACCTGCCGACCGTGAACACGGGCAGCGAGGAGATCCAGGTGGTGTGCGGGGCCTGGAACTTTGAGGTCGGCGACCGGATCGCCTTCGCCCACACGGGCGCCACGCTCTGGGATCCCTACGCCGACGAGCCGGTGTTGAAGGAGCTAAAGCCGACGCGGATCCGGGGCGTGGTCTCCCGCGGCATGTTGTGCTCGACCAAAGAACTCGGCATCAGCGACGACCACGAGGGCATCCTGGTGCTGGATCCCGACGCGCCACTGGGCCGGCCGCTGGCCGAGGCGCTGGGCGGAGAGGTGCTGGAGTTCGAGCTCAAGGCCAACCGGCCGGACGCGCTGTCGGTGCTGGGCATCGCCCGCGAGGCGGCGGCCCTGTTCGGAACTGAGGTTCGCTCGCCGATACCGGACGCACGTCCGAGCGACGAGGGGTCGAGCCAGGCGGTTGAGCTCGCAATCGACGATCCGGCGCTTTGCGCGCGGTACTCGGCCGCTCTTGTCCACGACGTGAATGTGGGCGAATCGCCGGCCTGGATGCGGGACCGGCTGGAGCAGGCGGGGGTGCGTCCGATCAGCACGATCGTTGACGCCACGAACTACGTGATGCTGGAACTGGGCCAGCCGCTACACGCGTTCGACTGGGAGACGGTGCGGGGCGGCTTCATCGGGGTTCGCACGGCGCGGACGGGCGAGCGCCTGGTGACGCTGGATGGGCAGGACCGCGAGCTGACGCCCGAGACGCTGTGCATCGTGGACGCCGAGGGGCCGGTGGCCCTGGCGGGCGTGATGGGCGGGCTGGACACCGAGGTGACCGCCACAACCTCGACGGTGCTGCTGGAGTCGGCGACGTTCGACCCGATCAGCATCCGGCGCACGGCGCATCGCCTGAACCTGCGCAGCGAGGCGTCGCGGCGCTTCGAGAAGGGCTTGCCGCCGGAACTGACGGCGCTGGCGCTGCGGCGCTGCGTGCAGGTGATCGAGGAGATTGGCGCGGGCCGGGGTGAATTCCTGACCGCCGACGCCTATCCGGCGCCCTCCGACCCGGCGCCGGTGTCGCTGGCGTTCGACCGCATCGAGCGGCTGATGGGCGTGGCCTACGACCGCAGCGAAGTCCGGCAGGCGCTGTCCGCGCTGGACTTCGGGCTGGAGGAAAACGGCGACGAGTTGTGCGTCACGCCGCCGTTTTGGCGTCGCGACGTGACCGCGCCCGCGGACGTCGTTGAGGAAGTGGCGCGCCTGGTCGGCTACGAGCGCATCCCCGACACGCTGCCGACGGGACAGGTCATGGACCTGGCGCCCGGCGAGATTGACGAGCGCGACGACGAGGCGCGCGACGTGATGGCGGGCCTGGGATTCGCCGAGTGTGTGACCTACGCACTGACCAGCGAGGGGCGCATGGCGCGGCTGGTGCCGCCGGATCTGCTTGACGCTCCGCCGGAGGCCCCGCTGGGCGACGCCGACGCCTGGGCCGCGATGCGCGAGACGGCCATGAACGACGCCGGACGGGCCCTGACCGACCGGCTGTTGCCCCTAGACCGCGAGCCGCTGCGGCTGCGCAATCCGCTCTCCATGGAAGAGAACACGCTGCGTCTGACCGGCCTGGGCACGATGCTGGAGACCCTGCGCGCCAACCGGCGGCACGCCGACCGCGACTTGCTGCTCTTCGACTACCAGCCATCCTTCCTGGCCCGCGACGGCGACCTTCCGGAAGAACCGAACTTCCTGACGGCAGTGATCGGCGAACGCGTGAGCGCGGACCGCTGGCACGAAACCGGCACCGTGGAACTGCCGTTCGTGCGGGGCGTGGTGGACGAACTGCTGGCCCGCTCCGGCGTACCGACCGACCAGGCCAGTCACGACGACCTCCAGCATCCAACCTTCGCCGCTGGAGCCGCGGCCGCCGTCACCGTTGAGGGCCGCTTGCTGGCCACCTACGGCGAGGTGGACGCTGAGGTCGCCGCCGCGTTCGACCTGGACGAACGCGCCTGGGCGCTATTGGTGGACATGCCGGCCGTGCGGGCAGCTTCGGCCGGCGCGCCTTCATTCAGCGCCTGGTCGGAATACCCGTCCGCCCTGCGCGACCTGGCGATCGTCGTCGACGCCGAGGTGACGCAGGCCGAAGTTCAGGACACCGTCCAGCGCGCCGGCCGCCCGCTCCTCCAGTCGGCCCGGCTTTTCGACGAGTACTGCGGCGAACAGATCCCCGCCGGCAAGCGCAGCCTGGCCTACGCGTTGAGTTACGCCGCGCCGGATCGCACTCTGACCGACAAACAGGCGGATCGAGCGCATAACCGGGTCGTGCGGGCGTTGCAGCACCGATTGGGTGCGGAGTTGCGAAGCTAGGCCGGGCGCGCAGCGGGGCGGACCGCCTCGTGGTCGCCTGCGGCCAATCCCCGCGCTGTTTGAGGCGAAGGCATCGAGTCGTGAAGGCGGCGGCCTGGACGGCGGCAACGATTACGACCACCCCCGCGGATCCCACCCTGTGTCACAGGACGCCTTTCGGTGTCCCGGCTACTTGACGAACAGCATGTCGCGGTACGTCGGTATGGGCCAAAGGTCGTCCGGAATTGCCTTCTCCATCCGGTCCGCAACCTCCCGTACCGCGTTCATCGCAGGGATCACGTTATTCCTCATGTGGATCACCTTGGACGAAACCTCGTCGCCGCCCAGTTCCGCGTTCTGCGCGTCCAGCTCGTCCAGGGCGGCGCTCAGCTCGTCGATGAGACCCGAGATCCTGACCATGTTGCTGTCGAGACCGTGCGTGGAGGCGCCCGCCGCCGCGGCCCCGCTGCGGGCCGACCCGAGCTGGTTCATGTAGGCGACTGCCGCCGGCAGGATCATGCAGCGCGCGATGTGGGCCGCCGTCTCGCCCTCGATATTGATCTTGATGAAGTACTGCTCGGTCAGAACCTCCAGCCGCGCCTCTAGCTCACGCGGTGAGAACACCCCAAACGCGTCGAAGAGTCGCTCGTTCTTGTGCGCGGCCAGCGCGGGCAGCGCGTCAACCGCGGATCCCGTGTTGATCAACCCGCGGCGCGCGGCTTCCTCCACCCACTCGTCGGAATAGTTGTCGCCGTTGAAGATGATCCGCTTGAAGGACGGAATCTCGTTCGCGAGCAGCGTCCAGAGTGCCTCCTCAATGGAGGTGCCGGCCGCCACGATCGGCTCCAGCACGTCCGTCCAGTGGTCGACGGCTTCGGCGACGATGGTGTTGAGGACCGTGGCCGGCAGCGAGATGCTGGCCGACGAACCCACCGCGCGGAACTCGAACTTGTTCCCGGTAAACGCGAAGGGCGAGGTGCGGTTACGGTCGCCGGAGTGTCGCGGCAGGTCGGGGAGCACGTTTACGCCGAGGCCAAGCAGGCCCTCCCGCTCCCTCTCCTTGGCGCGGCCCGACTCCTCCAGCTGGTTGAAGATGTCCTCGAGCTGCTCGCCCAGAAATACCGAGATGATCGACGGCGGGGCCTCGTTGGCGCCCAGACGGTGGTCGTTGGCGGCGGTCGACACGGAGGCCAGGAGCAGATCCTGGTACTTGTCCACGGCGCTCAAGACCGCCGTGCAGAAGAAGAGGAACATGAGGTTGTCGTGCGGCGTGTCCCCGGGGTCCATGAGGTTTCGATCCGAGGTTCCGAACGACCAGTTGACGTGCTTGCCGCTCCCGTTGATCGCCGCGAAGGGCTTTTCGTGCAGGAGACACACAAAACCATACTGGCGCGCGTTCCGCTCCAGGATCCGCATCGTCAGCTGCTGGTGGTCCGACGCGACATTCGCGTTCTCGAAGACCGGCGCCATTTCGTACTGACCCGGCGCCACCTCGTTGTGGCGCGTCTTCATGGGCACGCCCAGTCGGTAAAGGTCCATCTCGACCGACTGGATGCAGGCCAGCACGCGCTCGTGGATTGACCCGAAGTAGTGGTCGTCGAGCTCCTGTCCCCGCGGAGGCTTGGCTCCGAAGAGCGTACGGCCCGAGGTCATGAGGTCGGGCCGGCGGTAGTAGAACTCGCGGTCGACGAGGAAGAACTCCTGCTCAGGCCCCAGGTTGGCCGTGACACGTCCCGCGTCAACGCCGAAGAGCTTGAGCGCCCGGCGCGTGACCCGGTCGAGGGCGTCCATCGACCTCAGCAGCGGAATCTTTGCGTCCAGACTGTCACCGGCCCAACTGGAGAATGCGCTGGGGATGCAGAGGTACGTCGCCGACTCGCCTCCGATGACGAAGGCGGGGGACGTCGGGTCCCAGGCGGTGTATCCGCGCGCCTCGAAGGTGGCGCGGAGCCCCCCTGACGGGAACGATGAGGCGTCGGGCTCGCCCTGGACGAGCTCGTCGCCGCCGAATTCCGTGATGGCGCGGCCGTCCCGGCCGACCTTCAAGAAGGAGTCGTGCTTCTCGGCGGTGCTGCCGGTGAGCGGCTGGAACCAGTGGGTGTAGTGGGTGGCGCCGCGTGACAGCGCCCAGTCCTTCATGGCGGCGGCCACCGCGTCGGCGATTCCGGGATCAAGTTCCTCGCCATGGTCGATGGTGTTCTGGAGCTGCTTCAAGACTTTGTCGGGCAGCCGGGAGCGCATCTCGTGCAGGCCAAAGGTGTCCTCGCCGAATATGTGCGACAGCAGATCCCGGTCATCGGGCCGGGATTCGGTCCTTCGGCTCCAGGTCTTGGCTGCGCTCACGGAATCGAAACGTCTCTGAGTGGTCATATCCGAAATGTCCTCCAGGTGTCCTCGGACGCGCGCGCTTTGGCCTAGGCGGTCGGCTGGGGATCGTAGCGTTGACTGTCGGGCGAATCCGCAACCCGCCGGATGGATGCTCAAGGCGGATGGCCGACATGTCCTTGTCAGTTTCGCACGGAGCCGCCCACGGGAGTAAGCGCGAAGACAGATGTTTGCCGGCTCAGGGCGCTCGAAACGACGCAGACCAGACCGGATGCGGTCCGCTGCGGGGCTGGTTCAGCCATTGGGCGTAACGATCCCGGCCCGGAGGACACTGGCCCGGTTCTTGAGGTTACCGGTACGGCCGGTGCCGCTCTTAAGGCACGAAAGCGTGTTCACCACGCCGACCAACCACCCAACGCTCTCGGAATGCCTGAGCTCGAGCGCCGACACCCACGCCAAGCGGGTCAGGCCGTGCGCTCGGAGCTATTCCTCGAAGGTGACGTTGGCCGCGTGGAGTTCGTCGGGGCAGGCGCGGTCGATGGGGACGGGGTGGGGAGGTTGTTTTGCTGGATGTAGCCCTTGTCGGCCAGCCAGGCTTCGACTTCCTCGCCGCTGACGTCGGCCAGCATGCGGCCGTCCACGACCACGCACGGTGAGAGCGGCTGCCCGCTCCTGGCAACCATCTCGTAGTAGTTGGCCGCGTTGTTGATGATGTCCTTGTCCTCGTAGTCGAGGCTGTACTTGTCCATCACGGCGCGCACGCCGGCGCTCCAGCCGCAGACGGGCTTCAGGTAGGCGGTGATGTTGGGCTGTTCGGTAGTCATGGGATTCACTCACGCAGAGGCGAAATGGGTTGACCGATTCTGGCAGACGGAAGCAGCGGCGGGAAGAGGTACCGTGCAGGCGGGCCCGAGTTGACCGGCGATTCCGGAGCGGCCACGCTGCGGGTGCCGCGCTGGAAAGGATGACCGGCATGACGCGACTGAACGTGGGCGACCGATTTCCCGAGCTGACGGGACGCTGGGACGACGGCCGACCGGTCCGGATCCCGGACGACCTGGACGCCGGGCCGGCGGTGTTGCTGTTCTACCGCGGCCACTGGTGATCGCATTGCCGGCGGCAGTTGGTCGCCTATAGCTACGTACTGGACGCCTTTGCCGCGCTGGGTGTGCAGGTGGTGGGCCTGTCGGTCGATTCGGCCGCCGACGCCGCGGCGACGCGCGAGCGTTTGCAAGTGGACGTGCCGCTGGTGGGCGACCTGGCCTACCCGGACTCGGTGGACATCATGGGGGGCTACCGGAACGAGGACCGGCAGTCGCACCAGGCCACGGCCTTTGTGCTGGACGCCGACCGCCGCGTTGAACACGCGGTGTACAGCGCCACCAACGTCGGGCGCCTGATGCCCGAAGAGGTGCTGCGGATTCTCAGCTAGCCGGGTTCAGGCCAGGTTGGGGTTGACTGACGACCACTCGTCGACTGGCGGGATGATACCCATCTCGATGGTCTCGTCGCGCAGCGCCTGCAGGTGGGCGTAGGCGGCGTCCAGTTCGGCCTTTTCGGCCTCGTCGCCCTGCGGGATGGACCAGCGAACACCCTCCGACCCGAGCTCCGCCGGCATGGCCATCATCACGTGCGAATACGGCTCGCCGGTGAGGTAGGCGCCGCAGGGCCACTCGAATGTCGAACCTCCGGCGGCGGCGTGGACCATCATGGCTGTCTGGTGACCGGGCGACTGGAACGACGAGCGTCCGCGCAGCTTGATGATGCGGGAGCCGCCGTCCAGCACGTCCTGGCGAATGCCCTGCCAGCCGTCGGCGTCCAGCCCGACGCCGTTGACCGTAGCGCCGGCGATGACGTCATTGAGCAGCACGCCGTCAATGCGCGTTTCGCCCTTGAACAGGGCCATTTCCTGGCCGTGGCCGCCGTAGGTGCGGCAGCCGGTGACGCGGGACTGGGAGACGCCGAAGTGCTCGGCCAGGCGTGTCTGCAGGCGGGTGCTGTCGAGGCCCGCCAGGGTGCTGACGCGTGAGGCGGGCAGGCCGGAATGCACCAGGGAGACCAGCCCGGTGACATCCGCCGGATTGAAGACGATCACGACCAGCTTCGCGTCCGGCGCGTTGGCGGCGATGTCGCGGCCCAGTTGGGCGGCGATCTCGGCGTTGCCGCGCAGCAGGTCTTCGCGCGTCATGCCCTCGCGACGCGGTGCGCCACCGGAACTGAGCACGTAGGCCGCATCGGTCAGGGCTTCAGCGGCGTCGGTGGTCCAGGTGACTTCGGCTTCGGGGAATCCACAGTGGTGAATCTCGGCCGCGGCGCCTTCCAGGCCCGGGCCGAAGGGGTCGTACATGGCGATGCGATTGGCGGCGCCGGTGGCCAGCAGGGACTGGACGATGTTGGACCCCACGGCGCCGGCGGCGCCCATGACCGCGACCTTGTCGTTGGTGACGTAGTTCATGGCCGCCGGCGTCAGGCCTTCATGCCGGCGAGGGCGTCGCTGGCGGCGGTGCTGAGCATGCGCAGATCGTTGCCGAAGTCGATGAGCGTGAAGCCCTGCTCAACCAGTTCGCGGGCCTTGGCCACGTCCGAAATCGGCGTGCCGGCGGGTTTGCCGTTGGCCTGCGCGCCGGCCAGGATCGCGTCGATGGCGGCCACGTGGTCCGCGTCCACAAAGGCCTGGGACGTGCTGAGACCCATGGAAATGGCCAGGTCGTTGGGCCCGATGAAGGCCACGTCCATGCCGTCCACGGCCATGATGGCCTCGATGTTGTTGACGCCCTCCATGTCCTCGATCTGCGGGCAGACCAGCAGTTCGTCATTGATGCGGTCACGGTCGGCCATGTTGATGGTGGCGCGGCCGGAGCCGGCGGAGCGGTGGCCGATGGGCGGGTAGCGGCAGGCGTCGGCGATGGCTTCGGCCTCGGCGACGGTGCTGACGTGGGGAACGATCACGCCCATGGCGCCGGCGTCCAGCGTGCGGGCCAGGACGACCGGGTCGTGCGACTCCACGCGGGCCATGGGAATGCCGCCGCGGGACTCGATGGCACGGAAGGCCTCGGTGGTGGTGCCGATGTCCCACTGGGCGTGCTCCACGTCCACGGCCAGCCACTCGTAGCCGGCCACAACGAGAGCCTCGGCGGCGATGGGCGAAACCAGGTTCAGGAACGAACCGTACGAGGGCTCTCCGGCCTGAATCTTCTGCCGGACGGGGTTGGGGAACTGCAAGGGAAACCTCTCTTGGTGAGGCAACGAAAGCTGGATTGATTGTTACGCACGGATGGGGGGCTGTCAGTCGGTCATGTGGGTGAATCACGCGCCTACACTGGCTGTAGCGAGTGAACCTGGAGATATATGTATGCGGACCGAGATCGAGTACAACCCGGCCTACACGATGCTGACGCTGGAGCTATCCAGCGGGGAGTCGGTGAAGGCGGAGCCGGGGGGCATGGTGGCCCAGCAGGACGTAGAGATGACCACCGGCATGGGCAGCGGCGGGCTGTTCGGCGGCATCAAGCGCATGGTTGGCGGCGAGTCGTTTTTCGTGAACACGTTTACCTGCCACGGTCCAGGCAATGGCTGGGTGAGCCTCTCGCCGCCGGTGCCCGGCGACATCGTGGGTCACGAACTGGGCGGCGGTGAGAGCCTGATCGTCCAGTCAGGCTCCTTCCTGGCCTCCACGGGCGACGTGGAGTTGGACACCAGCTTTTCGGGCGGCCGCGGCTTGTTCAGTGGCGAGGGCCTGTTCCTGCTGCGGGCCTATTCGAACGGCGGGGGCGGCACGATCTGGTTCGACTCCTACGGCGCGGTCAAGGAACTGGAAGTCACGCACGGCTCCGAGCTGGTGGTGGACACCGGCCACATGGTGGCGTTCACGGAGGGCGTGGACTACAGCATCGGCAAGGTCGGCGGCATCCGCTCCCTGATCGGCGGGGGCGAGGGCCTGGTCATGAAGTTCCGGGGCATGGGCACCGTGTGGGTGCAGAGCCGGAACATCTCGGCGCTGGCCAACTCGCTCATTCCGTTCCTGCCGAAGCCGACTTCCAGGTAGGGCGAGGCCGGCCTATCGAAGCTGACGCCCCCGGACCCTAGCCCGAAAGGCAGGCCATGACGGGGTCGTAGTCGGGCAGTTCCGGAACGTCTGGGGCGGTTTCGATGTGGGCGACTTTGCCGTCCGGGTCGACCACGATGACCACGCGATTGGCGATGTTCATGCCCTCCAGCAGCACCCCGTAGGCGCTGGCCGTGGCCCCGAGCGGGTTGAAGTCGCTCAGCACTGGATAGCTCACGCCGGTCTGCTCGGCCCAGGCCTGTTGCGACCAGCCGTTGTCCGTGGAGATCGCGACCGTCACCGTGCCCTCGAGACTCGCCAGCTTCTCCTCGATGATGGGGAGCTGGTTGCTGCACGTCGGCGAGAACGCGGCTGGCACGAAGTTGATCACCACGGTCGAGCCGCGATGGTCGCTCAGCTTGAACGGCTCTTCGCCCCTGGGCTTCGAAGGAAGCTCGAAGTCCGGGGCCTCGTCACCAACTTTCAACGTCGCTGTCTCAGACATGACACATCTCCCGCGGAAGTTGCTGCCGCGATCGTACGAGCCGCCGCCCGCAGCCACAACGCGGGCCGGCTACCGATAGGCCGACGCCTGCATGCCGAACCAGGTGGCGTAGGTGCCGTTGAGGGCGATGAGCTCCTCGTGGGTGCCGTGCTCGGAGACGCGGCCGTCCTCGATGACGTAGATGCGGTCGGCCATGCGCACGGTGGAGAAACGGTGCGAGATCAGCACGGCCATACGACCGGCCACGAGCTCCTTGAAGCGCTGGAAGACCTCGTACTCGGAGCGGGCGTCGAGGGACGAGGTGGGTTCGTCGAGAATCAGGAGTTGGGCATCGCGCATGTAGCCGCGGGCCAGGGCGATCTTCTGCCACTCGCCGCCTGAGAGCTCGGTGCCGTCGCCCCACCAGCGGCCCAGGGTGGTGTCGTAGGTGCGGGGCAGGCCCTCAATGGCCTCGGCGGCGCCGCTTCGGCGAGCGGCCGACTCGACCAGGCCGGGGGAGTCCTTCACGGGCAGGTTGCCGTAGCCGATGTTGTCGCCGGCGGTGGCGTGGTAGCGCACAAAGTCCTGGAAGATCGCGCCAATCTGGCTGCGCACGCTGGCCACGTCGTAGACGCGCATGTCGAGCCCATCGATCAACACTCGACCGGCGGTTGGGTCGTAGAGCCGGGTCAGCAGCTTGACGATGGTGGTCTTGCCCGCGCCGTTGGCGCCGACCAGGGCGATGGTCTCGCCTTGGTTCACCTTCAGGTTGATGCCGCGCAACACCGGCTCGCGGACGCCCGGATAGGAGAAGTTGACGTCGCGCAGCTCGATCCCGTCCTTGATGGGCCGGGGAACAGCGTGGCGGCCGGGGTCGGGGCGGATATCGGGCTCGAAGGCCAAGAAGTCGAAGAGATTGGTGAGGAACAGATTGGCCTCGTACATCGAGTTCACGCTGGCGAAGATCATTCGCAGCCGGTCCTGCGTCTGGACCAGCGCCTGGTGGTAGAGCGTCAGGTCGCCGAGGGTGAGGCGGCCGGCGATGGTCGCCAGCGCCACGAAGATGTAGAGCCCGGAGGCCGTGCCCGCCGACAGGATGCCCAGCACGAAGGTGACGCTCTCGCGCGACAGGGTGAGCTTGCGGTTCTCGCGGTAGAAGCGGGCGAAGGTGCGACGGTATTGGTCGAGGAGGTGACCGCCCAGATCAAAGAGCCGGACTTCCTTGACCGTCTCGTCGGATGTCATCACGTAGCCGAGATACCAGAGCCGGCGTGCATCCGGGGCGCGCCGCCACTGTATGCGGTGGCTGAGCCGGGCGAACCACATGTCCGCGCCGAGGTAGGGAATGGAGGTTACGGCCACGACGATCAGAATCCACCAGGCCAGCGAGGCCAACAGCGCCGCGACCGACAGCAGCTGGATGACGCTGCCAACGAGCGAAAAGGTGTTGGTGACCAGGCCGGTCGGCCGCATGTTGGCTTCGCGGCGGGCGCGTTCCAGCATGTCGTAGAAGGTCGAGTCCTCGAAGTAGGCCAGGTCCAGGGTCTCGGCCTTCTCGAGGAT
>DAOUIX010000066.1:0-33816 GCA_034423235.1 Chloroflexota bacterium | reverse complement strand
GACTGGACGTAGGGGCGGACGCCTGAAGAGTCGATCTTGAAGTGCTGGAGGTCGGGGGCGCCGGTGGTGACGAGGGCGAGGGGGAGGCGGCGCGAGAAGTCAGGCAGGAGTTGGGCGGCGTCCGGGCACATGGCGTTGCGTTGGCGGCGTTCGCGGCGGAAGCGGTTGGCGAGAACTACGGCGTATTCGGGGTCGGTGATGCCGTGTTGGGCGAGGGCGCGGGTCCAGGCTTGGCGTCGATAGGCGGGTGCCCAGGCGTGGAGGCGCCGGAGGTCGGGGGCGTCGCCGGTGAAGTCGGCCCAGAGGCCTTCCCAGGAGCTAATGCCGATGGATTGGCAGTAGTCGTTGTGGTCGGAGGCGTGCCAGAGCTGGCGGGCGCAGGCGCCGGCGGAACGGGCGACGGCGGCGGGGTGGAGGCCGTAACGGTCGGCGACGGGGGCGCAGGCGGCGAGGAAGGCGGCTTCGGAGGCGCTTTCGTCGGGGATGAGGGTGTCGTCGAGGTCGAAGAGGAGGGCGTGGAGGTGCATGGGGGCATGGTCACATAGGTGGAATAGCGGAGACCGATTGAGGCCTTGATACGCTGGAGACATCCAGGGGCGGTCATCGGGGATTGGAAGGGTTATGGCCGCACTTGAGGGACGCGTGAGCCAGGTCGAGCGCGAAGTCAGCCACCTGCAAGGGGGCTACGAGCACCTGGCGACGAAGGCCGATCTGGCCAATCTTGAGAACCGGCTCATCAAATGGATGGTGGGGCTGGGCGTGGGCGTGGTGGTGTCGGCCGGCATGTCGGCGCTGACGCTGATCCTGCGGTTGGTCAGTTGAGGATGGGGCGAGATCCGGACGGGGACAGGACGGCGTCCGGCATCGTCATCACCGACGAAGAAACTTGCCGGCTGGCCAACGACTTAGCGCGGCTTACCGGCGAGACGGTTTCCGAAGCGATAGCCGTGGCGCTCCGGGAGCGCCTGGCGCGTGAGTGGCGAAAACGCAGCGTGGAGGATCGGCTGAAGGAAATGCGCGGCATCTCCAAACGCTGCGCCAGGCATCTCCGCGACGGACCGTCGGCCGTTGAGCACGGCGACTTTCTGTATGACGATTGTGGGCTGCCGAAGTAGTCGTTGAGACGCCGCTGGCCAGGTAGGCGCAGGGCTCTACCGTAGCGAGCGGGGATGCGTGGGTTCGCTGCGGGCCGCTGGGTCTTGACGGGTGGGGTGTGGGTGGCGAGTATCGGGCGGTAAGGAGGGGGTTCCATGGCACAGGCTGTCCTTGACGCGCCGGCGGCTGCGGAGGCCGCGAACGGCCGTACCTCGCTGACTGTTATCGACTGCGACGTTCATCCGTATCCGAACACGATTCAGGACCTGACGCCGTTCATGTCGGACCGGTGGGTGCAGTACGTCAAGCAATCCGGCTTTGCGGCGCCGCCGGGCACGCAGTATCCGAAGGGCTACGAGAATGCCGCGCGACGCGACGCGTGGCCGCCGAACGGGCTAAAGCCCGGTGCGGATCCCGACTTCGTTCGTGAGCAGTTGCTGGACGAGTGGGACATGCAGTTCGGGATTCTGACGCCGCTGTACGCGGCGGGTCACGTGCATAACGACGACTTCAGCATCGCGTTGGCGCGGGCGGTGAACGAGTGGCAGCGGCACGTGTGGCTGGACAGCGACGAACGCTGGCGGAGCTCCATCACGGTGACGCCGCAGATTCCAGAGGCAGCGGCGGAGGAGATCCGGCGTTGCGGCAAGGACGGGCGATTCGTGCAGGTGATTCTGACGGTTCGCGGCAACGCACCGTATGGGAAGCGCCACTATTACCCGATGTTCGAGGCGGCCGCCGACATGGACCTGCCGGTGGGGATTCACTTTGGCGGGTGGGGGAACCACCCGATAACGGCGACCGGCTGGCCGTCGTACTACCTGGAAGATCACACGGGGATGACGCAGGCGTTCGAGGCGCAGGTGTTGAGCCTGGTGTCGGAGGGCATCTTCGAGCGGCTGCCGAACCTGCGGATTGCGCTGATCGAGGGCGGGTTCTCGTGGATGCCGCCGCTGATGTGGCGGTTCGACAAGAACTACAAGGGGCTGAAAGAGGAAGTGCCCTGGCTGCGCAAGCTGCCGAGCGAGTACATCCTGGAGCATTTCCGGATGACGACGCAGCCGATGGACGAGCCGCCGAACCCGCAGCATCTGCTGCAGATCTTCGACATGATCGGCCGGGACGACTTCCTGATGTTCGCCACCGACTACCCGCACTGGGACTTCGACGCGCCGGACCGCGCGCTGCCGTCGGTGGTGCGGGGCGAGTTGCGGCAGAAGATCATGTCCGGGAACGCGACGGCGTTTTACGACTTCGAGCGTGCATGACGTAGGGGCTGTGGCCGACTTCGTGGTCGGCCAGCCCACGCGCGTCGAGATTGAGGGTCGCGGCTTTGTCGTCGTGAACTCGGGCATAGAGTTCTACGCAGCCCGCGACGTGTGCGCGCACCAGGGGGCGCGGCTGTCGTCCGGCCGGTGCAAGGGCAACGTTCACGCGGAGTCCGTAGGCGGCCACATCGAGTACCAGACGGGTGGTCGGACGTTGCTGCAATGCCCGTGGCACGGCTGGATCTTCGACCTGGCCACGGGCCGGGCGTTAGCCGATCCGGACCGAGCGCGGGTGCGCGTGTATCCGGTGCAGGTGGCGGACGGCCGCGTGCTGCTGGACCTGGCGTAGTTCAAGCGTGTCCGCCGTAGAAGGCGGTTTGGATGGGCTGGTGCACAGTATTCACGCCTCGCGCACGGCGGCGGCGCTGGTGTTGACGGGGGGCGGGACGGGGGCCATTCCGCTGTTGCTGCGGCGGCCGGGTGGGTCGCGCACGGTGCTGGATGTTGCGGTGCCGTACGGGCCAAAGGCGGTGGCCGGCTACCTGGGCGAGGCGCCGGGGCAGGCGTGCTCGGCCGAGACGGCCCAGCAAATGGCGCGGCGTGCTTTCGGGCGGGCCGTAGAGCTACGACCCGATGCCTCCATCCCGGTGGTCGGATTGGGGGCCACGGCGGCGCTGGCCACGGATCGGGTGCGACGGGGGGAGGACCGCCTGCACGCGGCAGCGTTTGATGGGTCGCGAACCGTTGCACTCGAGTTGCCGTTCTCGGCCCGTCACGCCAATCGGCAGGCGCAGGAGACGGCCGCCGAGCGAGCGATCGTGGCGTTGTTGGCGGACGCGGTGGGTGTGGCTCCCTGGCGCGAAGTGGCGGGGTCGGACCTTGCCTTCGTGGTACGCGCCGTCGAGGGCGAAGACGATGAATTGGCGGTCGTCCATGACGGCACGCAGTCCTGGGTGACCGCCTACCCGGACGGCCGGCGGCGGCCGGGCGGGAAGATTCCGACGGCGCTGGTGCCCGGGTCGTTCAATCCGTGGCACGAGGCGCACCAGGCGCTATGGGAGGCGGCCCGGCGGCGGTTCGGCGATCCGGTGGCCTACGAGTTGTCGATCACCAACGTGGATAAGCCGCCGCTGCCTTCCGCCGAGGTCCTGCGCCGAGCCGCCCAGTTCAGTGGTCGTGCCTGCCTGATCCTGACAGCCGCCCCGACGTTCGTTGAGAAAGCCCGCCTATTACCTGGTGCGGCGTTCGTGGTGGGGGCGGACACGGCGCGTCGCATCGTCGATCCGGTCTATTACGGCGGGGTGGCGGCCATGCTCGGCGCGCTGTGCGAGTTGCGGTCCCTGGGCTCGAGGTTTGTGGTGGCCGGCCGCCTGGAGCGCGGCCGCTTTCTTCAGTTGAGCGACTTGACGATGCCTTCCGAGGTCGCCGGATTGTTTGAGGCGATTCCAGCCGGGGAGTTGCGAGTGGACGTTTCCTCCACCGAGTTACGCGCGGGACGGCCGGCCTCGGGCTGAAGAGAACCGCTCCGCCGGGGCCGATGGTCGTCTACCATCAACGCACGTCCCCCAATCTCCGAACCGAGCACGGTGTCGGCACCCGACCCGCCCGAGGCCTCCGCCTCGCCATCCGACCAGCAGACTCCAGACCCACGACCGCCCGATTCACCGGCTAACGGCGCGTCCGTACGCGGGGAGCAGCCGGTCTATCGCTGGTCGCCGCGCACGCGGCGCACGGTGGCGATGTTCATTGCGATCCTGGCGGGCCTGGTGTTGTGGGGCGCGCGGGAGATCGTGGGCCCGTTTGTGTGGGCGGGGATCTTCGCTTACGTCTTCAACCCGGCGGTTAACGGGCTGGTTCGGCTTGCGCGCGTCCCCCGTCCGGCGGCGGTGGCGATTTTCTATGCCCTGGGGATCGGACTTCTGACCCTGCTGGGCTTCCTGATCATTCCGCGCGTGGTCGACGAACTCGACCGCCTGGCGACGGAACTTCCGTCGATTATTGCGGACCTCGAAGCCGCTTTGCCGTCAGAGTTCCTGGGGCAGCCACTGGTCGTGCAGGACGTGATCGACGGGCTGACGGCGGGCGCGACCAGCATGCTGACCGATGCCTCGCGGGCGGTCGGCGCGTTCCGCAGCGCCTTTGACCTCCTGATTCACGGCGTGCTGGCCGTGGTTGCGGCCGGTTACCTGCTGCTGGCCGGTCCCGAGCTATTTCGTGGACTCATGGAGCGGATTCCAGCGGGTCCGCGGGCCGAGACCGAGGAGCTGATCGGCCGCATCCACAGCGTCCTCGGCGCCTTCATTCGGGGCGAGATCATCCTGGTGGTCATCATGAGCGTGACCACGTTCATTGGGCTGTCGATCATCGGTATCCCGTTCGCCGTGATCCTGGCGATAGCCACGGGATTCCTGGAGTTGATCCCGGTTTTCGGACCGATCATGGCCGCCATTCCACCCATCGGATTGGCGCTGGTCACGGCCAATAACTTCGGCTGGCCGGGTTGGGTGGCGGGCGTCGTGGTGGCCGTGATGTACACGGTGCTGCGGCAACTCGAGGACTACTTCGTAATTCCGAACGTGGTGGGCCGGGTGGTGCGCGTCCATCCCCTGATAGCTCTGTTCGCCATCTTTGCGGGCCTGCAAATCTGGGGAATTACCGGCATGGTGATTGCTTTGCCGGTGGCCGGGGTGGCGCGCGTGCTGTTGGGCTACGCCTACCGCCGCACGGTTACGTCGCCGCGTCGACCGTAGTGGCCGGTCGCAGGGCGCATGCCCGCCGGTCATCGACGGCCCGGGAGCCCTTGAATAACCCGAGGCTGGTTGCCCGGAAGACCCCTCACCGGTTTCGGCCGAAGACGGCCGAACCTGCCTCTCCCCTTGGAGAGGGTGAAGATCGGACCCGCCTGCGCGGACGAGGCAGGGTTCTACAAGAGACTCCCCGGGCAGGAACCTCCGATAGCCGGTCTGATTCTGGTCAAACGGGGTTATTCTTCACGCGGCAATTTCCGTGAGCAGCGAGGGGCGGATGTCCGCAGAGATCGGCCTTGGCTTCCTGGGATTGGGGACGGTCGGTTCGGCGGTGGTGCGCACGGTCAGCGAGCGGTCCGGCTACCTGGAACGCCAAATTGGTCGGTCGTTTCAGGTTCGGCGGGCGCTAATCCGCGATCCCAACCGTCGACGCGACGTGCCGCTGAACGCCTCCCAGCTCACAGTCAACGTGGACGACGTGCTGGACGACGAGTCAATTGACGTCGTGGTGGAATTGATGGGCGGGGTCGAGCCCGCCAACAGCTATATCCGCCGTGCGCTGCGGTCCGGCAAGCACGTGGTGACCGCCAACAAGGAAGTGATGGCCACGCACGGGATCGAGCTGCTGGAACTGGCCACGGCGCAAGGGCGCGACTTGTACTTCGAGGCGAGCGTGGGCGGCGGCATCCCGGTGATCGGACCGTTTCGGCAGGACCTGGCGGCCAACCAGATCCGCGAAGTGCACGCCATCATCAACGGCACGACCAACTACATCCTGACGGAGATGGCCTCCGGCGGCCTGGACTTCGACGCCGCCCTAGCGGACGCCCAACGGTTGGGATACGCCGAGCCGGATCCGACCAACGACATCGAAGGCATTGACGCGGCCTACAAGCTGGTGATTCTGGCCTCGCTGGCCTTCAACTGCGCCGTCAGCCCGGAGGATGTCTATCGCGAGGGCATCACGGGCATCAGCGCGGCGGACTTCCGCTACGCAGCGGAGTTGGGTTACGGCATCAAGCTGCTGGCCATCGCCAAGCGGGCGTCAAACGGCTTCGAGGCCCGGGTACATCCGGCGCTGATCCAGCAAGACGTGCTGCTGGCCCAGGTGGACGGGGTTTTCAACGCCGTGCTGCTGGACGGCGATCTGCTGGGCCGTGCTCTGTTCATCGGCCGAGGGGCAGGCCCAGAGCCCACCTCCAGCGCCATCGTGGCCGACTTGATCGACCTGGGCCACAACATTCGACGCGCGGTGCACGACCGGATTCCCATGTCCCTGGACGGCGACCTATGCGTGCTGCCGATGGCCGAGGTTCGCTCGCGCTACTACTTCAGGCTCTGGGTGAAGGACCAGCCGGGGGTGCTGGCCAGCATTGGCGCCGTTTGCGGCGAGCACGCCATCAGCATCGCGTCCGTCATCCAAAAGGAAGTGGACGAAAACGCGGGCCGCGCGGAGCTGGTGTTCCTGACGCACGAGGCCCAGGAAGCAGCGGTGCAGGGCGCGCTGTCCGCCATTGCGGATCTGGACGTCGTGGCCTCGGTCGCCAGCATGATTCGGGTCGAGGACCTGGCGGAATGAAGGGTTCCCCGCGGCCGGGGGTAATCGAGCGCTACCGCGAGTTCTTGCCTGTTGGCGAGGCGACGCCGAACCTCACCATTGGCGAAGGCGACACGCCGCTGGTTCGCGCCGGATCGCTGGAGCGCCGCCTGGGTGTGCCGGAGGTCTGGCTCAAGCTGGAGGGCTGCAATCCGACCGGCTCGTTCAAGGACCGGGGGGTGGCGGTGGCCGCGGCCAAAGCCATCGAAGAGGGCGCGCACTCGTTTATTTGCGCCTCCACCGGAAACACGGCGGCTTCGGCGGCCGCGTTCGGGGCGCGGTCCGGGACGCCCACCGGGGTGATTATTCCGGCTCGCGGCGTAGCGCTGGGCAAGGTGGCGCAGGCACTGATCTACGGCGCGCGCGTGATTCCGATCCAGGGCTCGTTCGACGACGGCCTAGCCGTGGTCCGCGAACTGGCGGCGCGTCCGGGCGTGGCGCTGGTCAACTCGGTCAACCCGTACCGGCTGGAAGGGCAGCAGACGGCGGCCTTCGAGGTCGTGGACACGCTGGGCGAGGCGCCGGACGAGCTATATATCCCGGTGGGGAACGCCGGCAATATCACGGCGTACTGGCAGGGGTTCCGCGCCTATACGAAGGCCGGCCGGGCCAGGCAGCTCCCGGTCATGCGCGGATTCCAGGCGGCGGGCGCCGCGCCCATCGTCGCCGGTGAGCCCGTGGCCAATCCCGACACCGTGGCCTCGGCTATCCGCATCGGCAACCCGGCCAACTGGGAACGAGCCGTGCAGGCGCGCGACGAGTCGGACGGCACGATCGAGGCGGTCAGCGACGAGGAGATCGTGGAGGCCTACCGGCTGCTGGCGGCCGACGAGGGCATTTTCGTGGAACTGGCGTCGGCCGCCTCAGTGGCGGGGCTGTTGCACCGGGCTCGCGGCGGCGAGGCGATGGGCAAGCGCGTGGTCTGTGTGCTGACCGGCACGGGACTCAAGGACCCCGGCGCGGCCGTGCGATATGCGCCCGAGCCGGCGGAGGTCGAGGCCAGGACCGAGGCCGTTGCCACGGCGCTCGGCTGGAGTACCGGCTAGGGACATCCCGGGGCTCGCCCATCCAACCCCGCGAGCCACGCTCAACGCGCTTCACGCGCCACGAACCGACCGCGACTGGCCGCTGATACTCGCCACCAGCCGACGCCCACCGATTACAATCTCGCCGTGTTGTCCCAGGGCTTCACGCGGGCGGGCGCGTTGCCTGCCGTCGGAAGTGAGCCGCCCAGGTGAGCACCTACGAGGCTGGCTCGACAGCCAGCGCCGCCATCGCCTTGACCCGGCGGCTTGCGTCCCTCAGGCCCGGCGGTCCCGCGGTCGAGGTCGACCCGGATACCTTCCTGCGCGGCACCCGGCTTGGCCTGAACCCGCATTCGGAAGCGGCCATTCTCGATTCGATCCCCGTCGTTCCCGCCGACGATCCGTCGGTCGTCGCCGCCCGTGAGCAGCTGACGGTCGAGCCCACGGCTGAGGCGGCGACTGGCGACGCTGTGCGCTACGAACCTGAATGGCCCGACCGTGAACCGATTACCGTCGAGTTCGCCGTCCACCTCGACCGGGCGCCGGAATCGATGGCGGACGCCGCATTTCACCTGCTCATGCGGCTTCGCAAGACGCTGGGGCGGCAGATTATTTCGGGACGTGGAACGGCCGGCGAACTGCGGGGGCTGCTGCATCTCAAGGGTGTCCAGCGCCCCCAGTACGGCAACCTCCTGGCGTTCGCCGTGAGCGCTGCCATCGACGAGGCCTGGGAGCAGGGCGGCATCCGGCCTGACTGGGTCGCCGTAAACGCTGACGACAGCCGCCGGTTGCTGGGGCAAGAGGAGCATCTGTTCGTCTTCCGCGCCGCCATCATCCAGACGCACGTTCTTCGCCGCGAGACCTTTGTCACCGGCGCCTGCTCCCCACTCACCATCCGACTTCGCATGGGGCTCCCGCGCCTCTGGGTCGAAGCTCCAAACGCGGACCGAATCGCCCCTATCTTTGCCGCGGTCGAGGCCGAGCTCGACTACCTCCGCCCGTCGGCCTTCGTCGTCGCCAAGTTCGGCAAGGCTCCGGTGCTGGACCCGAAAAACATGCCGAAGTTCGACGGAACTCCCGAAGAATGGGAAGCCTTTGAGCGCGCGCTGCGCGAGAGCCGCGGTCACTGATGGCAACTAGCTCGGAGCTCGTTGTGCTCGACACTTCGGTCGTGTCAATCCTGTACAACGAGGCTGACGATGAGCGATTCGCCGTCTATCAGGAACGGCTTGCCGGCCGTCGCTGGCTGATCTCCTTCCAGACCCTTGAAGAGCTCCTATTTGGGATGCACAGCGGCGGCTGGGGTGAAGCGCGAAGGCGGCGGCTGAGCCGGCATATCGGAAGATACGAAATTGTGTGGCTTGAACCTGGGTCGAAGCTCGTGGCGGTTGCGGCCCGCTTGCGCAGCGATCTGAAAGGGATGGGTCGAACGCTCGACGTCGCGGACGCGTGGATTGCCGCCACGGCCCTGATGCGCGAGTGCCCGCTTGCCTCCGACGACCGCGACTTTCTGGGCATTCCCGGCCTCGCCCTTATCCAGCCCATTTGACTGCGGGCGGTCGACTCGCGCCTGGCGACGGCAGATCTAGGGCGCGGTCTCGTCCAACAGTCCGTCCCCCAGCACGACGTTGTCGATCAGGCCAACGCCGCCGATTTCGGCCGCGACGGCGATTACCAGGGGCGGGTCGGCCGTGGCTACCGGTTCGAGGGTCAGAGCGTGGCGGACCTCCGCGTAGCCAAGTTCGGCCAGCGGCTCGGCCCGCACCGTCGACCTCAGCACGTCGGCCAGCGACGCGGGTAACCGTTCGTCGTCGTCCCAGGCATCGCGCGCGAGCGACAGTCCCCGCCAGAGGGACAATGCGGCCTGGCGCTGTTCGGCTGAAAGCCGAACGTTGCGGCTGCTGAGGGCCAGGCCGTCGGGGTCCCGGACCGTGGGAACGATTACGAGATCAATCGGCAGGTTCAGGTCCCGCACCATACGGTCGATGACGCGGGTCTGTTGCCAGTCCTTCTGACCGAAGTAGGCGCGGGTGGGCTGGGTGAGGTTGAAGAGCTTGGCCACGACGGTGGCGACGCCGGCGAAGTGGCCGGGCCGTCGGGCGCCTTCGAGGTCGGCGCCGATCGGTCCAGGGTCAATCCGGGTTTCGAAGCCAGCGGGGTACATTTCGTCGGTGGTTGGCGCGAATACGAGATCCACGCCGCAGGCCTCGAAGGCGGCCAGGTCCGCCGATTCGTCTTTCGGGTAGGCGGCATAGTCCGCCGGGTCGTTGAACTGGGTGCGGTTGACGAAGAGGGTGGCGACAACCGAGCGGTCGCGCCGCCGGGCGGCCCGCAGGAGGGCCAGGTGTCCGTCGTGCAGCGCGCCCATGGTTGGCACCACGCCGACGGGATGAGGCAGGCGCGCCCGCGCATCCCGCAGGCTGGCCCTGGTTCTCGCTACGATCATTGCGACGTGTGACCGATTGAGCGCGCCCCGGCGCGCCGCCGATACTGCACATCATGGCACCGAACCCTGCGCCGGTTTCTGCTGAGCTTCAGCAGGCGTTGGCGGATGAATTGCCGGCCGACGCCGTCGGTCCCGCCGATCCCGCTTGTGAGGTGGTCGACGGGGTGCTGCCGGCGCTGCGCGCGCGAGTGGACGCGCCGGATGCTGTTGCGGCAGTGCTTGCGATCTGCCATCGCATGGGCGTGGTGGTGGTTCCCCGAGGCGGGGGCACGCATTCGGGACTGGGCACGCCGCCCGAGCGAGCGGACGTGCTGCTCGATCTCAGCGGACTCGACGATGTGATCGAGTACCGACCGGCAGACCTGACCCTGGCGGTGGCGGCCGGCGCGCGACTGGCGAAGGTGCAGGCGCTGCTGGCCGAGGCCGGGCAGATGCTGGCGCTGGATCCGGCGGGCGGCACCGCGTCCACCGTCGGTGGGATGGTGGCCGCCAACCTGTCGGGACCGCGCCGGGCGGGGTCGGGCACGGCCCGCGACCTAGTGATCGGCCTGGAGGTCGCCGGGGTGAACGGTCTGGTCACAAGGTCCGGCGGCATGGTGGTGAAGAACGTGACCGGCTACGACCTGCCCAAGGCGCACATCGGGGCGTTTGGCACGCTGGGGATCGTCACCCGAGTCAACCTGAAGATCACGCCGCGTCCGTCGGTGGAGCGCACGCAGGTGGTTCCCTTTGCCGATCCAGCCGCGGCCGGATCGGCAATCGGGGCGGTTATCGACTGTCCCCTGATGTGTAGTGGCTTCGATCTGGTGCAGCGGAACCTGACGGCGGACGTCGACGCCGCAAGCGCGGCCAACTGGTGGCTGGCCATTCGCGTGCCGGGCACGGCTGGCGGGGTGGCCGCCCAGCTTGCGATGGTGAGCGAGGCCGTTGCACCCTTCGCCCTGGGCGAAGGCGTGATGCTGGAAGGTCCGGCGCAGGAGCGGTTCTGGTTTGACGCCGACGCGCTGGCTCGCCCGCGCGTGGAGGTTGTGGACCAGGCGACGTGCCGCCTGAGTGCGCTCTCCAGCCAGACGCCATCGCTGCTGGGCAGCGCGGCGGAGATTGGCGAGGACCTGGGACTGCGAACCGTTGCCAGCGCTCGGGCGCTGAACGGCGTGGTCCGCGTGCGGGCTGTCGGGTCGGACGATGCCGGGGTGCTGACGGCGTTTGTGCAGCGTCTTCGGTCGGCGGCGGAACGCCTGGGCGGCACGCTGGCTATCGAGTCGGCTCCGGTTGAGGTGAAGCAGGCCGCCGGGGTCTGGGGCGTATCGGCGGAGGCGCCGGACGTGCTGGCCATGGACGCGTTGCGCGCGGCCTTCGATCCAGGTCGGATAATCAATCGCGGACGCTTTGTGGTGACCTAAGCATGGCCGTGGAACCCGCGCGGTTGGGATTCTCTGAGATGGACGCTCCTGAAGCGTCCATTCTGTCCAGTTGCGTTCACTGCGGGCTGTGCCTCAACGAGTGTCCGACCTACCGGGTTCTGCGGCTGGAGATGGATTCGCCGCGTGGGCGCATCCAGCTGATCGACGCGGTGCAGGACGGACGGATGGCGCTGGACAGTCCAGCCTTCCTGCGACACACCTTCCAGTGCCTGGACTGCCGGGGGTGCGAGACGGCCTGTCCGTCCGGCGTGAAGTACGGGGCCCTGATCGAGTCGGTGCGGGCGCAGACCGTACAGGCCAAGCTGCTGCCCAGGCGCCGCCGCATCGCACAGACCGCGCTGCGGGTGGTATTTCCGCGGCCAAAGCTGTTTCGACTGGCGGCGCGGGGATTGTGGCTCTATCAGCGCACGGGGATGCAGACGCTGGTGCGGAAGCTGGGCTTGCTGCGCTGGATTGCGCCGCCGCTGGCCGAGGTGGAGGCGCTGTCCCCGCCGGTGTCGGACCGATTCCTGCAGGCCTCCGATCTGCGGTTTGTGCCGGCGGCTGGGGAGCGCCGTCGCTCGGTCGCCTTCATCACGGGCTGCATCATGAGCGTGTCGTTTGCCGAAGCGCATCGCGCCTCGCTGCGGGTGCTGGCTCACAACGGCTGCGACGTGCATATCCCGGAACACCAACGTTGCTGCGGGGCGCTGCACGTCCACGGCGGCGATCGCGAAACGGCGCGCTACCTGGCGCGTCGCAACATTGACGCGTTCGATTCGGCCGAGTACGAGGCCATCATCATCAATTCGGCCGGTTGCGGATCGACGCTGAAGGAATACGGCGAGTTGCTGGCGGACGACCCACGCTATGCCGCCCGCGCCCATGCGTTCGCCGAGCGGGTGCGGGATCTGTCGGAGTTCCTCGTCGAGATTGGGGCGGAGGCGCCGGCCGGCGAGGTGAAGGAGCGGGTGATCTATCAAGACGCCTGTCACCTGGTGCACGCGCAGGGGGTCTCGCAGCAGCCGCGCGACCTGCTGGCGGCGGTACCGGGCGTGGAGTTGGTGGAGATGGAGAATCCAACGGTGTGCTGCGGCGCGGCGGGGCTGTACAGCGTGACCGACACCGAGATTTCGCTGGCGATCCTGGAACAGCGGCTGGACGCGATTGAGGCGACCGGCGCCTCGATCATCGTGTCCGCCAATCCGGGATGCCTGCTGCACATCCAGTCGGGCGCGCGGCGGCGCGGGCTCGAGCTGGACGTGATGCACGTGGCCGAGTTCCTGGACAGGGCCTACGCGCAATGACGCGTCGTCGGCGCCTTGACGTCGCGGCCTGGCCGTTCCGCGGCCGGCGATGACCACGCCGCAGCGCTCCGTCGAGCGCGGCGCCAGCCGAGGGGCGTGGGCGCGGCGGCAGTCGGCCGTGGACGCGCAACGCGACCGCTGGCACGACGGGCATGAGGCCACCGTGCGGGCCGAGCAAGAGTCGCGGGCGGCCGAGATTGCCGCGAGTCGCCGACCAACGCCGCGCAACTTCTGGCGCATTTTGACCTCAAGCCGCACGTTGACTTCTTTTTTGATATTCGGTTTCTTGCTGGCCGCCGGGGTGATTCCGGCGGTGTTGGCGCTGCGGACGACGCAAGAAGAGGGAATTGAGCCGGAAGTCGTTCGCCGGATTCAGGTTGGGTTGCAGCAGAGTTCGAACCTGGACGGCGAAGGCTTCGACCTCCTGGAAATCGTGAATGGCGGTGAACTGCTGGCCATCAGTTCCAGCGCCGACGCGGCGGGCGACCACGGCCCCAAGCGGCTGCAGGACGGTCTATTCGACCCGCAGTTCATGGCCTGGCGGTCGGGCGGGCCGGACTTTCCGCTGACCGCGATCTACGAAGTGCGGTTTCGCACGCCGGTTCGGAAAGTCATTATCTGGAACCATCCGGATGAGCCGGAGGCCAGCTACATCCGGGAGTTCGAGGTGCTGGCCTCGCTGGAGGATCCCCGGACACATCCCGACGCGCTGGTCAGCATTGGACGGTTCACGGCGGCCGCGCCGGAGCTGAAGCTGATCTTTGACGTGGATACGCCGGTGCCCATTCGATACGCGATGCTGAAGATCTATTCCACGTTTGGGGCTGCGGATTACGCCTCGGCGGCTGAAATCGGGCTGTTTAGCGAGACTCGGGACGCTGAGCAGGCGCCGGTTCCGCGACCGCCGGCGCCACTGAACATCTAGCCGCCGGCGCCGCGCCGCGCGCGGGGTTTATGAGGAACGCGCCGGGCCGTAGGCCTCCATGGTCTGCCGGGCAATGCGGTCCCAGCCCAGGTCGTCGGCGACGGCGTGGGCGGCCTGGGTTCGCTTGGTCAGGTTCCAGTCCTGGGCGTCCTTCATCGCGGCACGCAGGGCCGGGATATTGGCCGGTGGTACCAGGACGCCGGCGCCAGTGTCGTCGAGCAGCTCCGGGATGCAGCCCACGCGGGTGGCGATGATGGGGCAGCCGAAGCCGAGGGCGGTGATGATGGCGCCGCTGGTGAGGGCGTCGCGGTAGGGGAAGACCGCCACGTCGCCGGCGTGGAAGTAGACCTGGAGCTTGTCGATGGGGACCTTGCCCTCGTGCATGAGGACGCGGGGATCGCCGACGGATTCGTTGCCGACGACGCCCTCGTAGAACTGGTGGCGCTGCCCGGCGACGACGAGGCGGAGGTGGTCGCCCTCCAGGCCCTTGAAGGCTTCCAGCATGTCGTCGTGGCCCTTGTAGCCGCGGATGTTGCCGAAGGAGGTGTACACGAAGGCGTCCTCGGGAATGCCGAGTTCGCGGCGGGCTGCCTGGCGGGTGACGTCGGCGGGGTAGGCGTTGCGGAAGTCGCCGTGGGGGATGACGAACAGGTTGCGGCGGCGGATGAAACGGCGGGTGTAGGCGCGGGCGGCGTACTCGCAGTGGCAGATGATGGAGTTGGCCAGCAGGGCCATGACGTAGCGGCCGACCACGTCGACGCCCCAGTGCGGGCGTTCGTGGGGCAGCATGTTGTGGAGCGTCCAGATGACGCGGCAGCCCAGCACCCGCGCCAGGAGCAGGGCGAAGGTAAAGGCCCCCATCTGGAGCCAGGCTTTGGTGGCGGTTTCCGTATTGGTGACGCCCTGCAGCCAGTGCAGGTGGATGCCGTGGACGCGACCGCGATTGCGCCACACCCAGCCAGGCGTCACGCCTTCGATGTCCCCTTGGGGATTGAGGCTGATGAGTTCGAACGAGTAGCCGTGACGCTGGAGGGCCTCGACGAGCAGGCCGCCGTAGGGGTTGCCGAGCATGTTGCGGTAGTTGAAGAGGCTGGGGTCCCAGCTAAAGGCGACGTGCATCGTTTGGTGCTCCCGGGCGGTGGGCGGGACGGAGACGCGGCGCGATTTCAGGCATGGGCGGCCTGGATGAGTTTGTTGAGTTCGGCATATTCGTGGCGGGCCGCGGCGACGGAGGTGTCCCAGTCGGGCCAAGAGCACTCGGATTCGTTGGCGATCCAACCGGTGTAGCCGCCAGCGGCAAGCTGGCCGAGCGTCTCGCCGTTGCGTACGTCGCCCTCGCCGAGCGGTACGTGGACGTAGTAGCGGCCGTCGACTTCGAGGGTGTGGCCCTCGGCGTCCGGCAGGCCGCGCATGTCCTTGACGTGGACGTCGAAGATGCGGGCGCCGAGTTGGGCGACATCGTCCGCACCGACGGACATGGCGGCCGCGTGCAGGTTGCCGGTGTCCAGGGCGGCGCCGAGGTTAGGGTCGTTGATGGCGTCGACCAGGCGGCAGGTGGCTGAGGTGCTGGAGGCGAGGCCCTGGGCGTGGACCTCGATGGTGACCCGTACGCCGGCGTCGGCGGCGAGCGAGGCTGCGTGGCCGTACCAGGAAGCGGCGGCCGAGAGCTCGTTGGCGTTGTCGACCGACAGGCCGTCGGCGCCACCCCAGAGCCGGAGCAAGCCAGCGCTAAGGAGGTTGGCGGCCTCGAGGGCACGGCGCACGCCGTCCATTTCGGCCTGGGCGGGAGCGCCGGTGAAGGACGCGGGACGGCCGAGGCCGGAGGCAAGGCCGACGACCTGGAGGCCGGATTCGGTGAGGACTCGGGAGCCCGCGTTGGCGGAGGGGCCGGGGTTGTCAAGGTCGAGGTGCGGAGGGCGGCACATGAGGGCGACGCCCGTGTAGCCGATCTGACGGGCGGCCGGCGCCACTCGGTGCAGGGGATAGCCGCCGAACATCAGGGTGTGAAGCGCCGCTCGCATGGCCTAGCCTCCGGGCCGCACGCGGGGCAAGGGTAACGCTTTAGGCTGCGGTTGGCGGCCGGTGGGACGTTACAGGATCTTCTCGTGGTGGCGGCGCACTCGTGGGGCGTTGGCGGATTCGGTGTAGGAGGGGCGGGTGGTGGCGCGTGGGGAAGGCGGCGCGTTACATTGACTGCTCGAAGCCGGCAACCAACGGCCAACCCTGGGGGACGGGAGTATGAAGATTTCGCTGCGCCGCGGATTGATCGGCGCTCTGGCGGTCACGCTCGTCGCACTCGTCCTGCTTGCGGCATGCGAGCCACCCGGAGTCACGGAGTTTCCGGAACCGGCATGCGCCGCCACAGGCACCTGTCCTGCAAACCCATGTCCCGACACCGAGGACGTGATGAAAGATGGCGAGCAGCTCTATCTGACGGTCTGCGCCACCTGCCATGGCTACGCGGCCGATGGATTCGGGCCGCAGTACCAGTTGTACTCGCCGCGGCCGGCCAGCTTCAAGGCCGAGGACTTCCAGGCGCAATTGGCGAGTGACCCGGGCGCCATCTTCCTGAAGGCCTGGCACGGCAACACGGCGATCGGCGAAGACGACATCGGCGATGTGCCGCACAGCATTCCGGCGGAACTGGGCGCCCCGCACACTGAGTTCAAGACGGCGTCCCAGGTTCGCGAGAAGATTCGCTCGCAGTGCATCGCGGACGCCGACCAGCCGCAGGAGACCGGCGGCATGACCGAGGAAGAACTCTGGAAGGTCGTGCTCTTTCTCCGCACGGCGCCGAGCCGCTAGGTCACTCGACCGCTGCCCATTGCGAGGGGCGCCGGGGGGACACCCGGCGCCCCTCGGGGTTTAAGGGTGCGGTCCGCCAGTGATTCGGGGACCGAAGGGTTCATGGCTTGACGAGGCCCGGCGCTCGTGTACAGTGGAAGTGCTGACAACGGCGTCAGCCCGAAGACCGGATCGTGGAGATCTGGCGGAAGTTCCCACAATGAGGAGGGAACGATGACTCACTACGTCGGCCCACGGGCCACCTACACCGCGACCAGCGGACACGAAGCTTGCGTCCGCTGCGGTGGGCGCGGATCGCTGCGCTACGCCCCCACAGGGCGCCACGTCAGCCGTTCGTATTACGGCGAGACGGCTTTTTGGCGCACCTGCTCCCGCTGCGGGGGCACGGGGCACACCCAGGAGTAGGACGCCGCTCCAGCAGGAGTCCCGTGGACGCACGGTGATGAACGGAACCCCCGCCGCGGCGGGGGTTCCAGTTTTAAGGCGCTCGTTTCGACACCGCCCGCAGCGCGGCGTTACAGGCCGCAACCGCTGTCCATCACCAGGACCTCGCCGGTCATGATGGGGTTCTCGACGAGCAGGAGCACGCCGGCGGCAATGTCTTCGGGCGTGGCCGCGCGATTGACGGGACTGCGGTCGATGGCCCGTTGCAGGAAATCCTCGTGCCCGATCATCCAACGGGTGTCGATGGGGCCGGGAGCCACGCTGTTGACGCGAATCTCCGGGGCCAGGGTGCGGGCGAGCGACTTGGTGATGGTGTTCAACGCGCCCTTGGAGGCCGCGTAGGCGATGGAGGAGCCGGTGCCGGTGATGCCCGACAGGGAGGAGATGCTGACGATTACGCCGTCGCCGCCGGCCCTCAAGTGCGGCGCGGCGGCGCGGCTGACAAAGAATGGGCCCTTGAGGTTGACGGCCAGGATGCGGTCCCAGTACTCGTCCTTCATGCCGTCCAGGTCGTCGTAGTCGACGAAGAAGGTGGTGCCGGCGCTGTTGACCACGATGTCCAGGCGGCCGAAGGCGGCGACGGTCTGCTTGACCATGGCCACGACCGCGGCATCCGAGGCGACATCGGCCTGGATGGCCAGGCCCTCGACGCCGAGCGCCTGGATGTCGTTGGCGGTTTGGGCGGCTTCGTCGGCCGAGCGCGAGTAGTTGACGGCCACGTTGGCCCCGCGTTCGGCCAGCTTGAGCGCCGTGGCGCGGCCCACGCCGGTTCCGCCGCCGGTGACCAATGCGGCCTTGCCCTGTAGCGACATGCGTTCTGCTCCTTCAATCCCGGGTCAGAGCGGCTATTGTGGCACCCAGGAACGCGGCACCGGAGTTGAAACGGCATGGAGAAGGTATTCGCGCTGCCGAACGGCGAGGAACTGGTGGCAAGCGTGCTGGGGCCCGGCGAAGGCCGCGGTACAGGTGCGGCACAGCAGGAGACGTACAGCTTTCTGACGCGGCCGTTCGATCCGTGGATGGTCCCGGCGGAGGGCGGATTCCTGGCGGAATTCCTGGCCGGGACCCACGACCCGTCGCTGGCTGACACGATGCTGGTCGGGCGGATCGACGGGACGGTGGTGGGTACTGCCTGGCACGGAACCAGCCGTGACCTACCCGAAATGGGCGGCTACGGGTTTGTGTTCACGGAACCCGAGCAGCGAGGCAAGGGCATCGCGCAGCGGCTGACGGAGCTGTCGATCCAGGGGTTCTGGAAGGTCGGCGGCCAGGTCAGCTACTTGGGCACGGTGAACCCGGTGGCGCAGCACATCTACGAGAAGCACGGCTACCGGCACTACAACGGGCTGACGTATCGGGCGCTGCGGCCGGGGACGGACGGGGCCACGTTTGACGAAGAGTTCTTTGGCCGGGCGGGCGATGGCGTGGTTCGTGACATGCGGATGGGCGACATCGGGGCCTATACCGGCCTGGTGATGTTGCTGGAGCCGTCGGAGTGGCTGGTGCGCGACTTCACCGAGGCCATGTTCTACGCGCCGCCGGCGGTGCAGGCCAGCGGGTGCCTGCGGCCGTTTTTCAACTCGATGACGCGGCACACCATGAGCGAGGCGAACGCCTGGAAGGTGCTGACCAACGACCGTGGGCGGATGGTGGCCTCGGCCAACCTGTGGGCGCCGATTCACGCGCCGGTATCCGCAAACGCGACCATGGAGTTCCAGGCGGCGCCGGCCTACGTGGATCGCGCGGGCGCGGTGATCGAGGCTGCCCTGGAGCATGCCGGCGCCCACGATGTACGGGCGGTGCGGGCCTTTGGAGTCTCGGAAAGCCGCCTTGGGGTGCTGCGCGAGGCGGGTTTCGTTGAGGAAGTCGTTCAGCCGGCCGCCCTGGATCTGGGCGAGGGTCGTGTGGACGTGACGGTGATGCGGTGTGACCTCGGCTGAGGAAGCGGAGTTCAAGCCGGTCGGCCCGGAGTCGCTGCTGCCGCCGCCGGGACGGCTGTCGTCGGTGTTCCTGGACAAGGCCGAGATCGTGATCGCCAACGTGGACGGGCGCTACCACGCCCTGGACGGCCTGTGCGAGCACGCCGGCTACCCGCTGGCTTCAGGCCAATTGGTCGGGTGCGAACTCACCTGCCCGCTGCACGGGTGGATCTACGACGTCACCGACGGCTGGGTCATCAACCCACCCTTCGGCCACCGCACGCGTAGCTACAAGGTGCGGGTGACGGACGGGACGGTGGAGGTGGCGCTGGCGGAGTAGGCGCGCGACGACGCAAGACTGTAGTCACGGCGCAACGCGTCAAGTAATCCGAGCGACCTCTCGTTGCACGTTAGAATGGTGCATCGGGCGGCGTAGCAAAACCTTGTCAGGCGACATCTCGACAGGAGACACGTCCGTATGACTGACCCGAGTAGCAGCGCCGCTGCACTAACCCGCATCGAACTTCGCGAGGAACTGGACCGGAGCCTCGCGCACTACGCGACTAAGGCGGATCTCGCCGAGTTACGCGGTGAACTAAAGTCTGACATTGCCAATCTCCGGGCCGACATGATCAAGTGGATGATCGGCTTGATGCTTGGTTCAGTGACCACGGCCGTGGCTATCGCGGTTGCCGTGGACCGGTTCGCCGGTTAGGCCGCCGGAACCTCGGCTACCTGGCGACGACAGTCGATTCGACGTCAGGTTCGGGTCAGGCGGACCTTTACCGGAACACCGTTGAGCGTTGGAGCGGCCTCGGCGGCGCTGGCCGGTGGCAAGCCTTCGTTGACGGCTACGGCCAGGACCTCGGTGGCGATTTCGGACTCGTGCGCGACCAAGGTTTCGTGCAGCGCGGCCGGGCCGTCAAGCCAGAGGTGGATACGGTCCGAGACTTCGAGGCCGGCGTCGCGGCGGAGGCCCTGGGTGGCGTGGACGAGTTCGCGGGCGAGGCCTTCGCGGGCCAGTTCGTCGTCGATCTCGGTGGCGATGGCGACGATTACGCCGTCCTGTTCGGCGACGCCGAAGCCTTCGCGGGGGGTGCGGCGGACGTCCAGGTCGCCGGGTTCCAGCGTCTCGGTCACTCCTTCAACCTCGATGTGGATCGAACCTAGTTCGTCCAACTCGCGCACGGCTGCCGGAGCGTCCAGAGCATTGAGCGCGGCGGCGACCTGGCGTACCTGGCGGCCGAAGCGCGGGCCGAGGGCGCGGTAGTTCGGCCTGACCTGGTAGTTGACCAGTTCGTGCTCGGATGTCATGCGCAGGAGTTCCTTGACGTTGAGTTCGTCAAGGACGTGGGCCTGCAAGGCCGTGACGGCCTCCCAGTCAGCGTCGCCGGCGACGCGGACCAGCGCTGAGCGCAGCGGCTGGCGGAGCTTGACGTTGGCGCTGTTGCGGGCGGCACGGCCGGCGCGGACGACCTGCTGGGCCAGGGCCATGGCCGCGTCCAGATCGGCGTCACGCAGTGTGTCGTCGGCTTCGGGCCAGTCGGTGAGGTGGACGCTGCTCGGCGCGTCGGGATCGGCGCGGCGGACGAGGTTCTGGTAGATGTCGTCGGTCCAGAAGGGCATGACCGGGGCCAGCAGGCGCACCAGGCTGGTCAGCAGTTCATACAGGGTCTGGTAGGCGGCCTGCTTGTCGTCGTCGGAGTCCGACTTCCAGTAGCGGCGGCGTCCGCGGCGGACGTACCAGTTGGACAGTTCCTCGATGAACTCCTGGGCGGCCTGCACGCCGCGGTGGACGAGGTAGTCGTCCAGCGAGGCGGTCATGGTGTCGATGAGCCCCTGCAGCCGTGAGAGCGCCCAGCGGTCCAGGTCGGGACGCTCGGCGACCGGGATGCGCGGGGCGGTGGGGTTGAAGCCATCCAGGCGCGCGTAGGTCACGAAGAACGAGTAGACGTTCCAGAGCGTGAGCATGCGGCGCTTGACCTCGGTGGCCGGGCCGTAGCCGAAGTTGATGTTGTAGAGCGGGTTGTGGCCGGCATACAGCCAGCGCATCACGTCCGCCCCCATGCGCTCCGCGGCTTCGCCGAAGTCGATGGCGTTGCCCCAGCTCTTGTGCATCGCACGGCCGGTCTCGTCGTTGAGCTTTTCGTAGACGAAGACGGACTGGTAGGGCGACTGGTTCTGGATGGTGACGCTCATGAAGAGCATGGAGTAGAACCAGAGCCGGATCTGCTCGCGCATCTCGGTGATGAAGTCGGCCGGATACCAGTTCTCGAACTCCTCGCTGTTATGCAGGTAGCCAAGGGTTGAGAAGGGCACGATGCCGGCGTCCAGCCAGGCGTCGCCGACCGCGTCGATGCGCTTGGTGGGCGCCTCGCAGGACTCGCAGCGGATGGTCACGCGGTCGATCCAGGGCCGGTGCAGCTCGCGCAGCTGGTCCATGCCCTCGATGCCCCGCTCTTCAAGGTGGGCCCTGGACCCGATGACCGTCAGGTGCCCGCAGGACTGGCAGGGGTAGAAGGGCAGGGGCAGGCCCCAGTAGCGGCGGCGGGAGATGTTCCAGTCGCCCATGTTGCGCAGCCAGTCGGCCATGCGCGCCCCGGCGTACTCGGGCGTCCAGTTGACGGTGGCCGCGGCGTCGAGCATGGGCTGGCGGACTTCGTCGGCGCGGATAAACCACTCGTCGTCGACGCGGAAGACCAACTCTTCGTGGCAGCGCCAGCAGTGCGGGTAGCGGTGGGTGTAGGTGTGGTGGCGATAGAGCAGACCGCGCGTGCGCAGGTCGGCAACCACGTCGTCGGCCACCTCGCGGGCGTCGCGGCCGGTCAGCCAGTCGTAGCCGGCCGTGTAGGCGCCGTTTTCGTCGATGGGCACCAGAACTTCGAGACCAAGGTCCTGGCCGAGGAGGAAGTCCTCCTCACCGGCTCCTGGCGCGATGTGCACAACCCCGGTGCCCTCGTCGGCGCCGACGTCCGCCCAGGGGATGACGCGGTGGGTGACGCCGCTGACGGCCGGCAGGTCGTCGAAAGGGCCGTCGTAGGTCAGGTCCAGCAGGTCCGAGCCCTGGTGCCTGGCAACGACTTCGGCGTCTTCTCCAAAGACTGCCGACATCGCGGCTTCGGCCAGCAGGTAGCGGCCATCGTCCGCCGCGACCTCGACATACGCCAGGTCCGGGTGCACGGCCGCCGCCACGTTGGCCGCCAGCGTCCAGGGCGTGGTAGTCCAGATGAGGAGCCAGGTGTCCGGGCGACCGTGGATGGGGAGGCGTACGTAGACGGCGTCGTGGTCGACCTCTGCGTAAGTATCAATGAGTTCGTGCTGGGAAAGGGCGGTGCCGCAGCGGGCGCACCAGGGCATGGCGCGCTGGGCCGAAGCGATCCAGCCGCGCTCGTTGCAGCGGCGCAGGAAGTGCCAGATGTGCTCAATGTTGTTGTCGGAATGGGTGAAGTAGGAGTCGTCCCAGTCCATCCACTGGCCCAGCCGAACGGACTGGCGGGTCTGGACGCCTGAGAACTTCTCGACGCGCTCGCGGCAGGCGTCGGCGAAGGCTTCCAGGCCGAATTCCTCGATGTCGCGCTTGGAGTTTAAGCCGAGGTCCTTCTCGACTTCCACTTCCAGCCAGAGCCCCTGGCAGTCGAAGCCGTTCTGGTAGCGCTGGTGGTAGCCGCGCATGGCTCGGTAGCGCTGGTAAACGTCCTTGTAGGTGCGCCCCCAGGCGTGGTGGACACCCATCGGGTTGTTGGCGGTGATGGGGCCATCGAAGAATGACCAGCGGGGGCCGTCGGCGTTCTTTTGGCGCAGCCGCTCGAAGGTGTCGTCGTCGTCCCAGAGGGACAGCATCCGCCGTTCCATGGACGGGAAGTCCAGCTCGTCCGGCAGCGGTTCGAACGCGGACTTGGGCCTGGTGGGGCGTGAGGTGTCGTCACTCATGGCGTCAGTCCGTTAGAGCGATTTCGAGGCGGCGGTTGATGCGCCCCTTGTTGGCGGCGTTGATGATGGCGACGCGGCCGACCTCGCTGGTGTTGATGACGTGGGTGCCGCCGTCGGCCTGGCGATCCAGGCCCTCGATTTCGACGATGCGGATGTCGGCGATGTGGGCCGGCACCAGGTTGACGTGGGTGCGGATCAAGTCGGGCAGTTCAAGGGCCTCCGCGCGGGGCAGCTCGTAGGCGCGCACGGGACGAGCGGCGGCGAGTTCGGCGTTCAGACGCTCCTCGATCTGGTCGCGCACGTCGTTGATGCGAATGCCTTCCAGCGAGAAGTCCATGCGGGCCTTGGCGCCGTCGTCGTAGATGTGGCTGCCGGTCACATCAGCCTGCCAGCCGGTCCAGACCACGCCGGAGAGGGCATGCAGGGCGGTGTGCAGGCGCATGAAGGCGTAGCGCAGGTCCCAGTCCAGGTGGCCAGTCACTTCGGTTCCGGCCGGGGGCGGTTCGCCTTCGAGCCGGTGCACGATGTCGCCGCCCCGGCGACGCACGGCCGTGACCGGCCAGACCTGCCCGTGGGCGCGCAGTTCGCCCAGGTCGCTGGGCTGCCCGCCGCCGAGCGGATAGAAAGCGCTGCGGTCCAGCGCCACGCCGTCCGGCCGAACGGCCGTCACAGTGGCCTGGAAGTCGCGCAGGTAGCTGTCGGCGTAGAACAGTGCTTCGGTCGCCATCTCGCTCCAGACAAAGAAAAAACCCGTCCCCAACGGGACGGGTCAAACAACCCGCGGTACCACCCGCGTTGCGCGGCCCAGAAGACCGCGCCGCTCACCCGGCACGCGCCGCGAGGCGGATGCCGTTGCGCCGATCACGGAGCGCAACTCCGTCCGGTTCTACCGGCCTTAATGGGCCTTCGACCGGCGGCTCGGGAAGGATGTTCCAGCGGGACCCTGACCGCCCGGCTTCCACCGTCCCGGGCTCGCTGCGGCGGGCCACCCGCCAAACGCGTTTCCGTCAACGCCTTTGCTGCAAGGAGCGAGTGTCGCCGCCGACTTTGCGACGGTCAAGACTCTTTTCGAGTGGCTGGCCGGCTACTCGCCTTTGGCGCCGGCAATGTCGCGGCGCTGGAAGATCCAGAAGGCGAGACCGCTCAGGACCACGATGTAGGCCAGCGAGACTAGGAAACCTTGCAGCGCGTCCGGCTGCCCGGCGGAAACAGCGTCTAACGACATTTGATCGGCAGATTCGAGCCAGACTTCGACCGCCTGGCCGAGGATGAAGCCGGAGGCGCGCTCGAACCACTCGAAGCTGGACAGGATTCCGACAACAATATTCTCAGCCAAGACGTAGCCGAGGCCGAGCCCGATGGCGGCGCCCGAGGACGTTGTCACAACGGCGAAGAACACTGCCAACACCACATACGGCAGCAGCCCATAGACGGTCTTGCCGAATATGCGGGCGAACTCGCCCCACCGGGCCGACGCGGCGATCCAGTCGGAGCTTTCCACAGTCAGCGAGGCCACCAAGCTGCTGATGGCCAATGCGAGGGTTCCGGCGATCAGCGCGGCGGCGCCCAGGATCGAAACGAGAATGAGCTTCGAGGCCAAGAGCTGCCAGCGCCCGGCACCTCGAGCGAGCACAGTACGCACGGTGCCCCAACCGTATTCGCTTCCTGTCAGCGAAACGGCCAGGATCATGATGAGAATGGCGCTGAATCCGTGCGAGAAGGCGAGGCCGATGCCCGCGCTGTTTGGGAAAGCCAGCACTTCGTGGAAGTCGCCTCCAACGCTGACTCGCCCGCCTGCGCCAAACGTCACGTCTTCGCCGATGCGAGACACGGCGTAGGCGACCCAGTAGGCGATCTGTAGCAGGAGCACACTGACGGCTAGCAGAATCCAGGGCACCCGCCGGCGGCGGAGCTTGAACCATTCCCATCGAGTAAGGGTTAAGACCTCGCCAATCATCTGAAACATTCGGACTAGAACGCGCGACAATTGCTACCCCGTTTGCATGCTACTCGCCCTTGGCGCCGGCAATGTCGCGGCGCTGGAAGAGCCAGAAGGCCAGGCCGCTGAGGACCACGATGTAGGCCAGCGAGACCAGGAAGCCCTGCAGGGCTTCGGGCTGCATGCTGATGACCGCGGCGTCGCCGAAGGTATCGTCGCCGCCACCGGAAAAGAGCTCGCCACCCGTCGTGCCCAGCCAGCCGCCGACGGCCTGGCCGAGGATGTAACCGGAGAATCGCTCGAACCACTCGAAGTTGGCCAGGATGCTGATCACGATGCCCTCGGCCACAGCGTAGCCGAGCGCCAGCCCGATGGCCGTTCCGGAGGACGTGGTCAGGACGGCAAAGAACAAACCCAGCGCCACGTAGGGCAGCAACCCAAAGATGGCTTTACCGAACGTGCGCGCCACGTCGGCCCAGTCCGCCGACTCGGCCAGCCAAGCGCCGCCTTCCAGGGTCAACGAGGCGATGAAACTGCTCAGCGCCATGCTTAGCGCCCCGACGATCAGCGCGCCAACGCCCAGGAGCGCGACAAGCAGGAGCTTGGACGCCAGCAATTGCCAGCGGCCGGCGCCGCGTGTCAGCACCGTGCGCACCGTGCCCCAGCCGTATTCGGTCCCGGTCAGCGAGGCGGCCAGGATCATGACGAGGATGATGGTGAATCCGTGCGAAATCGCGAGCCCGATCACCGCGTTGTTCGGAAAGGCGAGGAGTTCGAGGAAGGCTCCACTGACGCTGGCGGCGCCGCCGTCGCCCAGCGCCACTTCATCGCCGACGCGGAACAGGGCATAGGCGCTCCAGAAGGTGATCTGCAGCAGCAGCACGCTGACGAACAGCAGGATCCAGGGCAGGCGCCGGCGACGGAGCTTGAACCATTCCCAGCGGGTGAGGGACAGCGTTTCAGCGATCATTCGGGCCGTTCCTGTCTCTCAACAGAGGAGTCCAGAAGGTAGGGCGCAAGGATGTGCGGGGCGTATTGTCCTGCATGGGCCGCTACTCGCCCTTGGCGCCGGCGATGTCGCGACGCTGGAACAGCCAGATGGCCGCGCCGCCCAGGACGAGGACGTAGCCAAGCAGCACGACGAAGGACTGGGCAGCGTCCGGCAACTCGGCGGGATACGAGAACGTCATGCCGCCTGGGAGTCCCATCCATCCGTAGCCGGCGGGTCCGATGAGGAACTCGGCAACACGCTCGAACCAGTCGAAGTTGAACAGGACGCCGACCAGGATCGATTCGACCATGTAGTAGCCCAGGCCAATCCCGATGGCCGCGCCGGACGATGAGGTCAACACTGCCACGAAGGCAGCCAGCACGATATACGGAAGCAGCCCAAACACAGCCTTGCCGCACCACTTCACGACTTCGATCCAGTCGGCGGATTCGGCCAGCCACGCCCCGTCGCCCAGGGTGACCATAGCGATCGCGCTGCCGACAGCCCACGCGGCGGCCCCAACGAAAAGTGCGGCGGCGCCCAGCAGGGCGAGCAGCAGGAGCTTGGATATCAGGAACGGCCAGCGACCCGTTCCGCGCGTCAGAACGGTCCGCAGGGTGCCCCAGCCGTACTCGGCGCCTAGCAGCGACGCGGCCAGGATCATGATGAGGACGATCCCGTACACCTGCGCCACCAGCAGGCCGCCAACCACGCTGTTCGGGAAGAGCAGGAACACGTCGTCGGCGCCGCGGACGGCCTGCTCGGTCTCGGATCCAAACGTCCCGGAGACGCTGCCCCAGAGCGACAGTTGCGGCAGGGCCGCGACGATTGCCAGCAGAATCCACGGCATCCAGCGGCGGCGGAGCTTGAACCACTCCCAGCGGGTGAGGGACAGAGTTTCAGCGATCATTCGGACCATTCCTGTCTCTCACCCGGTGGGTCTGGAATGTCGGCCGCACCGAATGGGTATGGCGTATTTTCCCGCATCGGGTGCTACTCCCCCCTGGCGCCGGCGATGTCGCGCCGCTGGAACAGCCAGAAGGCTACGGTCGTCAGGACGACCACGTAGCCCGTCAGGACGAGGAAGGACGGGGCCGCGTCCGGCAGTTCGGCGGCGGTGCCGAACGAAAGGCCGCCGGCTGAGGATTGCATCCAGCCGCTGACGGCCTGACCCAGGATGAGAACGTCAATTCGTTCGAACCAGTCGAATGGCGCCAGTACACCGATCAGAATCGACTCCGCGAACCAGTAGCCGAGGGATATCCCAATGGCCGCTCCCGAAGAGGATGTCAACACTGCGGCGAAGACCGCCAGCGCCACGTACGGCAGCATGCCGTAGACGGCTTTGCCGAATCCGATGCCCAGGTCGGACCAATCGGCGGAGGCGGCAATCCAGTCGGCGTCCAGCGTGGCGAGGGCGATCATGCTGCTGACGCCCAGCGCGGCGGTCGCGACGAACAGCGCGCCGACGCTCAAGCCCGCAAGCAGCGTCAGCTTGGAGGCCAGCAGCGGCCAGCGCCCGGTGCCCTTGGTCAGCACGGTGCGCAAGGCGCCCCAGCCGTATTCGGATCCAATTAGCGACGCGGCCAGGATCATCACCAGGATTCCGCCGAACCCGCGCCCGGCGATGAGGCCGTTCGCAAGGCTGGTCGGAAAGGCAAACATCTCGACGAATTGGTCGCTGGTCGAAACCGTGACGGTGCCTGACTCGCTGCCGTCGCCCATCGCCACATTGCCGCCGCGGAAGAGGGCGTAGCTGACCCAGAAGTTGACTTGTACCAGCAGCGCGGTGATTCCCAGCAGAATCCAGGGCAGCCGCCGGTGGCGGAGCTTGAACCACTCCCAGCGGGTGAGGGACAGCACTTCGGCAATCATTCGGACCGTTCTCCGTTCTCGCCGGTGACGTCCAGGAAGTACTGCTCCAGCGAGACCTGCAGCGGGGCGATTTCGGTGACGTAGACCTCGGACTTGCTCAGCAGGGCGGTGAGTTCGGAGGAGCGCGCGTGGGCGATCGTGACGACCAGCGCGTCGTCCTCGACGCGGGCGGCCTCCACCTCGTCCGAGGCCGTCAGGATGGCCAGGGCTCTGGCGTCGTCGGTGGTGCGCAGACGGACCTGCTCTTGCGGGCGCAGCAGGTCGGCCACGTCGCCCTGCACCACCAGCCGGCCCCTGGCAATGATGGCCACGCCGTCGCAGACCTGCTCGACTTCGTTCAGCAGGTGGCTGGAGAGCAGGATCGTGCGGCCTTCGGACCCCAGGTCGCGGATCAGGTCGCGGACTTCGGCCATGCCGGCCGGGTCCATGCCGTTGGTGGGTTCGTCCAGCAGCAGCAGTTCAGGGTCGCCCAGCAGCGCGTAGGCCAGGCCCAGGCGCTGCTTCATGCCGAGGGAGTACGTCTTGAAGGCGTCATTCGCGCGCCCAGCCAACCCCACAAGTTCCAGCAGCCGGTCTAGTTCGCGGGAGTCGTTGCGACCCATGACGCCCTGGAAGTAGGCGAGGTTGCGGCGGCCGGAGAGGTAGGGATAGAACGCCGGCGTCTCGACGATGGCGCCGATGCGCCGCAGGGCGTCCCGGCCGGTTCCGTTGGTCCCCAGCAGGCTGAAGCTGCCGGAGGTTGGCCGAACCAACCCCAGCAACATGCCCATCACGGTGGTTTTGCCCGCGCCGTTGGGGCCGAGCAGGCCGAACACGTGGCCGCGCGGGACCTCCAACGAAAGCCGGTCCACGGCCAGCACGCGACCGTAGCGCTTGGTCAGCGCGTTGGTCTGGATGACAACGTCGCTCATCGTCGGTTTCCTGACCCCGGCGCTGCGGGGCGGGCCTGGCGGGCAAGATGTGGCATCGGGCACTCCTGGCGAATAATTCACGCGGCTTACTGTAGGCGTCGCCACTCGCTGCGCCATCGCCCGAACGGCATATTTTCCGGTGGGTAGGTCGGCCTTAAGGACTAGGGCGGACGGTCACAAGTGGCCGAGATGATGGTGGCCGAGGCCCGGCTCAGCGGCGGCGGCAGGCAGCCAAGCACTTTACCGTTGGCGTGCCGGCACGGACTCGCCCAGCACCGTCGGGTGCGCGGTGCGGCTACGCCGGCAGAGCGCCGGCGGCTGGACCGACCCAAGCGGCGGCGTCTCAGGCCTGGGCCGGCGAAGCCTCCTCGGCTTCGCAGAAGGGGAGATCAAGCTCGCTCAGGTCGTGGTCCGCGATCTCCTGCCAACCCGCGGGTATACAGCCGCCGGTGAACGCATTCCCTACGAGCTCGAGCTTGCGCAAGTTGGTCAGATTGCTGAGTTCAGGGGGAAGCGGGCCTGTGAGCTCGTTGTTGAGCAGGTTCAGCCATTGCAGGTTGACGAGATTGCCCAGCTCCGCCGGGATCTCGCCGCTCAACCGGTTGTTGTGCATCCACAGCTCTTCCAGGTTGACGAGGTTGCCCAGCTCAGCCGGGATTTCGCCGCTCAATCGGTTGTAGTCGACATCCAATAGGCTCAGGTTGGTGAGATTGCCCAGTTCGGACGGAATCTCGCCCTCCAACCGATTGACCCAGAGGACCAACCGGGTCAGCTTGGTCAGGTTGCCCAGTTCGGGTGGGATGCCGCCGCTCAACTGGTTGAACGCCAAGTCAAGGACGGTTAGTTCGGTGAGGTTGCCCAATACGGGCGGGATCGGGCCGCTCAGCTGGTTCAACCTGAGACGCAGGTCTTCCAGGTTGGTGAGGTTGCCCAGTTCGGGTGGGACGCCGCCGCTCAACTGGTTGACGGCGAAGCTTAGCGCTTTCAGATTCCTCAGGTTGCCAATCTCGGTCGGGATCTCGCCTCGCAACTGGTTGCCCCAAAAATTCAGGTCCTCCAGGTCAGTGAGCCGGCCGATCTGGACCGGGATCGAGCCGTTCAACTGGTTCTGCGAGAGGCTCACTTTGATGACACGGCCGTTGTCATCAGTCGTCACGCCGTACCACTCGCCGAGGGGCGCGTCGCTCAACCAGTTCTCGTTGTTGTTCCAGTTGTCGCCATCGGCGGCGCGGTAGAGCGCGACCAGGGCGTCTCTGACGGACGTTCCTTCAGGGACGAAGGTCTGGCCGTGGCGCAGCGGCCGGGCGGATCGGAAGCTCTGGAACACTTGGTGGCTGCCGAAGGGATACCGCACGTCGCGGGCGGCGTCGCCCAAGAACCGTAGTTGCACCGGCTCAGCGCTGCCCGGCCGGTGTTCGAACACCGCAGCCTGGAAGTACTGGCGGATCACGCCCGGATCGGCGCCCGCAATGCCGAGTATGGCGCCGGGCGCATCGTCCAGGCGAGCCTCGCTCTTGGGATGGCCGAAGGTCTGCAGACCGCCGAGGGCGGTGAAGAAATCCAGGAAGCCGGTGGGCGTGCCGTCAATGGCGACGTTGGATACCAGGTGGCCCCAGGGTCCCAGCGGCAGACCTGGCTGCTCGCTCAGCAGGTTTGGCTCGGCGCCCAGATCGGGCGCGTCGCCCAGGCCGCCGCCGAGGTAGTCCCAGACGAGCCGCCGCTCCATGCGCCAAACGCCTTCGCGCTCCTGGCAGTCCACGACGCCGCGCTGGTAGTACTGGGTCAGACCGTCGGCGTGCTCGGCGATGACTTCGGAGGTGGCGAAGCCCCAGCGGATGAGGCCGCCGGTGGCCTGATAGTAGGAGAGGAAGTCGCAGGCCACCTCGGCGTCGCCGACGGTGACCAACAGGTTCGGAATGTTGTGGCCGAGCGTCGCGTCGGGTTCCGTAAACGCCGACTGCCGGACCATGGCGGAGAGTCCACCGGTTGTCATGTCGTCCACGGCCGATTGATCCGCGATGGCGGGCGTGACGAACGCAAGCAGGGCTACAAGGGATGTGAGCAGGATCGCGCCGAAGCGACGCGGCTGTCCAAGCGGCACTCGGGCGCCGCGAGGCAAGCAGCGAGGGCTCTTCATTTGGCGTTTGGTCGCTATGGTTGGGACTAACCGCCCGGATAATCGGCTACCATTTTACTAACTTGAGGGTGTGTTACGGCACGGCCATCGCAGACCGAGCAGGCGGCGCTACGTAGGACCAGCGTCGCCCCAAACGGCGACGATGCGTCCGTCGGCGCGGCGGTTTTCAGATGGGTTGGATCAACCCACGCCGAGCCCCGGTCTCAAGCCCAGGTGCAATCGTTGTGGGCCGGAGTCCCGAGTGCATGGCATGCCCCCAAGACGCCAGGAGCGCTCATCCGTTTAAAGGATGGCGTAGCAAAGGCGCCGGCGGTGCGGACCTCCCGGCCCGACAGCCCACCGGCGCCTTTGCTTCAGGCGGTCAGGCCGCGTCGGCCGGCGTCTCCTCATCGGCTTCGCAGAGCGGAAGCCCGAGTTCGTCCACGTCGGTCTGGGCGGCCTCGGCCAGTGCGGCGGGAATGCACCCGGTCAGTTCGTTCCCGGAGAGGAATACTCTCCGCACGTTGGCCAGGTTCCCCAACTCGAGCGGGATGTCGCCCGTCAGTTGGTTTTGCTCCAACCCCAGGACCGTCAGGCTGCTGAGGTTGCCGAGTTCGGGCGGAATCGAGCCGCTCAAGTGGTTATGCCTGAGCCAGAGCTCGTCCAGGTTGACCAGGTTGCCCAATTCGGCCGGGATCGGGCCGCTCAAGCGGTTGTGATCGAAGTCGAGTTGGGTGAGGCCGGTGAGGTTGCCCAACTCGGCCGGAATGGGGCCGCTCAACTGGTTGGACCAGAGCCCGATCCATACGACGTTGGGGAGATTGCCCAGTTCGGCCGGAATCGGGCCACTGAGTTGGTTCAACGTGAAGTCCATGTGGGTGAGGGTGGCGAGGTTGCCCAGCTCGGGCGGAATTCCACCGGTCAGCTCGTTAATGCCGAGCGCCACCCACGCCAGACTCTCCATGTCGCCCAACTCGGCGGGGATGGACCCGCTCAGTCCGTTGGCCCAGAGGGAGAGACGGGTCACGTTGTCAAGATCGCCAATCGTCGGCGGAATCTCGCCCGTGAGCTGGTTCCCAAAGAGGTCCAATTCCGTCAGACCGGTGAGCCGGCCAATGTCCGCCGGGATCTGGCCGCTCAACTGGTTTTGCGAGAGGTCCAACTCGACCACGCGGCCGGCCCCGACGGTGACGCCGTACCACTCGCCGTGCGGCGCGTTGCTGAGCCAGTTGTCGTTGCGATTCCAGTTGGGGCCGTCGGTGGCATGGAACAAGGAAATCAGCGCGTCGCGGTCGGCGAAGTACTGCGCAATCAGCGCGTCGATACCCGAGATTTCCTCCAGAGCGAGGGTCTGGCCGTCGTCCAGAGGTTCGGCGGCGCGAAAACTCCGGAACGCTTGGTGGGTTTCAAACGGGTAGCGCGCGTCGCGGACGAGGTCGCCCAGGAAGCGCAGATGCACCTGCTCAGGGCTGTCCGGCCGGTGTTCGAACACCGCAGCCTGGAAATACTGGCGGATCACACCGGGAGCGGTGTTCTGGAGATTGAACAGGGCGCCGGGCTCGCCGTCCGGGCGAGCCTCGGACTTGGGGTGACCGAAGGCCTGCAGGCCGCCAAGGGCGTTGAAGAAGTCCAGGAAGCCGATTGACGTCCCGTCAACGGCGAAGTTTGACACGCGGTGGCCCCACGGCCCCAACGGCAGGCCAGGCTGCTCGCTCAGCAGGTCCGGCTCCCCGCCGAGGCCGCCGAGGTCGTCCCAGACCAGCCGGCGCTCCATTTGCCAGGCGCCATCACGCTCCTGGCAGTCCACGACGCCGCGCTGGTAGTACTGGGTCAGGACGCTGGCGCGCTCGGTGACGACTTCCGATGTTGCGTAGCCCCATCGATCAAGATCGCCAGTGGCCCGGTAGAACGTCAGAAAGTCGCAGGACACGTCTGCGTCGCCGACCGACAGCATCAGGTCCGGAATGTTGTGGCCGAGGGATTCGTCAGGCCGGGTGAAGGCGGAACGCTGCACCACGGCTGAGAGGCCGTCACTTGCCATCTCGTCCTGGTCGTGCTGGTCGGCCACGACGGGGGTAACGAACACGACAAGGGCCACGACGGTCGCGAGCAGGATGACGCCGAGTTGCCGCGCCTTCCCGAGCGGCCCAGAAGTGTCTTGGCGCATCGCTATGGCATCTGTCATCTGAGTTTTCAACTCCCCAGGTAGGACAGTCCGCCCGGATGTCCTGTGTCAGCTTACGATCTTAACGTTTGGCGCGGGCTGGCGGCTCGCGGCGAGCCTGCGTGAGGTGGGCGAGGTCACGTTGGCTAGGGCGGAGCCGGGTCGTCCCAAACCGCGGCGACCCGACCGTCGAGTCGTCGGAGTTCCGCAGGGTCGGGTTTACTGTTGTTCCAGACGTTGCGTTCCGCGAAGTGATGTGTGTCTGCGGCCCGGCCCGACCCGACGCGCAAGCTCTTTGCAGGGTCGATGCGTGTCCTGGCCGGAAAGCGGTAGACCTGCTTGCCGCGAAGGCTAACCAGCCACCAGCCGCCGATGTCCAACGGCATTGGCCCCGTGTTGGTCAGCGTCGCGAGTTCATCGACCTTGTCTATGGTCAGCGTGACGCTTGCGGAGTCCAGCGCCCAGATGCCTCGGTTGGCCGAACGCGCTTCGGCGACGGCGTGGTTGATGATCTCTTGCCGGGCCAGGTTCGGCGCGATCGGCAGGGCCCGAGTCCAGCCCCGGCGGGCCAGTTCGGCGGCCAGCAAGCGATCGCCACGGAAGGCGTGACGGAGCAGGCGGTCGCCGGTGTCTGTCGGCTCCGCGTCGGCGACGAGTCGCAGCGGGCCGTCGTCCATCAGGTCGCGCAGCGCCGTTTGCGCATTTTCGGCCAGGTCGCGCTGGCCCACATCGTCGAACTCCGGCGCATCGATTCCAACGATGCGAACCGTGACCTCGCCCGACGGCACCGTGACGGTGAATGTGTCGCCGTCGATCACCGCCAGCAACTGCCCGCGGACGCCGTCCACATCCACGGTGACCGGCGGCGTTGGCGGTGGGGTCGGTGTGGGCGTGGGGGCCGGGGTAGCC
>DAOUIX010000065.1:0-16795 GCA_034423235.1 Chloroflexota bacterium | reverse complement strand
ATTGCAGGACCGGCCGCCCTGCACGTGCAGCACGTCCCCGATGAATCCGTCGTCGATCAGTTCGCGGGCCTGGATGAAGCTGTCCTTCCAGCAGTGGGTGCAGTTGACGGCCAGGTGAATGCCGGCCCGGCGACAGGCGGCGATCACGTCGTCGGCCTGGGCCAGCGAGTAGGTCAAAGGCTTTTCGGCCCAGATGGCCTGGACCCCGTAGTCGCCGTTCGCGATCTCAAGCATGATGTCGGTTCGGGGCTTCATGGAGGTGCAAATGCTGACGATTTGCGGCCGAGTCTCGGCCAGCATTTCGCGGTAATCCTCGAAAAGGGCGTCGATCCCCCACTTGGCGCGGGCCGCCTCGCGCTGCTCGACCCAGGTATCCGAGAGACCAACAATCTCGATCTCCGGGACGGCCGCCATGCAGCCGATGTGGGCATGCGGGAGATGCCAGCCGTCGTACTTGCGGCGCTCTTCGTCCCAGGTGCTGGCTATTCGGCCAAGCCCGATCACAGCGGCTCGCGTCATGGGCGCGTGCCTTTCCCTCGGCGCTGTGGGGCAGAGTATGACGTGTGCAGGCGAGGATTGCATCTTTGGCGAGGGATGAGATGACGCGGTGGCCGAACTGGCGGCGCTGGCTGATGTCCGCCGTCGGGCTGACGCTGACGCTGGCCGCTGCCTGCGCTCCGGACGAGGCGCCGGAACAGTCGTCGACTCCCACGGTGGCGGCGTCGGTGGTACTGGCGAACCGGGACTGGCCGGTTGCCCACGCGGATCCGGGTGCGGTCATCGGGCAGCCGGTCGTGCTGCGCGCGCGTGTCTATAGCGTCTCGACGGTGGCCGACGACCTGGTGCTCTGCGCATGGGTCGATTTCGACAGCGACCAACTCTCAACGGTCTTTCGAATCCCCGGCGCGAACGAGGGCGTGGAGCGCGATGACTTTGTCTGGGTGGAGGGTGCGGTTACGCGGGTTGCCGATACCGAGAGTGGCTGCGGCGATGCCGGTCAGCCGGAGGTCGAAGTCGCGCATCTCACCGTGACCGACCGCCTGGGTGTGCGGCCTGCGCTGCGCGTGGTTCGGGTGGAACAGGCGCTCGAACGGCGCGGGGTTCGCGTGGTGCTGGAGCGTGTGGAGTTCGCGGCGGAGGAGACGCGCATCTACTTCACCCTTGATAACCGCCGTGACGAGACCTTGCTGGCCTTCGCAACTGGACTCGCCATCGAAATCGACGGAACCGAGATCCCGGCGGTGATCCCCATCGGCGAAGGCATCCCGGCCCCGCGTGGACGCGTTGCCCCGGGTTCCGCTGAACACGGCGGGTTCCAGTTTCCGGCCCTGGATCCGGCCGGACCGCCAATGACCGTGCGCTGGGAGGGCGGGCGCATGGCGCCGTCCGGTGAGGCCATTGGAGCGTGGACCTGGGTGGTTGATCCAGCGGGCGCCGTAACGCCGGAAGGCTAAGCCGCAATCTCCGACTTCCGACTCGCGCGACTCACGGATGCCACGGGTGCCGCCTGGGCCCGGTGATTCCCACGCATCTTGGCCAGATGCAAACCGCCCCGCCGGCGAAGACCGGCGGGGCGGTTGAGCGATCCGACGTGTGAACTTAGTAGTCCATCGCGGGCGCGGGGGCCTCTTCCTGCTCGGGAACGTCGGCGATCAGCGCCTCGGTGGTCAGGATCATGCCTGCAATCGAGGCCGCGTTCTCAAGGGCCGAGCGTGTCACCTTGGCCGGGTCGATCACACCGGCCGCCACCATGTCGGTGAACTCCTCGTTCACCACGTGGTAGCCCCAGTTCGTGCCCTGGGAAGCGGACTGCCGCCGGACTTCCTCAACCACGACTGAGCCGTCGGCGCCGGAGTTGGAGGCGATCCAGCGCAGCGGCTCTTCGAGCGCGCGGCGCAGGGCGCGGACACCGACGATCTCGTCGCCCGCGCACTCCGCTTCCACGCCTTCCAGCACGTGGGCCGCGTTCAACAGCGCCACACCACCGCCAGGCACGATGCCTTCCTCGATCCCGGCGCGGGTCGCGGACAGCGCGTCCTCGACGCGGTGCTTCTTCTCCTTGAGCTCGGTCTCGGTCGCGGCGCCGACCCGGATGACTGCCACGCCGCCGGCCAGCTTGGCCAGCCGCTCTTGCAGCTTCTCGCGGTCGTACTCGGAGGTCACTTCCTCAACCTGGCCCTTGAGCTGGTTGAGGCGGGCCTGCACGGCCGCTTCCTTGCCGCCACCCTCAACGATGGTGGTGTTGTCCTTGTCGGCCACCACGCGGCGGGCGCGACCCAGGTCCTCGAGAATCACGCCGTCCAGGCGACGGCCCATGTCCTCGGAGATCACCGTGCCGCCAGTGACCACGGCCACGTCCTGCAGCATTTCCTTGCGGCGGTCGCCGTAGCCCGGCGCCTTGACGGCCAGGCAGTTCAGGATGCCGCGCAGCTTGTTCACCACCAGGGTGGCCAGGCCTTCGCCCTCCACGTCCTCGGCGATGATCACCAGGTCCTTCTTGCCGGACTGCGTCACCTTCTCCAGCGTCGGGAGAATGTCGCTCACCGCCGACAGCTTCTTGTCGGTGACGAGCACCAGCGCGTCCTCGATTACGGCTTCCATGCGGTCCTGGTTGGTCACGAAGTACGGCGAGATGTAGCCGCGGTCGAACTTCATGCCCTCCACGTACTCGATCTCGAACTCAAGGCCCTTGGACTCCTCGACCGTAATGGCGCCGTCCTTGCCGACCTTGTCCATGACCTCGCCGATCAGCTCGCCGATCTGCGTGTCGTTGGCGGAAATCGAGGCGATCTGCGCGATCTCGTCCTGGCTGCGAATCTGCTTGGCCTGCGCGCCCACTTCCTCGACGACGGCCTCGACGCCCTTAGCCAGTCCGCGCTTGATGATCATCGGGTTGGCGCCGGCGGCGACGTTCTTCAGGCCCTCCTTGATGATGGCCTGCGCCAGCACGGTGGCCGTGGTGGTGCCGTCGCCAGCGATGTCGTTGGTCTTACTGGCGGCCTCCTTGATGAGCTGGGCGCCCATGTCCTCGAACGGATCTTCCAAGTCGATGTCCTTGGCCACGGTCACGCCGTCGTGGGTCACCGTGGGGCCCGAGTACTTCTTGCCCAGCGCCACGTTGCGGCCCTTCGGTCCCAGCGTCGTCTTGACGGCGTTGGCGACCACGTCGATGCCCTTCACCAGCTTCGAGCGGGCCTCTACATCCAGCAGGATGTCTTTCGGCATACTTTCGTCCCTTTCGACCCGGCTGGCCGCGAGCAGGACGCTTCGGCCTTCGTGTGGGGGTCGTGGCTGGTCCGCCAGTCAGGCACCGCGCACCGAGTTAGTCCGGACGCGCCCTGACGCGGATCGAATCAATCGCGTTAGCAGCCCATTGTAGGGAGCGGCCAAATCGAGCGTCAAGAGATTGCGCTATCCGGCATTGTGCCGACGCCTATCCGGCGCTACGCATCGCCCGATTCGTCGGGTTTGGGCAGCTCGCGGAGCGACCGAATCGGCGACAGGAACAGCCAGAGAGCGACCGCAAATTCAAGCCCTGCGGCGACAAAGAGCGTGGGCCGCATGCCAAATGCCTCCGCTACCACGCCACCGACAAGGGCGCCGAGCGGGACCAACCCAATCTCCAGGGTGTTCATGATGCCGTTCATGCGGCCCTGAAGCCGAAGCGGTGTGGTCGCCTGGCGCAGGCTGCCCTGGCAGACCCCGTAAACCGTGGCGCCGATGCCGAACAGAAACATTGAGGTGGTCAGCAGCACGACGACGGCTGCCAGCGGCCCTCCGGCGAGCGGGGTCACCAGGTCGCTCAGCGCCGCGATGACGACCGCAACGATCATGGCCGGACCCGGACCCAACCACCGGATCAGCCGTTCCGCGACGAAGGCGCCGACCATGAATCCGACGCTGCTGACCGCGAATAAGAAGCCGAAGGCGAGCGGTTCGACCTGGAGCTGCTTGTTGACATAGAGCAGCCACACGGCTTCAAACATGGCGTTGAAGACGGCGATCCCGCCGATGGCGACGGCGATGGGGAGCAGGATTCGATTCCGGCCGACGACGACCAGCCCTTCGCGGGCCTCCTTGAGGAAGCCGTCGCCGGTTGCCGACGATGCCGGTTTAGCTTCCGCGAGGCGAATTCCTCGGAGGGCGAGCGCTGAGATCACGAAGGTCACGGCATCGACGACGAGGGCCACGGGCGCCGTGACCACGTGGATCAAGACACCGGCAACCCCCGGACCGGCGACCTGCGATGCTGACGTGCCGATTGCGAGCTTGCTGTTGGCTTCCACCAGCTTCTCCCGCGATACCAGCGACGGGAGAATCGACCTATTGGCGACGCCGAAGAACATCCCCAGCGTGCCGGTGCCAAGGGCAACGGCGTAGAGGTGTTCGATCCGCAGAACCTGCAGCCAGGCGGCGATTGGGACGGAGAGCAGCAACAGGGCACGTCCGTAGTCGGCAACGATCATCACCCGGCGCTTCCTGAGCCGATCGACCCAGACGCCCACACCGACGCCAAAGGCGAGCGACGGGAGGCCGCCGATGGCCGCCAGGATGCCCATTTGCAGCGGCGAGGCATCCAACACCAATACCGCCGTGAGCGGCAGAGCCAGGAAGGTGATCTGCGATCCGAACGCCGAGACGGTTCCGCCAACCCACAGCTTCAGGAAGTTGGGGTGGCGCCAGAGACCCTGCGGACGAAAAGGCATAGGACACCGTGATCCTTTCCCGCCCGGGATGCCGGTAGTCGCCGTGGTCATGGCCCTGTTCGCGGGCCGTACCGGCAAGCGCTGATCCTAACGAGACTGGCCGAACTACGAAACACCCGGCCGACATCTCTCAGCGTCTACCGCAATCCCTTATCTTTGCGCCATGCCCTTTCACCTGACCCGTGCGCAGTACGACCAAATCGTGGCCCAAGCCCGCGCCGAGGCCCCGCTGGAGTGCTGCGGCCTCATCGGCGGGCAGGGCGAAACGGCACTGAAGATCTACCCCGCCCGCAACGCCGACCAGAGCCGCGTGCACTACACCATCGATCCGCGCGACATGCTGAACGCTACGCGCGACATCGAAGACGTGCAGGGCTGGGAGATTTCGGCCTTCTACCACTCTCACCCACGCAGCGACGCCTACCCCTCACCGACCGACGTGCGCGAGGCCGTGGAGTCGGGATACTCGGAGTACAGCCGCTTCATCATCGTCTCGCTCATGAATCCCGAACGGCCCGTGATGCGCTGCTTCTGGTTGCGAGGTGGGGCGATCAGCGAGGAACCGCTGGTCGTAGCCGACCCACCTGACAAGCAGACCGCGTAGGATTCGGGTATGGCCACTGCCGTCTATCAACCGTCCATTGACCTTGAAGCCTCGCTGGAGGCCAAGACGCAGTTCCTGCAGCGCACGCTCGGCGATCTGGACAGCGCGGTCGTCGCGTACTCGGGCGGCGTTGACAGCACCTTTCTGGCCAAGATGACCTACGACGCGCTCGGCAGTCAGGCTCTGGCCGTCACCGCGGTTTCGCCAAGCCTGGCGCAGGCTGAACGGGACGACGCGGCCCGGTTCGCCGAACAGATCGGTATTCGGCACGAGTTCATTGAAACCAGTGAGCTCGACAATCCGGCTTATCGCGCCAACGACAGCTCGCGCTGCTTCCATTGCAAGGCCGAGCTCTTTGACCGGCTGCGCGAGTTTGTGGCCGAGCGCGACGTGCAGCACATGCTCTATGGGCCGGTGGTGGACGATCTCGGCGACTTTCGACCTGGCATGGCCGCCAGCCGGGAGCGTGGCGCCCGCGCGCCGCTGGTGGAGGCCGGGTTACGCAAAGCCGAGGTCCGCCAACTCTCGCGCCGTCTTGGCCTCCCCAGTTGGGACAAGCCGGCGGTAGCCTGCCTGTCGTCCCGGGTTGCCTATGGCAGCGAGGTCACCGTGGAGAAGCTGGGACAGATCGAAGCCGGGGAGACGCTGCTGCGCGCCGAAGGCTTCCGCGAGTTGCGCGTCCGCCACCACGGCACGATTGCCCGCATCGAGGTCCCGGAGTCGGAACTGGGTCGATTCACGCAGGACTCCGAACGACGGCAGCGCATTCTCGATGGCCTGAAATCGCTTGGCTTCACCTACGTGACCCTGGACTTGCAGGGCTTCAGATCCGGCGCGATGAACGAAGCGCTGCCTGTGATTTCGAGCGACGAGTAGCGGTCGTCGCGGCGCGCGAGCGCTGACGGTGCAAATTCAGGTCAAGGAGCAGCCATGAACGTAGAAATTCGCGACGAGCGGTTCCGGCAGGTGGTTGGCTATGACGCTCCGGTTGAGGAAGTGGCCGGCGGATTCGACTTCACCGAGGGTGCGGTCTGGAACCACGTTGAGGACTGCCTGATCTTCAGCGACATGCCAGGCAACGTGATGCGCACGTGGACAGCCGCGGACGGCATCCAGGTCTTTCGACAGCCCAGCAACATGGCCAACGGCAACACCTACGACTTGCAGGGACAACTGATCACGTGCGAACACGCCACCAGCCGCGTCACGCGCACGGAGCACGACGGTTCGATCACGGTCCTGGCCTCGCACTACGACGGTAAGGAACTGAACAGCCCCAACGACGTGATCGTCAAGAGCGACGGCTCGATCTACTTCAGCGATCCGTCGTTCGGACGCATGGAGTACTACGGCGTGGCACGCGACGTGGAGCTTGACTTCCGCGGCGTGTACCGCCTCGATCCCGCGAGCGGCGCGCTCCGGCTGCTTGTCGACGACTTCGACCAGCCCAACGGCCTCACGTTCTCGCTGGACGAACGGCAGCTGTTCATCAATGACACGATGCGGGGTCATATCCGCGTGTTCGATGTGGATGCCGACGGTGGGCTCTCCGGCAGCCGGGTATGGGCCGAGTTGACCGGCGACCGCGAGGGCCTGGCTGACGGCATGAAGATCGACAGCGAAGGCAACCTGTACACGACGGGGCCCGGAGGCGTTCAGGCATTTGCGCCCGACGCGACCTGCCTCGGCGTGATTCACGTTCCCCAGGGAGTGGCGAACTTCACCTGGGGTGACGCCGACCTGTGCAGCTTGTTCATCAATGCCGGCACGTCGCTGTACCGAACGCGAGTGAACGTGCCGGGGCGGAAGCTGTTCTAGTTGAGTAATGCCATCGGCACGGACGCCGGGCAAGCCGGTTCAAGTCACGTGGGCGGCATGACGCACCTCGACCGCAGATTCCCGCGTGCGTCCACAAAGGTCGCAATCGTTCTGGCGCTGGTGCTTCTGGTGGCCAGCCTCAGCACGTGCGGCGAAGCGGTACCGGCGCAACCGCTGAAACTCGGCCTGCTGACCTACATCAGCGCCGGGTCGCACCAGAATGCCCAGGACCGGCAGCGGGCGTTCCATCTGGCCGTCGCGCACCTCAACCAAGCAGGTGGAGTGTTCGGCCGGCTGGTTGAGACCGCCGTCGGCGATACCGCGCTCGATCCGGACACCGCGGTGGCCGAGGCCCGGCGCCTCATCGAGGATGAAGGCGTGCACGCGCTGGTCGGCCCCAGCACCAGCGCAAACTCGCTGCCCGTGGCCGAAGGGCTAGCCGGCCCGGCCCGCGTGCCGCTCATCAGCCCCTCCGCCACGTCTCCCAGCCTGACCGACGCCGAGGACGACGACTTCTTCTTCCGCGCCGCCCTCTCCGACCTTGCGCAGGGGCCGGTGCTGGCCCGGATCGCCCGACAACGCGGGTTCGACAATGTGGGCCTGATCTATCGGAACGACCTCTGGGGTCAGGGCCTGGCAAGAGCCTTCGAAGATGCCTGGGATGGCTCGCTTCGTTCGGTCGCCAGCGAACCGGGCCAGACCAGCTTTGCCGAACCTCTGCGTGAGTCCGCGGCCGGAGGTGCCCAGGCCCTGATTGTGATCCTGTTCCAGGCCGAGGCCATTGCCGCCGTTCGCGAAGCCCTTGATCTCGGCGTTTACGACCGGTTCGTACTTGGCGATGCCCTCAAGAACACCGAGTTAATCGAAGCGATTGGGGCCGAGGCGCTGGCTGGTACCTACGGCGCCGGCACGGCTGTTCCGCCCGATAGCGAGTCCTCCTCCGCGTGGATGGAGGCCTGGATCGACGCGTATGGGGAGCCGCCCAAGGGCTCATACGTTCGCGAGGTCTACGACGCCACTATCGCCCTGGCGCTGGCTGCCCAGGCTGCGAACAGCACCGACGGCGTTGCTATCCGTGACCAGCTGCGCTCGATCGGCGTCGCTCCGGGCCAATCGGTCGTCGCCGGCCCCGAGGGAGTCACCGAAGCGCTGGAGACGCTGGCCGACGGCGGTGAAATCATCTACCAGGGCGCCTCCGGCACGCTTGCCTGGAACGCCAGCGGCGACCTCGCCCAAGGCCACGTCGGCATCTGGCGCTTCACGGCGGACGGACAGATCGAAGACCTGGAGGCCGTTCCTTACCCGAGTTGACAGCTCGAAAAGGCCTGGGAATCCGTCCGGCCTGGCAGGCGTCTCGGTCCGCCGTCAAGATCTATCCAGCCGCCCAGCTCCGGCGATGATTTGGTCGCGGCTCTGGCACGCAACCACGCTCATGGCGTCAGCAGCCATTCGGCAAGCCAGCTAGGCTGAGTCCCCGACGACGATCCAATCCGACGCCCCTGCAAGGAGCCGAGTCCCGTGAGCCCTTCACCGTTGCGCATGGTTCAGTGGGGGACCAAGCATCCCCACGCGGCCGGCTGGCTGAGCGTGATGCTGGACAATCCGGATGTCGAAGTGGTGGGCGTGTACGAGGACGACGCCGACCGCCGGCAAGAGCTGAAAGCCAGCGGCGGCGCGCCCTGGAATCAGGCGATCTGGCTCGACGACCTGGGCGCGGTTCTGGAAGACGCCAGCATCGACGCGGTGGCTGCGGAGGGCGACAACTCCGAGAATCTCCAGCAGGGAGAGGCGGTTATCGCGGCCGGTCGCAACCTGCTCCTGGACAAACCCGCCGGACACGACCAGCCGAGATGGGAACGCGTGCTCGAATCAGCCGCCGAGCAGGAACTTTACATCCAGCTTGGCTACATGTTCCGGCACCACGACGGCTACCAGCGCATTGCCAACTGGGCGCGGAGCGGTCTGCTGGGCGAGATCTTCGCCATCCGCGCCCACATGTCCACGTACGTCGAGCCGGCCACCCACACCCTGCTTTCCAGCTTCGCTGGCGGCGTGTTCTACGACCTGTGCGGCCACGTGCTGGACCAAGTCGTCTGGACCCTGGGCCGGCCCGACCGGGTGACGCCGTTCATGCAGCGCGTGCGTCCCGAGAGCGGCTTCGTGGACAACGGCGTGGCCGTGCTGGAGTACCCGGGAGCCCTGGCGATAGTGGACATTGCCGGACTCGAGGTTCCTACGCGTCCCCGCCGCTATGAGGTCTATGGCTCGCGCGGCTGGGCCATCATGGAGCCGATGGAACCCGCACAGACCGTCCGGCTGTCGCTGGACGCCGCGCGCGACGGTTTCCTGGAAGGCGAGCAGACAATGACGCTCGAGGCCCGGCCTCGCTACGTGGCCAGCCTGGAGGCGTTTGTCCGCACGCTTCGAGGCGAGCAGGCGCCGGAACGCTCGCTCGAGCACGAACGCGTCGTGCAAGAAACCGTCATGCGGGCAACCGGCGCCATCGGCTAAGCGGCCGGGACCGGCTGCGGCGCTAGTTCCCCAGCCCCAGCGCCAGGCCGCCGAAGATCGACTGCAGCCGCGCTCGGTCCTCAGGCGGCAGCGGTCCCCGGGCCATGGCGGCCACATTGGCATCCAGGTGGTCCGGGTTCGCGGTACCCGTAAGCACGGTCGAGATGGCGCTTGGCTCCAGCACAAAGCGGTAGGCCGCTTCCGGTACCGATTCCACGTCGCCGTGGACTAGCCAGCCAAGCGGATCGTCATCCGGCAGCGCGTCGACCGCCAGGTGTCCGCCGGCCTTCAGTTCGGCGATCACTTCGCGCAGACGTTCGGGGTTTCCCAGGGCGCGGCGCACGGCGATCATGACGATCAGGCCGATGTCGGCTTCCTCGGCCGCTTCCAGCACGTCCTGCTCGGCCGTCTGGTGCAGCAGGTTGTAGCCGACCATGAACGCGTCGAAATGCCCGTCGGCTGCCATGCGCTGGAACGTCTCATGGTGAACGTCGGCGTGGGCTTGCTCGGTGACGCCGAGAAAGCCGACCTTGCCGGCGTGCTGAGCCTCACGCAGCACGGAAAGGTGCTGCTCCACGACCGCGTCGTACCGGTCCGGCATCAGGCCATGCACTTGGATCACGTCGATGTAGTCGAGCTGCAAGCGTTCCAGGCTTCGATCGATCGACGTCCCCACGTCCTCGGGACTCTTCAGTTCGCCGTCGGCAAGCGGGCTGTACTTCGTGGCCACCACGAAGTGGTTGCGGGGTACGCCGGCCAGCCCGTGTCCCAGCAGAATTTCGCTGTCGCCGTAGCTGGCCGCGGTGTCAAAGAAGTTGATCCCGTGGTCCAGCGCCCGTCGGGTCAGGCGCCGGGCGTCATCGGGCGTCGTCCCGCGGTTCTGCCCCATCTTGCTGGGCCCGCCCGTCCCCAGGCTGGCCAGCGACACGCGTAAACCGGTGCGCCCTAGTCGGCGGTACTCCATGGCGGTGACTCCTGGCTTGGAGAGTTGTCTGAAACATAGCGCGGCCGGAGCGCAGGGGGCGCCGCCCAGGCGGTTTGCAGACGGATGTGAGCGGTGTAGGCTTAGCTAAACCACCCCACCTGGGGTGGGGTCAGCAGGAGTGAACGGCCACGGAGTCAAGCCATGGATCACGAAACGAGAAACCTCCTCAACCGCTGGAAGTCGATCCAGGGCCATGCCCGTGCGGTCGAGAGAATGCTCGAGACCGACGCCTACTGCGTGGATGTCCTCAAGCAAACCCTGGCCATCCAGGGCGCCATCGAGAAAGTCAACGCCGGCGTCCTGGAACGCCACCTGCGGACTTGTGTCACCACCGCCATCGCCTCCGAAGATGTCGCTGAGCGTGAGCGCGTCATTGCCGAGCTGATGGACGTCTTCAAGGGCACCGGCCACTTGCGACGCGTGAACTCCTCGGGCGAGGCCATCGAACGCGTCGCGGCAAGCCTCGGTTGTCGTGATGCGCCCCAACACGACCATGGAAACGGCCGGACCGCATGACCGCCGGGATCGGACACGCGTTCACATTGCCCGTTGAGGGCATGCACTGCGTCGCCTGCGTCGACCGGGTTCAGCAGGCCGTCGTGGAGGTGGAGGGAGTCCACGAGGCGTCGGTCAATCTCTCCGACGAAACGCTGGCTGTCCGCGCTGATCGAGGCCTCAGGGCTGCCGACGTCGCCGCCGCTGTCAAGGCGGCGGGCTTCGAGGTGCCAACGGCCGAGCGAACGCTCCAGGTCGAGGGTATGCACTGCGCGTCATGCGTGGGCCAGGTCGAAAACGCCCTTGTGAATGTTCCCGGGGTGCTTGACGCATCCGTGAACCTGGCCTCCGGCCAGGCCCTGGTTCGCCACGCCCTGGGCCAGGCCGACGTCGGCGCGCTGCGGACGGGCGTGCAGCGTGCCGGCTTCAGCGTGCTCGAAACCGACACGCCCAACGAGGCCGCCGCCGGCGCCGCCGTTGCGGACGGAGGGCTTGAGGAGCGCCGCCACCGCGAACGTCGCTGGCTCGGCATTCAGGCCGCCTTCGCCCTCGGCGTCGGGGTCCTGGCGATGTGGGGGGCGGTCGACTTCATCCCCTGGGCGCCGGAGGTCCTGCGCAACCCCTGGGTCGTGATGGTCCTCGTAACGCCGGTTCAATTCTGGTCCGGCTGGTCGTTCTACCGGGGCGCCTGGCTGGCGGCGCGGCGCGCGAGCACCGATATGAACACGCTGGTAGCCATCGCCACCAGTGCCGCCTACGGCTACAGCCTCATAGTCACGGTGTCGCCGGGGCTGCTGAGCGGCGTTGCCGGGGCCGACGTGCATTACTTCGAAGCCTCCGCGGTCATCATCGGGCTGGTTTTGCTCGGCCGCTACTTCGAGATGGGCGCCCGAGCGCGGGTGTCCGCCGCGATCCAGCGACTGCTGGACCTCAGGGCCAGGACGGCCCGTGTCGAGCGAAACGGACAGACCCTCGAGGTCGCGCTCGACGACGTGCGGCGTGACGATGTCGTCGTCGTGCGCCCCGGCGAGAAGGTCCCCGTCGACGGCCGGGTACTCGAGGGTGCGTCGGCGCTGGACGAATCGATGATCACCGGTGAGAGCATTCCGGTGGACAAAGGCCCGGGCGACGAGGTGATCGGCGCCACGCTCAATACCGCCGGCAGCCTGCGCGTTCGCCCACCCGCCTCGGCCAGGACTCGATGCTGGCCCAGATCATCGCGCTGGTTGAACGCGCTCAGACTTCCAAGGCGCCCGTGCAGCGGCTGGCCGACTGGGTGTCGGCGCGGTTCGTGCCCGCGGTCATCGTGATTGCGCTGGTCACCCTGGGCGTGTGGCTGGCCGTCGGACCGGATCCGCGGGTCACCCACGCGCTGGTCGCCATGGTCACCGTGCTGATCATTGCCTGTCCCTGTGCGCTCGGCATCGCCACGCCCACGGCCATCATGGTTGGCGTGGGCAAGGGCGCGGAGTTGGGCGTCCTGGTGCGCAGCGGAGAAGCGCTGGAGACGGCCGGTAGGGTCGACACGGTCGTGCTGGACAAGACCGGCACGATCACGAGCGGCCGGGCCGAAGTCACGGACGTCATTCCGCTCAACGGTGAACCCGAGTCGGAAATCCTGCGCTTGATTGGCTCGGCCGAGCGCGACTCCGAACACCCGATCGGCCAGGCGATTGTGCATAACGCCGCTGAACGCGGTATTGAACTGTCGCCGGCTGGCCAGTTCCGGTCGGTAACCGGCAGCGGCGTGCAGGCCGTGGTCGACGAGCGCCAGGTCCTGGTGGGCACGGCGGGCCTGTTGGCGGACGCCGGAGTGCCCGTCGAATCCGCGGCGCGCCGCGGCGAGAAACTGGCTGCCCAGGGTCGAACGGCCGTCTACGCGGCCGTCGACGGCGAACTGGCTGGCCTGGTTGCCCTGGCCGACGCGCCGCGGTCCGAAGCCGCCGCGGCGATTGCGCAGCTACGGGACCTGGGCCTGCGCGTGCTCATGGTCACCGGCGACCGCGACGCGACGGCTCGAGCCATCGCTCGGCAAGTCGGCCTGGACGAGGTGCGGGCGGAAGTTCGGCCCGGCGACAAGGCCGCAATCGTGCGGGACCTGCAGGCTGCGGGGCATCGAGTGGCCGTGGTCGGTGATGGCATCAACGACGCTCCCGCACTGGCCCAGGCCGACCTGGGCATCGCGATGGGCTCGGGAACCGACATCGCCATGGAAGCCGGCGACATCACCCTCGTGCGGGGCAATCTGGACGCGGCGGTCACGGCCATTCGGCTCAGCCGCTCCACGATGCGCACGATTCGGCAGAATCTGTTCTGGGCATTCGCCTACAACGTGGCGCTGATACCGGTCGCGGCCGGCGTGCTGTATCCCGCGTTGGGGCTTCAACTCAACCCGATGCTGGCCGCCGGCGCCATGGCGTTCAGCGACCTGTCCGTCGTCGCCAACTCGCTGCGACTGCGACGATTTGGACGAAGCAAAGAGGCGAGTTCTAAAGCTAATTGACAAATTAACGCGGCACGGTTATTTTCAAGTGATGTTCTTGAAGGGCGCGGTCATCTATTTTAGCGGTAGCTATAAAGGGGTATTATCTATCACTAAAAGTCAGATTATACGTGCCTAATAAGTGACCTTAGACGCTACTCTAAAGCGCGTCTGGCTAAAGGGAGGAAACAACATGGCCATGCGTACGAGCCTTGCACGGGCGCTCAATGACCAGATCAACCACGAGTTCAGCGCGGCCTATGTCTACCTGGGAATGGCCGCCTACTTCGAGACGCTCGACCTCGATGGCTTCGCCGGTTGGATGCGCGCCCAGAGCGAGGAAGAATGGGGCCACGGCATGCGCATCTATGAGCACCTGACGGACCGCGATGTTCCGGTCACCTTGAGCGGACTCGACCAGGCCGAAACCGAGTACGACAGTCCGGAGTCGGTCATCGCCAATGCGCTTGACCTCGAGCAAGGCACCACGCGCTCCATCAACGCCGTCTATGCCCAGTCAATGGAACAGCGCGACTACCAGGCCAAGGCGATGCTGGACTGGTTTGTGAACGAGCAGACCGAAGAGGAAGACACCCTCCGCACCCTGCTTAGCCAGCTAAGGATCGCCGGCAACGAAGGCGCGGCGCTGCTGATCCTCGATCGCGAGCTGGCGGCGCGCCAGCCGGCGGCCGCGGGAGGCTAGCGAGTCGCGGGGCGGCTAGGCCTCTTCCTGCAGCCGTCGTGCCAGCCTGTCCGCGGCGGTCTGTAAGCGCGGGCTGACGGCGATCGGATACGGCGGCGTGGCGGGTGCGAGCCCGCGCACACGGGCGGGCAGTTGCCCAATTGACTCGGCGCTGTACGTCCGGATGCACTCGAGGCTGGAACTCTGCCCCCCGATCCGGCGCCCGTTCGCCATCACGGGCCGTAGCAGCGGTTGCCCGTCGCGCGACTCGTCCGCGCTGCCCAGGACATCGCGCACCGCCACGCCGTCTCGCGTTTCGCGGAAGATCTGCTTGCGCCCGGGCCACGTGCGCTTGGATGCCGACAGTTTCATGCGGCCGCGCTCCGCATACGCTGCCAGCTTGTAGGCGGTGTCCAGGTAGGGCGCGTCGCCGGATACGGCCAGCGCCGTTCCGACGCCGAACCCGTCGATGGGTGCGCCGTCGGCGACCAGGTCCGCGATTGCCGGGGCGTCGAGCTCCCCGCTCACGATGATTCGTACTGCGGCCAGTCCCGCGTCGTCCAGCATGCGGCGTGCCAGCCGGGCGTAAGCCCCAAGGTCGCCTGAATCGATGCGAATGGCGGCCACATCGAATCCCTCGCCCTGCCGCCTCGCCAGGTCGATCACCCGCTGCACGCCGCGGGCCAGGTCATACGTGTCCACCAGCAAGGTGGTTCCGCGGTGCGTTGATGTGAACGAATCCAACGCCTCCGACTCGCCCTCATGCGCCTGGATGTAGCTGTGTGCCATCGTCCCGCTAACCGGGATTCCGTAGCGCCGCCCGGCGGCGACGTTGGAGGTCCCGGCGGCACCCGCTATGTAGGCCGCCCGTGCCGTGTCCACGCCCGCCGCCGCCCCCTGTGCGTGCCGCGTGCCGAAGTCCACCACCGGCGCCCCGTCGGCGGCCGCCACCAGGCGGTATGCGGCTGATGCCGCCATCGTCTGGTGGTGGATCGTGCTAAGCAGGTACGTCTCTGCGATCTGCGCTTCGGGCAGCGAGGCCGTCACTTCCAGGATCGGCTCATTACCGAACACCGGCGTTCCTTCGGGCACGGCCCGAACCTCGCCCTGAAACCTGAGCCTCTCCAGCCGGTCGAGAAAGCCCGTGGAAAACCGCTGCAGCGAGGCCAGGTACTCCAGGTCGGAAGCCGTAACGGCCAGTCCTTTCAGGTAGTCCAGCGCCGTTTCCAGCCCACAGGCGACCAGCAGATTCCGGTTCGGGGGCAGCCGGCGGCAGATCAGGTCAAAGGTCGCCGTCGCCGTCAGTCCATGTTCCCAGTACGCCTGCATCATGCTGAGCTGATACAGGTCGGTCAGCAACGCGTCGGCGGGCGCGGACGCGTGCGCCCGAGGCGTCATTCGGGTGCGGCGGGCTCCAGAATTGCGCCTGCCTCACGCATGGCCTTCATTGCCGCAGCGCCGTCGCCGGGCGCCACGTCCACGGCGCGTATGGCATCGGTAATCACGTGCACATCGAGTCCCGGCATTTCAACCGCGTCGAGGACGCTCGCCTTTACGCAGTAGTCAGTAGCCAGACCGCCTACCCAGAGCCGCCGGATGCTCGCCGCCTGCAACTTCTCGCCCAGTTCTCCGCTGTCGAACGCCGAATAGGCCTCGCGGTCGGTCTGATCGGCTTTGGACACCACCGCCGCGTCGTCCGGCAACTCCAGGTCGGGGTGAAACGCCGCGCCCGGCGTGCCCTGCACGCAGTGCGGCGGCCACAGACCGCCCTGCTCGGCGAAGCTCGCGTGGTCCGCCGGATGCCAGTCGCGCGACGCGAACACTCGCGCCCCGCCTCGCCGCGCTGCCCCAATCCAACTGTTCAAGACTGGAACCACCGCATCCCCGTCCGTTACGGCCAGCGCGCCGCCGGGGCAAAAATCGTTCTGCACGTCGACCAGCAGCAGCGCGTCGCTAGGGGTCAGATTGATCGCCATCAGTTGCCTCGAGACTCGGCCCGGCGTGCGTATTCTCGTGTCACGCGCTCGGATTCAGCCCGTCGTGATCGCCTCGCAAGGGATGGCTGGGGTAGATGGATTCGAACCACCGCTTCACGGTCCAGAGCCGCGCGTCCTACCACTAGACGATACCCCAGGGACTGGCCGTCTCCGGCCGGATTCAACCCTACCACCCAATCCCGCTGCCGCCGCACGACTGGCCGCCGGTGAGCCCGAGTCTCGATAATTGCCCAATGAGCGACGCTGCCGAATCCCCGCGGCCCTTGCGCGGCCCCTACGACACCGCCTTCGTCGACATCGGCGGGACGGTCGTACACATCGAGCCGCCGTTCTTTGAGACCGTCCTGCGCATTGCCGCCGGTTTTGGCGTGCCGGATCCCCCGGACGACTTCGAGCGGCGGGCGGACCGCGTCTGGCGCCAGGACGGCGAAGAGAACCGTTCGCGTGGCTGCACACTCACGACCTCGGCTTCGGCCAACTACTGGCATGGCCAATACGAGCGGTTGGGCGAGGTC
>DAOUIX010000064.1:0-30716 GCA_034423235.1 Chloroflexota bacterium | reverse complement strand
TAGGCGCTGACGATGGCGCGTTCGGCGCGTTCGGCGTCGGCTTGCTCAGGACGATCACCGTTGACATAAAGTTGAATGGCTTCGTCGCGTCGCCGAATGTCGCGCTGGATGACACGCACGACCAGGGCATCGTCCGTGGACGCGCCGGATTCCTTGGCCTCGTATTTGATCTGGGAGATGAGGGTGCGCAGGACGCGCAGACGATCGGCGTCGCCGCCGCGCTGCGCCGCTCGCAGATCCCCGGTGAGGCGGTCAATTAACGCCATGCGGGGTAGACGGTGCGTCGGCTAGAGGGCGCGGGCCTCGGCTTCGGCGGCCTTCATGGCTGCCCGCCGGGCTTTGCGGCGCTTGGTGGCTTCTTTCTTCTTGCGCAGCACGCTGGGCTTGTCGTACGCCTTGCGACGTCGCGTCTCCGTGATAATGCCCTCTTGCTGCACCTTCTTGTTGAAGCGGCGCAGGGCCGCATCAAAACTCTCGTTGGCGCCGATCGTGATATGAACCAATGAATCCCCCAATTCGGACGGGAAACAAGAAACCCGCCGTGCTGGCGGGTGCTGGCGGGTTGGTCAACTGGGCCGCGCGATTTCGGTCAGGCGCCTCCTGATGATGACCCGCCACCCCGCTCACTGGCTTGAGTATATGCGGCGCCGAAATACCGGGTCAACAACCGACGCTCTGTCAGGCGCTCGCCGCCGTGCCTGACCTCAACTGGCTGGCGCTGGGCATCGGCGCGCCGCTGGCGCTGGTGTTCACCGTGGGCGTGCGTACGCTGGCCGCCCGCCGGGGCTGGATGGATCGTCCGGGAGCGGCCCGCATCCACGCCATGCCGGTGCCACGGCTGGGCGGCGTGGCCATGTACGCGGCGTTCGTGATCACGGTGCTGGTGGTGGCCTGGCCCCTGGATCGACAGACGCTGGGCTTGCTCCTGGGCGCGACGCTGCTGGTCGTCTTCATCGTGGTTGACGACCTGCGGGGGATGCGTCCGCGCGACAAGTTTCTCGCCCAACTTGCGGCCGCGGCAGTTCCATTGCTGTTCGGGGTCCGCATCGATGCCATCAGCAACCCGTTCGAGGCCGGCGTGGTGTTGCTGCACGTCGCCATCGTCATCCCGTTCACGCTGTTTTGGATTACGGGAATGATGAACGCCATCAACTTTGTGGACGGCCTGGACGGCCTGGCTGGCGGCGTGGTGACGATTGCCGCGATCGTGCTGATCGCACTGTCGATAAGACTGGGCCTGCCGGAAACGGCCACCCTGGCTCTGGTGCTGGTGGCCGTCGTCCTTGGATTCCTGCCATTTAACGTCTACCGGTCGAGCATCATCATGGGCGACGCGGGCTCGCACTTTCTGGGGTTTGCCCTGGCGGTTATCGCCATCATGGGTCCGGCCAAGCTGGCTACGGCAATCCTGGTGTTGGGCGTTCCGATCCTGGACATCGCCTGGTCTATCGGGCGTCGCCTGGCGGGCGGTCGCCGATTTGCCGACCGGGACGCCGAGCACTTGCATCACCGGCTCTGGGAAGCCGGCGTGCCGCAGCCCGCCATCGCGCTGATGTACTACGCCCTGGCGGGCGTGCTGGGCGTCATTGCGCTGCTGGTGGAGCGGCTGGACAAGATCTTCGCGTTCCTGGGGCTGGCGGCATTCCTGGCGGCATTGCTGGTGGTTCTGAGCCGCGTGCCGAGACGCCGAGGCGTTCCTGAGCGGTAGTCCCGCAAACCTGTTGGAACGGCGGTTTATCGACCCTATGCTAGGGTTGCGCTTCACGGAGGTCCTAACGTTGAACCCGGAAATCCACCCCGCATACGTTGACTGTCGCGTGACCTGCTCGTGCGGCAACATGTTCGAAACTCGCGCCACGACATCGTCGATCCACGTCGACGTTTGCTCCAGTTGCCATCCGTTTTACACGGGCCAGCAGCGGCTGGTGGACTCGACCGGTCAGGTGGAGCGGTTCGAGCGGCGCCGGCGCAGGTCTCGCGCCTAGACGATACGCACCGCGGCCAATGACCGCGGCTGGTTCTGCATGAATACCCCGGCCCCGACGTACACGTCATCGGACAACAGCAACGAGCTGCGCATCAACTACGGCGGCCAGGCCGTGTTAGAAGGCGTGATGATGCGCGGCCGCCGGGCGGCCGCAACGGCAGTGCGGCACCCGGCCGGACACATCGTGCTCAAGACCGAGGACCTGGATCCCAACCGCCTATCGCAGCGGCTGCGCCGCGTGCCCTTCGTGCGCGGAGTGGTGGCGCTGTGGGAAATGCTGGCCATCGGGCTGCGCGCGCTCAACTTCTCGGCCAACGTGCAGCTGGCGGAGGAGGACGATCAGGCCGAGGGTCCTGGCGGCGCCGCCGGCGGGATGATGACCGGCAGCCTGGTGATCGGCCTGGTGGTCGGCATAGCGCTCTTCTTTGTGCTGCCGCTGGTGCTGACGTCCTTCACGGATGGCCTGGTCGAGTCCGACTTCGCCAGCAACGTGATCGAAGGCGCAATACGAATGGCGGTCTTCGTGATCTACATCGCGCTGATCGGCCTGATGCCCGACATCCGGCGGGTGTGGATGTACCACGGCGCCGAACACAAGACGATCAACACGCTGGAGGCGGGCGAGTCGCTGAGCGTGGACAACGTTCGGCGGCACAACCTGGCGCATCCCCGCTGCGGCACGTCGTTCATCGTGACGCTGGTGGCGATCTCGATCATCGTGTTCGCCTTGCTGGGGCGGCCGCCGATGGCGATTCGGGTCGTTTCCAGGATCGTGCTGTTGCCGCTGATCGCCGGCGTGGGCTACGAATACATCATGCTGACCGCCCGCTACCAGGGCCACGTGATTGCCCGCTGGGCGTCCAAGCCCGGCATGTGGTTTCAGAAGATGACCACGCGCGAGCCCGACGACGATCAGCTCGACGTGGCCATTGCGGCGATGGATCACGTGCTGGCACAAGAGGACGCGCTGGCGGAACTACGGCCGGCCGCCGTCAACGCGGTCGTGGTCGATGATTGACCGGCTGGCCGAGGCGCGCCGCCGCTACGACGAGATTACGTCGGAGCTTGCGTCGGCCGGAGGCGCGGTTGACTCCCGGCGCCTGGCGAGCCTTGGCCGCGAAATGTCGCAGCTGGAGACCACGGCCCGTCTGCACGACGAGCTGTCTGACGCCCGAGACCGGTTGAACGAAGCGCGAGAGTTGTTGGATTCAGACGATCCCGAACTGGCGGAGTTGGCGCGCGACGAGTTGGCAGAGGTTCAGCAGGAGATTTCCGGGATCCAGGCCCGTGCCATTGACGTCCTGGTGAGCGACGATCCGGACGACGCCCGCAATGCCATCGTGGAAGTCCGCGCCGGCACCGGCGGCGAGGAAGCCGCTCTTTTCGCCGGCGATCTGCTGCGCATGTACACGCGCTACGCCGAGCGGTTGCGCCTGAAGACCGAACCGCTGACCGTGCATGGCACGGACCGCGGCGGCGTCAAGGAAGGCATCCTGCGAGTTGTCGGCGCTCGCGCATTCGGCGCGTTTCGGTTCGAGAGCGGCGTGCATCGCGTACAACGAGTGCCGGTGACCGAGGCCGGCGGCCGCATCCATACCTCGGCGGCCAGCGTGGCGGTGCTGCCTGAAGCCGAGGAAATTGACATTGAAGTTCCGGAATCCGATGTCCGCGTGGACGTGTTTCGTTCAAGCGGGCACGGCGGCCAAAGCGTGAATACCACGGACTCCGCGGTGCGAGTCACGCACTTGCCGACCAACACCGTGGTGAGCATTCAGGACGAGAAGTCACAGTTGCAGAACCGCGTGAAGGCCATGCAGGTGCTGCGCGCGCGCCTGCTTGAGCAGGAACGGGAGCGCCAGGCGGCTGAGCGCGGGCAGGCCCGACGCGACCAGATTGGCAGCGGCGACCGCAGCGAAAAGGTGCGCACCTACAACTTCCCGCAGGATCGAGTAACCGATCACCGCGTGGGGCTGTCGGTTCACAACTTACCCGCGATTCTGGACGGCAACCTGGACCGGCTGGTCGATCCGCTGCGGCAGGCCGAGCGGGATCGGGAACTTGCCGGCTTTGCCGACGTCGCCGCCAGCTAGCACCCTCGCGGACCTGCGACGCGCGGTAATCGCACGTCTAGGCGCGGCGGGAGTCGATTCGCCGGTATTGGACGCCAGCGTCCTCATCAGCCACGTGCTGGGTGTGGCGCCCGCGCGGCTACCACTTGAACCGGACCGCGAACTGGAGTGCGAGGTCCGGCGGGCCGTCGAGGCGGCGACGGCCCGCCGGGAGCGGCGTGAGCCGGTGGCCTACATCACCGGCACCAGGGCTTTTCGAAGGCTGGACATCACGGTGAGCCGGGACGTGCTGATTCCGCGGCCGGAAAGCGAGTTGCTGGTTGACGTTGGCCTGGACCTCTGGGACGCAACACCCGGCTCCGCAGTGGTGGACGTAGGGACGGGCAGTGGTGCGATTGCCCTGGCCGTGGCCGACGAGCGGCCCGGACGGCGCGTGCTGGCTACCGATTGTTCTCGCGCCGCGCTCCAAGTGGCCGCGGCCAACGCTCGGCGCCTGCGGCTGGCCTACTGGGTGCGGTTCTGCCTGGCGCACGGCGCGGCAGGCGTGGACCTGGACGGGGCGGTGGTTCTGGCCAACCTGCCATACATCCCGTCGGGAATGCTGGACTCGCTGCAACCCGAAGTCTCGCGCTGGGAACCCAAACTGGCGCTGGATGGAGGACCTGACGGCCTGGCGGTCATCCGCGAGGTCGCATGGCAGGTTGGCCCCGGGCGCGCGCGCGCCGCCGCCTTTGAAATCGGGTGCGGCCAGGCGGCAGCGGTGGCCGGGTTGCTGCGTCGTGCCGGATTCGGGCGGGCGGTTGTGCATCGAGACCTGGCGGGGCAGCCGCGCGTCGTGGCGGGCGCCCGCGTAAGCTGAGCGCGGGCGCCGGTCTAGACACCGGACGCCTGGGAGGACTCCGCGACGCGTGTCACCTGGGACCGATCCGCCGCCATGCGGCCTGCTCTTCCTCGTGACCGCGCCTTCGGGCGCCGGCAAGGACTCAGTGATCGGCGTGCTGCGCGACCGGGGTGTGGATGTGACCTTCGCCATCACCGCCCTGACGCGCCCGCCGCGCGCGGGCGAGCGGGACGGAATCGAGCACTTCTTCCTGACCGAGACGGAGTTTGAGCAGCGACTGGCGACCGGCTGGTTTCTTGAAACGGCCAGTGTCTACGGCCGGCGCTACGGCACGCCCATTCACCAGGTCCGCGAGCCGCTGCTGGCGGGACGCGACGTGATGCTGCGTCTGGACGTCCAGGGCGCGCGCGAACTCAAGCGCCGCTATCCGGGGGTGATCCCCATCTTCGTCGAGCCGCCCTCCCCGGAAGAGGCCGAACGCCGCATGCGCTCGCGCGCCACGGAATCCCCCCAGGAGATCGAGCGCCGAATTGCGGCGATGCGCAGCTACGAACTGTCATTTGCCGAGGAGGCCGACTTCAGGGTCGTGAACACGACGGGCGACCTGGAGCGGGCGGCTGATCGCGTGTGGGACATCGTCACCTCCGCGTGTCGGACCGCCGAGCGAACGTCGGTGGCCCACGCGTTGACGCCAGTGCGGGGCGGCAACTAGGCGGTGAACGTGTCCGCACCAGCCTACGCCGAAGTCATTGTGGCGGCCGGCGACGTGCGCGGGGACCAGACGTTCCACTACAGCGTGCCGGCCAACCTACGCGGCCAGGTGCGGCCCGGCCAGCTGGTGATGGCGCCGTTCGGCTCGCGCCAGCTCCCGGGCGTGGTGACGGCCCTCGCCGTCGCGTCGCCAGTCGACGAGACGCGAGAGATCCTGCAACTGGTCTGGGAACCACCCCTCATCGCTTCGCCGCAACTCGCCCTGGCGCGCTGGGTGGCTGCGCGCTACGGCGCGCCACTACGGGCGACCCTCGACCTGGTCGCGCCGCCGCGCCTGGCGCACCACCTGCACGCGGTCTATACCGCAACCGGCGCGGACCGGCCGCCGCAGGCTCTTTCGCGCGGCGAGCGACGCCTGCTTGATCTGCTGCGGGAACGCGGTGGACTGTCCGAAGCCGCCCTGCGAAGTGAGCTTGGCAAGACCGCCGCAACCCGCGGCGCGGCGCGTCTGGTGCGTCTGGGGCTGGCCAACCGGCACGTGAGTCTGCGACTACCGGAGCCCCCGGCGGAACGTCTGGCCGTTGCCTTGCCGCCGCCGAACGGTGAGGTGCCGGCCGAGCTATTGCGTCGCGCTCCCAGGCAACTCGCGCTCTGGCGGTACCTGCGGCGCAGTAACGACGCCGTGCCCATTGCCCGGGCGCTCCGCGACGTTTCGGCCTCACGCCCGTCTCTGCAGGGTCTGGTTGACCGGGGACTGGCGCGAATCGAGAGCCGCTGGCTCGCCCCGTACATCGCATCTGGATCTCGGGAGGGACTCCCAGATTTCAGCGTCTCCGAAGAGGCATGGTTGGAACTGTCGACGTCGCTTCAGGCCGGATCGACCGGTGTCGTCGTGGTGCCCGGCTTCGAAGGCGACCGCTGGCCGCTGTACGCCGCGGCCATTGAGCGGGTGACGTCGGATGGACGGCAAGGCTTGCTTGTGGCGCCCGAGGCCGCCACCGCCTCCGGATTGGCCGAATGGCTGGCCGCGAGGGTCAGCGCGACGGTTGCTGACGCGACCCGGGCACGTACGCCGGCTCAGCGCGTCGCGCTGTGGCGTTCGCTGCGCGCCGGTGAGATCGACCTGCTGGTCGGCACCCGCGACGCTACCTTCGCTCCGTTAACCCGCCTGGGCCTGGTAATCGTGGATCGCGAAGAAGACGCCGGCCACAAGAACCGAATCGCGCCCCGCTATCATGTGCCGGTCTGCGCCGCTAGGCTGGCCGAACTTTGCGGCTGCCCCATGCTGCTGGGCGCCGAAACGCCGCGAGTCGCAACGTTTCATGCGGTTGAGTCCGGCCACGCGCGCCTGGTAACGGCCGGGTCCGCCAATCAGCTGCGCGAATCGCTGAACGACCGCTCCTCCGGCTTGGAGGCCCGACGCTCCTCACGCGACGCACAGCTCGTGGACACGCGCCGTGCGCGTACCGTCGGCCGCTACGAAGCGATTTCCCGACCTCTATACGACGCCCTGCGCGAGACCCTGGCCAAAGAAGGCCGCGCCGTGCTGTACGTCAACCGGCGCGGCCTGGCCGCCCTGACCATCTGCCGGACCTGCGCCCATGTTTTCGAGTGCCCTCGGTGCAGCACCGGTCTCGTCCAGCATCGCCAGACGCGCCAGATCGTCTGTCACATCTGCAACTGGCGCGGCTCGACGCCGCGTTGGTGTCCCGTCTGCGAGGGCGACCGCCTGCGGCTCTGGGGCTACGGCAGCGAGGCCGTGGCCGAGGCGGTGACGCATCTGCTGCCGCGAGCGGTCGTGGCGCGGATCGACAGCGACCGGCCGGCGCACGAGATGGACGCGGACATCACGGCGTTCGAGCGAGGCGACGTGCAAGTCCTGGTGGGCACACAACGACTTCTTGGCTTCGGCAAGCGCGTGAGCGCGGACCTGCTCGGCGTCGTGCAGGCCGACATCGGCTTGCAGTTTCCCGACTTCCTGGCGCCCGAGCGCGTGTTTCTCACGCTGGCGCGCCTGCGGCGCCTGGTGACCGGCGGCCGAACGTCGACTCGTACAGTGGTGCAAACCATGATGCCCCACCACCATGTCATCCAAGCCCTGCAGACCGGCAGCTATCTCCGGTTCTTCCGGACCGAGCTGAACCAGCGTCGGAGCGAAGGACTGCCCCCGGTGCGCCCGCTGATCAAGGCATCGTTCGGGCACGCCAACGAAACGCGGGCCGAAGAGGAAGCCCGGCGCGCTCGCCGTGAACTCAACACTGTCATTGCCGCGGGCGAGCCGCTGGACCTGGACGTGCTGGGCCCGGCCCCGGCCTTCGTCTACCGGCAGCGCGGCCAGTACCAGTGGCAACTGCTGTTGCAAGGCCAGGACGCTGAGAAAGCGCTCCCGCTCTTCCACGGCGGCTGGACTCTGGACGCCGACCCCCTTGACTTGACATAACCAGCATGGCCCCTCTCACGGTCCTCCCCGTCGACCACCCGATGCTCCGGCGCAAGGCCAGCCGGGTTCGCGGCGTGTCGGCTGGCCTGCGAACGTTCATCGACGACATGTTCGACACCATGCAGGCGAATCGGGGGGCTGGTCTGGCCGCAACCCAGGTCGGGCGACCCTGGCGGGTGATCGTGGCCGACACCGGCGCCGAACGCTTCGCGCTCATCAATCCCGAAGTCGTGCGTGCCAGCGGTTCGGCTATCGCCGAGGAAGGCTGCCTCAGCCTGCCCAACTGGTACGGCCCCGTGGAACGCGCCACCGACGTCACCGTCAAGGGCCTGGGCCTGGACGGCAAGCCCGTGCGCCGCCGTCTGCACGGCTTGGCCGCCCGCGCGGTCCTGCACGAGATCGATCACCTGGACGGCGTGATCTTCACCGACCGACTGGTGGATCCGAAAAAGCTGCGCTTCGTGGACCCGCGTTCGCCCGAGGCGCAGGACCTTCGTGCATCCTAGGTGGCATGCGGATCGCCTTCTTCGGCACTCCAGACTTTGCCGTCCCCTCGCTGCGCAGGCTGACGGACCGGTTCGACGTAGCGCTGGTCGTGACGCGGCCCGACCGGCCCGTGGGTCGACGTGGCCGGCTGACGCCGCCTCCGGTCGCAACCGTGGCCCGCGAACTGGACCTGGACTTGTTTCAGCCCCCCAATCCCAACAAGCTGGAGGCCGTCGAGGCCATTGCGTCCTATCAGCCCCAGGCGGTGGTCTGCGTGGCCTACGGCCGGCTGCTGGGCACGCTGCTCCGCCGACTGGCGCCGCCCGGCATCCTCAACGCGCATCCCTCCCTGCTGCCTGCCTACCGCGGCGCGTCGCCGATTCAAGGCGCGTTGCTGGATGGCGCCCGCGAAACCGGCGTCTCGCTGATTCGGCTCGTCCGCGCGCTCGACGCCGGACCCATCGTGGCGCTTGAGCGAACGCGGATCGACTCCGACGAGACGGCGCAGGATCTGCACGCACGACTGGCTGAGCTGACTGCCGACCTGCTCGTTCGCGTACTTCCGGGCTGGGCGGCTGGTGACCTGGTCGAACAGCCGCAGGACGAGTCGCGCGTCAGCCTGACTCGCCCACTTGAGCGCGTTGACGCCGACCTCGACTTACGCCAACCGGCCAGCCAGCTCTACAACCGCTGGCGCGCCTTTCAGCCCTGGCCCGGTGTGCGAGTGCGTGCGGGGGACATGATCTGCGGGCTGACGGACGCGCACCCCGGCGGCCAGCAGCTAGAGCCCGGGCAAGTGCGCCTTTGCGACGACGCCCTCCTACTTGGCTGCGGCGACGGGTCGCTGTCGATTCGCGCCCTCCAGCCAGCGGGGCGCAAGCGCATGGAGGCGGCGGCGTTCGCCCGCGGATATCAACGCGTGTTGCAGGTGCCCTGGGGCCATCCCTATCCCGAAGCGAGGCCGCCGCTGATCAAGTAACTGGAAGCTCCGCTACGGTGCCGAATCGACCCGGTGCTACCCTTAATTCCAAGCTGCGTCGCCTACCGCAGCGACTGCGCGAAGAGGCTCGCTCATCGTGTTCTTCCCGTTCATTGACCCGCTCTATCTCCTGCTGATCGCCCCGGCATTCATCCTGGCCATGTGGGCCCAGAACCGCGTCAAGGGGACGTACCGCAAGTACTCCCAGGTCATGTCCAGTTCGGGAATCCCGGCTCATCTGGCGGCGCGGCGGCTGTTGGACGCGGTGGGGTTGTACAACGTGGAGGTCAAGCGCGTACCGGGTGAACTGACCGATCACTACGACCCGACCAAGAAGGTCCTGCGCCTGTCCGACGGCGTCTTCGACAGCAACTCCCTGGCGGCCGTCGCCATTGCCGCGCACGAAGCCGGCCATGCCATGCAGGACAAGATCCGCTACCCGTTCCTGGTGCTGCGAACGGCCATGGTGCCCATCACGACCTTCGGGTCGAGGTTCGGTTATTTCATGCTTATCGGCGGATTCCTGCTGGCCATATTCACGGGCGGCGGCGAGGTGGGCCTGGCCGTGGCCTGGATCGGCCTGGCGCTCTTCAGCACGGCCTTCGTATTCGCGCTGATCACCTTGCCGGTTGAGTTCGACGCCAGTCGGCGGGCCATTCAGATGATGGAAAGCGTCTACGTCATCAGCGGCGCCGAGCGGCTCCACGCCAAGAAAGTGCTGGACGCCGCGGCTCTCACCTACATCGCCGCGATGTTCATCGCGCTGATGCAGGTGCTCTACTTCGCGCTGCGCCTGCTGGCCCTCTCCGGCAGCCGCGACTAGCCCACCGGCGCTCGCATGAGCGGTCCTGCGGACGCCGCGCCGGGCCGTCTGTCGATCACGGGAGTTTCCGCGCCCGACCTGCGTCAGTTGCTGTCGGGCCAACCGCGGTACCGGATCGATCAGCTGCAGCGCGCGGTCTATCGGGAATCGGCCACGGACTTCGACCAGATTCTGACGTTGCCGACCGCGCTGCGCTCGGCACTCACACACCGCTTCCGCTTCGAGTCGCTGGACTCGGTCCGCACCGAAATTTCGCCCGATGGAACGCGTAAGACCTTGTTTCGAACCGCCGACGGCGCGCCGGTGGAAACGGTCCAGATGCCCACGGAGCGCGCTGACGCCACGACCATCTGCCTCAGCTCGCAGGCCGGCTGCGGCATGGGCTGCACGTTTTGCGCCACCGGCGCGATGGGGTTGACCCGCAATCTCACTAGCAGCGAAATCGTGGACCAGTTTCTGCACTTCCGGCGGCGCTCCGAAGCCAAACGGACTCCTGACCGGGCGGTGTTCATGGGCATGGGCGAGCCGCTGGCCAATCTTCGGGAGGTCAAGTCGGCCGTTCGCCTGCTCATCGATCCGCTGGCCGTAGGGCTCAGCCCCCGCCGCGTCACCGTGTCCACCGTGGGTCTGCCGCGTGGCATCCACGCCATGGCCGGCTGGGGGCTGCCCGTGAGCCTGGCGATATCGCTGCATGCACCGGACGACCAGGTGCGTGCCGAGCTCGTGCCGGTCGCTCGTCGCTTTCCGCTCGACACGCTCATGGACGCCAGCCGCCGCTTCCAGCAGCAGGCGCGGCGGCGCGTGACGTATGAATACACCCTGCTGGATGGGGTGAACGACTCGCTAGCCCAGGCGGCTGACTTGGCGCGGCTATTGCGCGGCCAACGCTGTCACTTGAATCTGATTCCGTTCAATGTCTATCCGGGTGCGCGCTTCCGCCCGACGCCTCGGGCCGGAATACGAGCATTTCGCGACGCACTGCGCTCGCGCGGCCTGCGAGCCACCGTTCGGCGCACTCGTGGCCGCGACATCTCCGGTGCCTGCGGGCAATTGCACGCGGGAGCGCTAGCCGGCGGGTAGCCGCGTGCGCGTCGGACTGGCGCGCCTTATCGTCGGGGCAATCGAATCCGCGATGGCGTCGCGTTCAATGAAACACCGCACGGCGCGGCCAGCATCCAGGCGGCCACCTTGGGTTTGGGGAGCGGCGCCGTGAGCCAGGTGCTGATTGCTCCCTCCATCCTGTCGGCTGACTTCGCCTCGCTTGGAGACCAGGTTCGCGAGGCTGAGACTGGCGGGGCGGACTGGATTCACGTGGACGTTATGGACGGGCACTTCGTCCCCCAAATCAGCTTCGGCGAACCTATCGTTCGCGCCCTGCGACCGGTCACAGCGTTGCCGCTGGACGTGCATCTCATGATTGAGTCAGTTGACCCGCAACTGCGCGCGTTCGCCGCGGCCGGCGCCGATTCGATCACGATTCACGTGGAGGCCACACCCGATCCGGCCCGCACGCTTCAGGCCATCAGGGACCTGGGGGTTCGACCCGGACTCACCCTGCGGCCCGAGACCCCGGCCTGGGCGCTCTGGCCCTACCTTGAGTTCGCTGACGTGGTGCTGGTGATGACCGTGGAGCCGGGGCGCGGCGGGCAAGCCTTCATGCCGGACATGCTGCCGCGAATCGAGCAAGTGGCCGAGCGACTGAATGCCCTGGACGGTCAGCGTTGGCTCCAGGTCGACGGGGGACTTAGCCCGGCAACCATCGGGCCTGCCGTCGAAGCCGGGGCACAGGTCGTCGTGGCCGGGTCGGCGGTCTTCGGCGATTCGGATGGCGTCGGCGCGGCGATCGCACGCCTGCGCGCGGCGGGGGGTTAGCCCAGGCGGTCGACCGTGCGGATACAGCGCGTGCAAATCTTCACGCGTTGATACCGACCGTCGATCATCAACCGCTTGCGCTGGACGTTGACCGACCACATCTTCTGCTTGCGTGGCGCCTTGCGTTCCCACCGACCAGACGCCGAGTGGCGAATGTGCCGGCCGAACTGAGGGCGAGCGTCGCAAACTTCACAGCGTGCCAAGGGCGCACCTACTCCGTTGACGCAATCCTGAACGCGTCTCTAAGATCAGGTTTCACCATGCTAGCACCGCGAGAAGGTGGCCCGATATGACGCTGGCAGATTCCCAAACCGAGGCCGCTGACCTGCGCGACGGCCGCCGCTTCATGCACGCCGTTGAGTACAGCCTGCGCTGGCTGGAGATCAACGCCGAAGCGATCGATCGGCTTAACGTTTATCCGGTTCCCGACGGCGACACCGGGACCAACATGGTGCTCACGCTGCGAGCCGCGGTTCGCGAGGCAACCGAAAACCCATCCGACAACGTCGACGTTGTCGCGGCCAACCTGGCGCGCGGCGCTCTGTTGGGTGCGCGCGGAAACTCCGGCGTCATTCTGTCGCAGATCATTCGCGGTCTCGCCGACGGCCTCGACGGCCATCGCGAGTTCGGCATCTCCGAGTTCAGCTTGGCCCTGGAACGCGCCTACCAGGTCGGCTACAAGGCCGTGACCAACCCGGTCGAAGGCACCATCCTGACCGTGGCTCGCGACGCGGGCGAGGCGGCCCAGGCAGCCCAGGCGCAGGTGGAGTCGGTCGAGGAGTTGATTGCTCAGGTCGTCGACGCGACCCGCGAGTCCGTGGCCAACACACCCAATCTGCTGGACGTGCTGGCCGAGGCCGGGGTGGTGGATGCAGGCGGCCAGGGCCTACACGTCATCTACGAAGGCCTGCTGCGGTCCATGCGCGGCGAGCCGCTACCGGAGACAGCTGATCTGGATCGCGCCACGGATGTTTTTGCCGCCTTCGCCGAGACCCACCAGGGCGACGAGCACGGCTTCTGTACCGAGTTCGTGGTGCACGGCACCGACCTGGACGCCGATGCCATGCGGAACGAGTTCGCCAAGGTCGGTGAATCCCTGTTAGTTGTGGGCGACGACAGCCTGGTGCGTGTGCATTTGCACACCGAGAAGCCCGGCGATGTCTTTAACACGGCCATGTCCTACGGCGAGATCGACCAGCTCAAGGCCGACAACATGGACTTGCAGCAAGCGCGCAACTTCGAGGGGGCGCTGGCCGAGTCGACCGAACCGCCACCCCCGGCCAACGGCGTGATCGCCGTTGCCAGCGGCGACGGGCTCGAAGAAGTCTTCCGCAGCCTGGGCGTGGACGTCGTGCGCGGCGGCCAGAGTATGAATCCCAGCGCCGGCGAACTGCTGGAAGCCATCGACCGAACGCCCGATGACTGGGCCGTGGTGCTGCCCAATAACTCCAACATTTACCTGACGGCGCGGCAGGCGGCCGAGCAGTCGGCGAAAGATGTGCATGTCATTGCCACACGGACGCTTCCGCAGGGCTTCTCGGCGGCTCTGGCGTTCAACCCCGCCGACTCATCCGGCGACAACGCTGAGGCGATGAGCGAGGCGGCCGGCGACGTCACGACGCTCGAAATCACCCAGGCCGTGCGTGATGCCGTACTGGACGGCCATCCCGTTGCCGAGGGCGAGTACATGGGGTTGCTGGACGACACCTTTGTGGAGCGCGGCGAGACGCCGCACCCGGTCATCATGCAAATGCTGGAACGCGTGGCGGACGACGAGCCGGAAGCTCTCACGATTTACGTTGGACAAGCCACGCCCGCCGCGCAGGCCGATGAACTGGCAGACGAGATCGGCCAGCGGTATCCGGACATGGATGTACAGATAGTGGCGGGTGGCCAGGACCACTACGACTACATCATCGCGGTTGAGTAGCGGCCCGTTGCGCGAATGACGGCTGTCCCCGGGCCGGCGCTAGTGCGTGAAGCGCGGCGGCTCCTGGAGGCCGAGGCGGCGGCCGGATTCGACGACTCGTCCACACCCGCGGGGCTGTCCCGCTGGGTCGAGGGACAGGGACCGAACGTGGGCTCGCTGGCCCGGCTGTCGCAGTACTCCCGGCTACGCCCCCGAACACGCCGGGACCTGGCGAGCGCCGTTCTCTCGGACCTGGGATCCAACGGCGCATCGCCCTCGATCGGCCGCGATGCTGAGGTTTCGGTCACCGCGCTGCCAGGCGTGGGCGCCACGGCCGGGAAACGGCTGGCCGCCCTGGGTATCCGAACGGTCGCCGATCTGCTGCATCACGGTCCCCGTCGCTACATCGACCACTCGTCTGTGGTGCCAATTGCCGAGGCGGAGCCGGGGCGAGAAGTCACGGTCATCGGGGATGTGGTGGAGATTCGGGCGCGGCCGGCGCGGTCGGGCCGGGTTCGCGTCGTCGAGGCCGCGATCGCCGACAAGACCGGCCAGATTCTGGCCGTCTGGTTCAACCAGGTCTATCTGGCCAAGACCCTGCGCGGCCGGCGCAACGTGGCATTTGCCGGCCGCGTGGAATCCGGCGCCTACGACCGTCAACTCACCAGCCCCGAGTACGAGCTGGACGTGCATCGCATGGTGCACGCCGGACGCCTCGTTCCCGTCTATCCGCTTACCCGCGGGCTGTCGCAGCGGCAGCTGCGTCGCTGGATGGCGCTGGCGGTTGACGACTACGCAGCGGCCATGCCCGAAACGCTGGACGCCGGGCTGCGCCGGGCGCACGGGTTGCCGGATATCGCAGCGGCCATCCGGAATCTCCACTTCCCGGTGGATGCCGCGGCCGCCCAGGCTGCCGCCCGTCGGTTTGCCTATGCCGAGCTGCTCGTCTACCAGCTGGCCATCCTGCGCCGCCGCCAGACCTGGCGCGAGAGTCAGCCGGGACGACCCGTGCACATTGACCGCGACGCGCTGGCGGCGTTCGGCGGGCAGTTGCCGTTCAAGTTGACGGACGGACAGCGGGTGGCAGTGGCCGAGGTGCTGAACGACCTGCGTCGTGACCGCCCCATGAGCCGGCTGCTGCAAGGCGACGTCGGTTCCGGCAAGACCGTCGTGGCAGCCGGTGCGTTGCACGCCATCGTCGGTGACGGCTGGCAGGGCGCCATCATGGCGCCTACCGAAGTGCTGGCCGAACAGCACGCCGCCACCCTCCGCGAACTGCTCACGCCGCTGGGCGTCCGCGTGGAACTGGTCACCGGTAGCGTTTCCGCTGGGGAGAAACGGCGCATCTGGCGTGACGTGGAGCGTGGCGGCGTGCACGTGGTGGTGGGCACGCAGGCCATCATCCAGCGTAGCGCCAGGTTCGCCCGCCTGAACCTTGCCATCGTGGACGAACAGCACCGCTTCGGCGTCCAGCAGCGCGGCGAGATTCGTGCCAAGGGCTACAACCCCCACCTGCTGGCCATGTCGGCTACGCCGATTCCCCGCACGCTGGCGCTCACCGTCTACGGCGATCTGGACGTCAGCGTCCTCCGTGAGCTGCCGGCCGGACGACGGCCGGTCAAGACGACGTTCGTTGCAAACCACCGGCGCGGCGACGCCTATGCCTTCATTCGCCGGGAGGCAGTGGCCGGACGCCAAGCCTTTATTGTGTTCCCGATCATCGAGGAGTCGGAGAGCCTCAACGCCCGCGCCGCGACCGAGGAGCACAAGCGGCTCACGCGCGGTGCCTTTGCCGACCTGGCGGAGGACGTGGGGCTGCTGCATGGCCGCCTGAGCGCCGCAGCCAAGGAACGGGTGATGCGGGCCTTCCGCGACGGCGAGATCACGATCCTGGTCAGCACGTCGGTGATCGAGGTTGGCATCGATGTGCCCAACGCCACCGTCATGCTGATCGAAGGGGCCGAACGATTTGGACTGGCGCAGCTTCACCAGTTGCGCGGACGCGTGGGTCGCGGCGATCACCCGTCGTTCTGTCTGCTTATGAGCGAGATCACCGACGCGACCGAGAACGCTCGGCTGCGCACGCTGCAGACGGTGCACGACGGCTTCACGCTGGCTGAACGCGACCTCGAACTGCGCGGACCGGGCGACGTGATCGGGACGCGCCAGAGCGGGGCGCTGGGCTTCCGCTTCGCTACGGTCACCGACCTTCCGACAATCCAGTCGGCCCGGGCGGATGCCGAGGCCCTGATCCGCGCGGACCCACAGCTTGCGAAACCCGGGCATGTCGCGCTGGCTGATGCGGTGGCGCGTCTCCTCGAACGCAACGAGTGGAACTGAGGACGCCGTGGCGGCGCGCGGCCGCGGCCTGACGATTACGGCGGGTGTTCACCGAGGACGCCGCCTGCGCGTGCCGCCGGGCATTCGCCCAACCACGGATCGGGTGCGGGCGGCCGTGTTCGATGCCCTGCAAGGACCGCCGCCGGAACGCGTGCTGGATCTCTTCGCCGGCTCGGGTGCGTTCGGCATCGAGGCGTTGAGCCGCGGCGCGTCGTATGCCTGCCTCATTGAGCGCAGCCGACGCGCGGTGGCCGCGATCAGACAAAACCTCGATCTCTTGGACCTCCGCGACAGCGCCGAGATTGTGGTCGGCGACGCACGGCGCGTGACCCTCGCGCGAGGCGCGCCCTTTGGTCTGGTTTTTGCCGACCCACCGTATGCCGACGATCCCTGGGAGGCGCTGTTTGACGCCCTGGAGACGCCGGGCTTGCTCGCGGACGACGCCCCGGTGGTTGCCGAGACCAGCAGTCGAGCCGGCGCGCCGCTCGCTCCCTACGGCTGGCATTGCCTCAAGGAACGCCGCCACGGCGATGCGACCTTCGCCATATTCGTCCGCGAGCAACCGTTGGCCGCCGAAGCTCGGTCGGATTCGCCGTCGCTATAATGCGCGGGGTGTGTAGGAAGGACAGTCCGTGCGCGCGCTGTTTCCCGCTACCTTCGACCCGGTCACTAACGGCCATATGGACATCCTGACCCGTGCCGCTGGTGTGTTTGACGAGGTCGTGGCCGGGGTTTTCGAGAATGAGCGTGGCGATACGCTCTTCACGGCCGACGAGCGCTTGGCGCTATTGGAAACCGCCGTGGCGCACCTGCCGAACGTCAAAGCGCGCATGTATGCCGGTTTGACCGTAGACTTTGCGCGCACCGTTGAGGCGGGTGTACTCGTTCGCGGCCTCCGCGCCGTGTCAGACTTCGAGTATGAATTTGCGCTTTCAGCCATGAACCGACGCTTGCACCCTGATATCGACACAATGTTCTTCCTGTCGGCGCCGGAACACGCCTTCGTCAGTTCGTCACTCATTCGAGAAATCGGGGGGCTGAGCCGCTCGGTCGAGCCCTTCGTCCCGCCAAACGTCGCAACCGCCGTCGGCGCAAAGTTCGCCGTCCCCCATGGGCGGAGGTAGATCGCCATCGATCTCATAAACCTGATTGAGCGCCTGGAGACGCTGCTGCGTCACGCCCAGCGCGTACCACTGACCCACAAGGTCATGGTCGACGAGCGCGCCCTGCTATCCGTTGTGGATGAAATGCGAATTCGGATTCCCGAGGAGATTCGGGAAGCTCGTCGCGTGATGCGCCAGCGCGACCAGATTCCGCAAGCCGCCCAGATGGAGGCCGAACGGATTGTCCAAGAGGCACGTGAGCAGTCCGAGCAGATGATTCGCGACGAAGAAATCGTGAAGCAGGCCGAGGCGCATGCCCTGCACCTGGTGCAGGAAGCCGAGGAGCGGCTGGATGCCTCCCGCGAAGAGATGGACCTCTACGCCCTGAGCATGCTGCGCGACTTGGAGGGGCGCCTGGAGTCGCATCTCACGAGCATTCGCCGCGGCGTCGTCGCGTTGGATCAGTCCGACGCCGAGCCCGTCGAGTTCGACGAGGATCCTGCCTAGTCCGGGCATGGCTCTGGCGGGCTTGACCTGAGGGTCGCCTGTGACTGACTACATTTTCAACGTTGCGCGCCTGCTCGGGCAGTCCTCCGGTCCCGGTCGCACGGAAGACGTAGACGCCCCGGCACGCGTGCTGGACGTGGCGGAGCTTGCCGGACCTGTGCGGGGCACGGCTCGCTTTACGCGTCTCGTTGACGCGATCCTGGTCACCGGCGAGATGCGCGCCTCGGCTCGCGTGCCCTGCGCCCGCTGCACGGACGACGTGGAGATCGCACTGGAATTTGCGCTGGATGATCAATTCGTGCCCCGTATCGACCCCGTGCGGGGCGGGGTGATCGACCCGGGCGACCGCTGGCAACTTGATCCGGGTCACAACCTCGATTTGTCTCAGGTATTGGCCGAGGCTGCGATCAGCGCGCTCCCTCAGCGCGTGGTCTGCCCTCAGCCGTGTGCGAGACCCTGGACCGATCAGCCGCCCAATACGCGGACGCTCGATCCAAGGCTGGCGCCTCTGGAGCGTCTGCGGCGCCAAATGCTCAACGAAGAAGCTGATTCTCATGGATAATGGCGGGTTATGACTCCTCTACCAAAACGTCGGCTCACCCGATCGCGTTCGCGCGCCCGCCGCCACTCAGTGCGTGCGCGACGGCCGAACCTCGGGCGCTGTCCGACCTGCCATCGGCTGGTGGTCAGTCACCAGGTGTGTCCCCTGTGCGGGAACTACCGCGGCAATCTGGTCATCGAGCCTTCCGACCAAGCCGTCAAGTACCGCTAGCCGGGGAAACCGGTACGACTCACCATGGCGCCTGAACGGGCCCGGGCCGCCTTCGTGTTCCCAGGCCAGGGCTCTCAGGCGCTTGGCATGGGCCAATCCCTGCGCGAGTCCTCGACTGCCGCGCGGGCGGTCTGGCAGGCGGCCGACGCCAGCTACGGCGCGTCGCTCAGCCAGTTGACCGGCGCGGCGGGCCATGGCGACCTTGCGTCCACGGACGTTCAGCAGCCAGCCATCGTCGCTGCGTCCATGGCCGCCGTCGCGGCCTTCAACGAAGTGCTTGGCGTGGATGGCGCCGTGGTCGGCGCCATTGACTATCCGGTTAACGTTGTCGCGCTGGCGGGTCATAGCGTCGGCTTGGTGTCCGCCGTCGCGGCCGCTGGATGCACGCCCGTTGGCGAGGCGATGGCGCTGGTGCGCGACCGCGGGCGCTTCATGGCGGAGGCGGCATTCGAAATGCCCGGCCGTATGGCGGCTGTCCTGGGCCTGGATTACGACGAAGTCGAGAACCTCACCGCGACGATCCGCTCCCGGATTCCCGGCAGCTACTTGGCCGTCGCCAATATCAATGCACCCGGACAGGTGGTTGTGGCCGGCGATCTGGCCGCCATTGATCTCATCGTCACCGGGGGCCGCCAGGCCGGTGCGCGCCGCGTGCTTCCCCTCAACGTCAGCGGCGCTTTCCACACCGTGGCGATGCTTCCGGCCCAGGCCGCCATGCGCGAACGCCTGCTCGCCGTTGGAATTGATCCCCCGGCCTCGCCCGTGATCAGTAATATCGACGCCACCCAACTCTCCGATCCGGCGGCTATCCGTGCCGAACTGGCAGACCACGTTGCCGCGCCGGTCCGCTGGCTGGACGGTATCCGGGCAATCGAGGCGCTGGGCGTGCGGCACATCGTGGAATTTGGACACGGTTCGGTCCTTACCGGCATGCTGCGACGCACGGTGAAAGGCATCGCCCTGCACAACGTGAATAACCTCGATTCGGCCCAGGCCACGGCCGCTGCGCTGACCCATGGCTAGCAATGGGCGCCTCGCAGGCGCCCGCACCCTCGTCACCGGCGCCTCCGGTGCGCTCGGCCGCGGCTTTGCCCGCCGCCTGGCCTCCGAAGGCGCCGACCTGGTTCTGCACTACAACGCCAACGCCAGGCATGCCGATGAACTAGCCGCCGAGATTCGACTCAACGGCGGCAGCGCCGTCGTCATCGGTGCCGACCTCTCCACTGTCAATGGCGCGGAGATGATCGTCGACCAGGCCCAGGAAGCCCTTGGCGGTCTGGACGTCTTGGTCAACAACGCTGGCACCACCCGCGACAACCTGCTGATGCGCATGTCCGACGAGCAATGGGACACGGTGATGAACACCAACCTGCGCTCGGCCTTTGTCTGCTCGCGCCGCGCCGTCCGCGGCATGATCCGCCAGCGCAGCGGCCGCATCATCAACATCGCGTCCGTTGTGGGGCTTCGCGGCAACGCCGGTCAGGCCAACTACGCCGCTGCCAAGGCCGGCCTGATTGGCTTTACTCGCGCGCTGGCGCAGGAAGTCGGCAGCCGCGGCATCACCGTCAACGCCGTGGCGCCAGGCTTCGTCATCTCCCCGCTGACCGACGTCATTCCAGACCAGTTGCGCGAGAAAGCGCTGAACGCGATCCCCCTCGGCCGCTTTGCCGACCCGAATGACATTGCGGGGGCCGTCGCGTTCCTCGCATCGGACGACGGCGCTTACGTCACTGGTCACGTGCTGACGGTTGACGGCGGCCTCGCCATGGGCTGACCCATGTTCGAAAAGGTGCTCGTCGCCAACCGCGGCGAGATGGCCGTCCGTATCATCCGTGCCTGTCGCGACATGGGCGTGCGTACCGTCGCCATCTATTCCGAAGCCGACACCGAGAGCCTGCCTGTCCAAATGGCGGACGAGGCAGTCTGCATCGGGCCGGCCGCCGTCGCCGCTAGCTACCTCAACGTGCCACACATCATTGCCGCCGGACTCAACACCGGCTGCGACGCCGTGCACCCTGGCGCGGGCTTCCTGGCCGAGAACGCCTATTTCGCCGAAGCCTGCGAGCGCTACCGCATTACCTTCATCGGCCCCACGCCCGACAACATGCGCATGATGGGCGAAAAAACGCGCGCCCGCGAAGCCGCCCTGGCGGCTGGCCTGCCTGTCATCCCCGGCTCCAACGGCCGGGTAGCCGACGTGAACGAGGCCAAGACGATCGCGCGCGAAATCGGCTTTCCCGTCATGCTCAAGGCGGCCGGCGGCGGCGGTGGGCGCGGCATCCGTCGCATAAGCAATGTCGACGATCTCGTCACTCTCTTTCCGCTGGCCCAGGCCGAGGCCCGCAGCTCCTTTGGCAACGCCGACCTGTACGTCGAGAAGCAGATCGAACGTTCCCGTCACGTCGAAATCCAGGTTCTGGGCGACGGCTCCACCGTGCTGCATCTCGGCCACCGCGAATGCTCTATCCAGCGCCGCTTCCAAAAGCTCATTGAGGAAGCGCCCGCGCCCAGTCTCAGCGGCCGCCAGGGCGATCGTGTCGCGCGCGCCGCCGTTCGGCTGGCCGAGTCCATCGACTATCGCGGCGCCGGAACCGTCGAGTTCCTGCTGGACGACGAAAACCGCTACTACTTCATCGAAACCAACACCCGCATCCAGGTCGAACATCCCGCCACCGAGGCAGTCACCGGCGTCGACATCGTCCGCGCGCAGTTGCAGATCGCGGCCGGCGAGCCCACCGGTCTCCGCCAGCGCGACGTGCGGATCACGGGCCACGCGATCGAATTCCGCCTGCTGGCCGAGGACCCCGAACGCGACTTCCGCCCCGACGCCGGCACCGTAACGGACCTGCGGCTGCCGGGCGGCCCGGGCGTGCGCGTGGACTCCCACCTCTACGCCGGCTGCGAGGTCTCGCCTTTCTACGACTCGCTGCTGGCCAAGCTGATCGTCTACGGCGACACGCGCGACGAAGCCATCCGGCGCTCCCGTCGCGCCCTGAGCGAGACCGTCATCCAGGGTCCCGCTACCAACCTGGACCTGCACCGCGCCATCCTTCACGACCAGCGCTTCGTCTCAGCCGACTACGACCTGGGGTACGTTGCGGGCACGCCCGTCCCTCTCGCGGAATCCGCCGGCTAGACGCATGGCCGCGCGACGGCGACGGCGTGGCCGGCGACTGGCCCGCGAAACGGCCATGCGACTTATCTACGAAGCCGACATGGCGCGGCGCCGGCCGCTCGAACTGCTTGATCTCCGCGAACGCGAACTTCGTCTCGATGACGAGACGGCTGCCTATTCCCGCCTGCTGGTGGAGGCGGTGACCGCCAGTCGAGACCAACTCGATGCCGCCATCGGTCAGCTCACCCCCGCCTGGCCCGTCGACCAGATGGCCCGCCTCGACGTTGCGATCATGCGTATCGCCCTTGCCGAGATCGACGCCGGCGACACGCCCGTGGCCGTTGCCATCAACGAAGCCGTGGAACTGGCCAAGCGCTATTGCGCCGAAGGCGCCGCACCAATGATCAACGGAGCGTTAGGATCGTACGTGCGAAAAGGCGCGGCATCCGCCGTGCCTGAACACCAAGGCTGACTGAATGGCTGAAGCCGACCAGCCGCTGACCGACCAGGCCCCTCAGGAACAGCTCGGCGGCGTGATGTCGCTGCGCGAGCACCTGGATGAATTGCGCAAGCGGCTCACGGTTGCCGTACTGGCCGTCATCCTGGCCAGCTTTGTCGTATGGCCGTTCAAGGACTTTGTCTTCCACTTCGTCCAGTTGCCGCTCCCCCGCGGCGCCGTCCTTCAGCAGATCGCCGTAACCGAGACGCTCTTCACCTTCGTCAAGATCTCCTTCATCGTGGGCTTCGGACTGGCCAGTCCAATCGTGGTGTACGAGGTGCTGGCGTTCGTCGCCCCCGGTCTCTATCCCCACGAGCGTCGCTGGATCTTCATGAGCATCCCGGCCATCGCCCTGGCCTTTCTGGCCGGTGTGTCATTTGCCTGGTTCATCGTGCTCCGCTTCACGGTCGGTTTCCTGGCTGGCTTCGCCCCCGCCACGATCAGTACCGAGTTCACGGTCGACGGCTGGGTTTCGTTTGTCCTGCGCATCCTGCTGGCCGTGGGGCTGGCGTTTGAAACGCCGTTCATCATCTTTGCCCTGGCAAAAATCGGTCTGGTTACTGCCGACAGCCTCGCCCGCCAGCGGCGCTACGCCATCGTAGCCATCGCTGTCATCTCCGCCATCATCACGCCCACGCCCGATCCGTTTACGCAGGCTTCCGTCGGCATTCCGCTGTACGCCCTCTACGAGGTCGGCGTTGTCCTGGCCCGCGTGGCCGCGCCCGCCGACCGGCCGGACGACGACACGGAACCGGAACCCAACCCCGAAGACGAAGGCTCGGTTCCCACAACCGCCTAACGCGCGTCGAGCCCTGAGGCTGGTGTGTCGGGCAGCGTGAGGCCCAGGTCCGCAGCGGCGCGTTGAAAGTCCACAGGCGGTGCCGTCGCCGCCAGCCAGTGACAACCGGCATCATCCGCAAATCGCAGCGTCCACGCGTGCAACATCACGCGTCCGTGGCGAGATGCCGGCCCTCCGTAGGTCGCGTCGCCCATGATCGGATGACCGATCGCCGCCACGTGCACCCGGATCTGGTGGGTTCGACCGGTCGTCGGCCGGGCCTCCACCAGCGCCGCCCCGCCAGCCTGGTCCAGCACCCGGTAGTCGGTCGTGGCCGCCCGCCCTCGCCGCGCCACGGCCATCCGCGTCCGGTGCGTTGGATGTCGGCCAATCGGTGCGTCAATCCGTCCCCGCGGCGGATCCGGCGTCCCTCGAACGATCAGCATGTACCGCTTGTGTACCGTACGTCGCTCGAACGCCTTGGACAGGTGCGCGTACATCACGGCGGTACGCGCGATCAGCACTACCCCCGAGGTGTCCTTGTCTAGCCGATGCACGATGCCCGGACGCCGCGGATGCCCTACGCCGACAAGCTCCGGATAGTGCGCCAGCAGCCGGTGTGCCAGCGTCCCGCTCCCGGCGCCTGCCCCGGGGTGCATCACCATGCCGGCCGGCTTGTCCAGGGCAATGAACTCGTCGGTCGTCAGCACCCGAACCAGCCGGCCCGGCTCCGGCTCCAGTTCCGGCGCGACCGCCGGCAGCTCACCCATCACGCTATCGCCCGCCTGCAGCCGCCGCGACGGCGCCGCGGACTGTCCGTTCACCGTCACGTGCCCATCACGAATCAACCGAGCCGCACGCGATCGCGAAACGTCCGCCAACGATCCCGCCAGGTACGCATCGAGCCGCACCGCGCGCGATCCGCCCGTGTAAGTCAGTTCAAATCGCTCGCCCTGGTCTGACATTGGGACGCGAAACTAGGCGAAACGACCCTGCGTCGGATCCGGCCTACCCATCGCTTTCCGCCCTCGACCGCACTTCGATCTCCCCAATCGACACATACCCCGCGTTCCCCCCGTTCGCCAGCAGCCGCAGCACCACATACCGCGTCACCTCGGTCGGAATCTCGATCCGCACGCTCGGCGCCGGATCCAACTCGGCCTGGCGAATGAACTTCATCCCCGTCGGGTCCTCCCGCGGATCCACCTCTCGTGAGGTAAACACCTGCACGCGCCGCGGATAGCTGTTCGACGGCTCATCCGGGTGATTCAGAATGTCAATGGTCGCGATTGGCGTCCGCAGGTTCATCTTCAGCACCACGTCCTGCGGAAACCGCGCGTCGGCCGAGCGCCAGGCCGCAAAGTCGCTCTCCACCAGTCCGTCGACCAGCAGCTCCGGGCCGTGGCCTTCCTGCGCGCCGCTTGGTGAGAAGGCCCGTCCGCCCACCGCCGAAGCCGAAACCAGCGCGCCCCGGCTCCGGTCCGCCCCGTCGAACAGCAGCCGCATCTTCACCGCCAGGTCGCCCCGCAGGTCGCTGCCGTTGGACACGATGAACAACTGCACGGCCATCAGCAGGGACAAGCCCAGCACAATCCCCACCGGCAGCCAGTTCCAGGAAAACACGTTGCGCCGTAAGGCCGTGCGATCCAGTTCCAGCCGGCGTTCCAATTGCCCCTGGCAGACGTCGCACACGTAGCCCCAGTCCGTGTCGTTCAGCGCCTCGTCACAGAACAACCGGGCACAGTGGTCACAGCGTTGCGTGGCGACCCGGGTCGGGAATACGGTGCAGCGGTAGAGCGCCAGTTCGCGCGCGCTCTCTGCAAAGATGCGACGGCTGGGCGGGCGCTTCGTCGGCTCGCCAACCTTCATCGCTGGACCCATCCGCTGCCGTTTCCCTGCGCGTGTGTCGGAGTCCAGGACCCGGCATCCCGGCAGTGCGCGCGAGCCGCGCGCCGCAAAGCGCAGCCTTGCCTCAATATACTCGTGTCAACCAACTCGCCGCCGCCGCGAACACGTCAGTCGCCGGTCGCTCCGTCTGTCCCCGTCGCTCGAGGGGTTCCTCGTCTCCCTCTCCCTATGGGAGAGGCTCGGGGTGAGGGTCTTCCGGGCGCCCGGCCACGAGTGACCCAGGCGAAATCGGGTAGTCGCGCCGGTGCCCCTCGCTGAGGCTCCATGTTCCGCCGCAACAGCAACATCCTGCTCGAAATCGCCGAAACGGTCCTCCTGGCTGCGCTGATCTTCTTCGGCACCCGCCTGCTCGTGCAGAACTTCCTCGTCGAGGGTCCCAGCATGTCGCCCAACCTGGCCGACTCCGAGTTCCTCCTGGTGAACAAACTCTCCTATCTGACTGAAGAACCGCAGCGCGGCGACGTCATCGTCTTCCGCTCTCCCCGCAATCCGGACGAAGATCTGGTCAAGCGCGTGATCGGACTACCCAACGATGAGGTCGAGATCCAAGCCGGACAGGTCTACGTCAACGGTCACCTGGTCGATGAATCTAGCTACTTCCAGGGCCCGATCGGCCGCGACACGCCGGCCAGGCGCGTCCCCCAGGACGCCTACTTCGTCATGGGCGACAACCGGCTGCAAAGCCGTGATTCCCGCGACATCGGCACCGTGCCCCGCGCCTCCATCGTCGGGCGGGTCTGGTTGGTCTACTGGCCGCCCGGAAAATTTGGATTCCTGCCCGAAGCCACACCCGCTCTGGCCCCCGTGCCCGAACGCGTGCCTGATATTCAGCCCGCCGCAGCGATGGGACCCTAGCCCGGCCAGGCCTCCAGCAGCCGTTGCTTCGTCTGGTCCAGCGTTTCCGGCATCACCTTCACCTCGCCGGTCACCGGCATGAAGTTCGTGTCGCCTGCCCAGCGCGGCACCACGTGAAAGTGCAGGTGACTCGGAATCCCCGCGCCCGCCGCCGACCCCAGGTTCATGCCCACGTTGTAGCCGTCCGGCGCAAAGGCCTGCTGCAACGCCACCCGCGCCTGCACCACCAGCGACATCAACTCCCCAGCCTCGTCCGGCCGTAATTCGTCCAGGTCCGCCACGTGCCGATACGGCAACACCAGCACGTGCCCGTTGTTATACGGATACAGGTTCAGCGTCACGTAGCCCAGCCGCCCCGCACGAACCAGCAACTCCGGTAACCCCTCGGCCTCCTCCACCGGCACGCAGAACGGACAAGCCCCGTCGTCGCGCTTCTCGCCCCGCACATACGCCATCCGCCAGGGACTCCACAATCGCTGCGCAGGCACCAACCACTCCGGCCAGACCGGCGGCCACACCACCGCCACAAACGCTGGCCGTGATCTTACCGACGAGGCGGGCTGAAACCGTTCAACTGAATCGCTGCAAACGTGGCTGGCGGCCAAGCCTCGCCCGCGTGCCTCGTCAGCCCCCGGTCCCCAGCCCGGCCAGTCAATCGACGGCGATGAGGATCCCTGTCGCCGCCGAAACTAGCAGCAACATCCAAGCCGCCAGGGCGAACGTCAGGTTTGCGAGGTCGGCTCTTGTGATGTAGGGCCTGAGACTTCGGTCGAATTCCTCACCCAACTCGGCGCGAGTGAGCGGCTCCACCGTCATCAATTCCTACCTGCGTCCGGGATCCTGCTCCCCGCAGTCAAGGCGACGGCGGGCCTGTGCGTCGGCTTCCAGTCCGCCCACGGCAATTGTATATCTCGGTGCCCGGCGCCCACGATCTGGAACCTTGGGTGGAAGACGCGGCGCCCTTGCCCAACGATCGCCGAGCGTCGGCACATTCCCCTGCCGGAGAATTGTCCAAGCGCGGTTGCTACGATTCGCTCCCATGAGCTTGCAAGCCCACTACAGCCCCGTCGCCCAGGCGATGGAGCAGAACCCGCTGCGACCCAGTTGGACCATGCAGCGGCCCGGCCTGATCAGCCTCGCCTACGGATTCCCCGACTCGGCGAGCTTTCCCTACCAGGAGCTGGCTGACACAACCGCCACCCTCATGGCCGACCACAACGCCGAGGCCCTCCAATACGGCCCCGTCTCCGGTCCCGAGCCGCTGCGCAGCTTTCTGGCCGACTGGGTCGGCGCCACCGAGGGCCTCGACGTCGGCCCCGACAACATCATGATCACCAGCGGCGCCTCGCAGGGCATCGCGCTGGCTGCGCGGCTGCTGGTGCCGCCCGGCGGAACTGTCATCGTTGAGTCGCCCACCTTCATCGGCGCCCTCTGGTTCTTCCGCGGACTCGGAATCAACGTCGTCGGCGTCGACACCGATGAACTCGGCATCGTCCCGTCCGCCCTGCGCGAAACGGTCACCCGGCAGCGCCAGGCCGGCGCCCACGTCTCCCTCGTCTACACCATGCCCACCGTCCACAACCCGGTCGGCTTCAACGCGCCGGTGGAACGACGACGGGAACTGGCCGAAGTCGGCGACGAACTGGACCTGGTCTTCCTGGAAGACGACGCCTACGGCGACCTGATCTTCGAAGGCGACCGCCCGCCGGCCCTCTACGCCATTGCCGGCCGCGAGCGCGTCATCAAGCTTGGCACCCTGTCCAAGCTCGTCGCCGGCGGCATGCGGCTGGGCTGGGCCATTGCCGAGCCCGACGACATCTCACGCATGTGCGGTCTCAAGGCCGACAGTGCCACCAGCCCCTTCGCCGCTTGGGTCACCGGCGCCTACCTGCAAAGTGGCGCCCTGGCCAGGCGCCTGCCCAGCCTGCTGGACCTCTACCGTGCGCGCCGCGACGCCATGCTCGAGGAACTGGCCCCGCTGCGCGACCTCGGCTGCCAATGGATCACGCCCGTCGGCGGATTCTTCATCTGGCTGGAGCTACCCGAAGGCGCCGACAGCGAGGCCATCCGCGAACGCGCCGAAGAGAACGGCGTGACCTACCTGGCCGGTCACCACTGCTTTGCCGACGACCTCAACCGCCGCTGCATTCGCCTGGCCTACAGCTACATCCCCGAAGACCAGCTCCGCGAAGGCGCCCGCCGCCTCGTCCAAACCCTCCAGGCCGAACTCGCCCCCGCCTCATTGAGCTAGCGTCCGTTTCCGAGTCGTCGATCACGCACTGCGGTGCGGCGGGACCTCTAGTCCTCGTCGACGGTGTAGCTGCCGGACCTTTCCCGAAAGGCCAGCACCGCGTCCGGCAAGTCAAGCCGAATCTCCCCGACCCTGCGCATCGCCTGCGCCATGTCATAGGCCGCCTGCAGCTGGTACCAGGTGTTGGCGCCGCCCCCGAAGGCCTTGTCCAGCCGAATCGCCATCTCCGGCGAGATTCCCGCCCGCCCATTCACCAACGCCGACAACTGCTTCCGGCTCACCCCCAACACCCGCGCACCGTCCGTCACGCTCAGGCCCAGCGGCTCCAGGCAGTCATAGCGAACCGACGCCCCCGGATGGGGCGGACTGTGCATAGGCATCGCGATCTCCCTCACTCATTTGACCCTAGTGGTAGTCCACCAGGTCCACGTCGCGGACATTTTCCGCCTCGAAGCGGAAGATGATGCGCCAGTTCCCGGAGACGCTGACGACCCAGAACCTGGCCAGGTTGCCCCGCAGCGGATGCAGCCGGAAGCCAGGCAGATTCATGTCGGCCGGAGCCGTCGCCACGTCCAGCCGCGACAGGATCCGCTCGATCTTGCCGACGTGTCGCGACGGGAGAAGCCGCCGATCTCCCCTCTCGTAGAGCCGTCGCAGCCCTTTGTGCCGGAACCGCACAATCATCCCCGGATTGTAACCTGGAACGTATCGGGTTTCAAATCATTGCCGCGTCGCTCGAATCTCGCTGGCACACGTTTCTTTCCGCAAGCCTCTGGCAGCGTGACCTCCCCCACCAGGCCGCCGCACGCTGAAAGCAACGCCGCCAGCCACTCCCGCGATTCCCCCGTCGGGCCTTGGGCCCGCTCGGGGTCAACGAATGGCAGTGGCTAGGAAGCCGCCGTCGACCGCACCACCCGGTACCCCAGGTTTTCCTCCGTCCGCTCGGCCACCGGCAGGACTTCGATCAACACGTGCGAGATGCCGGTCACGTCCCCGTTCTCGTCAAAGCTGTAGTCGTCGCCGATCACCCCGCTCCAGGTCAGGTCATGCAGACAGTCCCGGAAGCCCTCGGCGTCCTGGTCGTCGTTGGTCTGCCGCAGGCATTCCGCGGCGATGTAGACGCCGTCGTAGGCCGACCCCTGGTACCAGGGCCACGGGGCGACGCCGTGGCGTTCGTTGAAATTCGCCAGAAAGTCCTTGCCGGTGCTGGTGTTCAGTTCAGGGTCCGGGACAATGGCTTTCAGCCCGGTCGCGTGCTCGCCGGCAATCTCCAGGGCGTTGGGCCCCGTGGGCACCACCTCGGAGTAGATGGGACCGTCGTAGCCCAGCTCGCGCGCCTGCTTGATGATGGTGCCGCCGGAAATCTCGCCTTGCGCGGCCAGGAACAGCGCATCGGCGTCGACGCGCAGCAGTTTCGAGAGTTGGCTCCGAAAGTCGATCGCGTCCGACGGATAGCTCTCCGCCGCCGCCACCGTGCCGCCCAGCTGCTCGAACTGCGCCACGGCCGCGCGGCGACTCCCCTCCGCATAGTCCGTGGCCTCGCTGATCGTGACAATCGTCCGCACGCCGTCGGCCCACAGCAGGTTGCCGACGTCCGTGCCCGCCTTCTGCGAGCTGATGGCCGTCCGGAAGACATAGTCGCCGGCGTGCGTGATGTCGGGACTCGTCGACGACGGCGATAGCAGGATCACGCCGTCTTTCTCCGCCAGCGGAGCGACTCCCAGCGTGGCCCCGCTGCAGGTCGCCCCCAGGACGATCTTGATGCCCTCCACGTCGGTCAGCCGCTGGTAGGCCGCGATTGCATCCGTGGAGGTGCACTTCGAGTCCTCGATCACCAGCTTCAGCATCCGCCCGTTGATGCCGCCCGCCGCATTGATCTCCGCGACGGCCAGCAGCTTGGACCGCGACAGCGGAACCCCATACGACTCCCCAACCCCCGTCAGCGAATCCAGGGCGCCAATCACGAACGGTTCCCTTGACGCGTCTGGCGCAGTCGTCGGGCCGATTTCGGCGGCGGCCGACTCGCTGGAGCCTTCAGGCGCGCGATCCTCGCCGCACGCAATCACCAGCAGCGTGCACAGGCCAATCACGACCATTCGCGTCCAGCAACTGAGCTTCATGTCACCGTGCCAGCTGGCCGCGATCCGCCCGCGACTGATCATTCTATTGGCAGAACTGACTCCACAACCTGGCTGAGCAACGCGATCCGGGGCGCTCGAAGTGGCCGTGAACGCTGCGGACAACCGGCGCTTTGACGCTGGCAAGCACGACTGCGGGTTGGTACGTGCCTGAATGCAGGCATGCTGGCGCCGGCGCTCCCCGGGGCGGCGCGGTTTCACATGGTGCGGAGGCGGCTGACATGGATACGGAGCCGGACGGCGTTCTGATCGTCGTGGGCGATGCCGCCGAGACGGTGGACACGCTGTACCCGATTCTGCGGCTGCAGGAGGACGGTTTTCGCCCGGTGGTCG
>DAOUIX010000063.1:0-2642 GCA_034423235.1 Chloroflexota bacterium | reverse complement strand
ATCATCGATCGACAGGTCGCCCGCGTGCGCGGCGTCCACGTTGCGCCAGGAGTTGATCCACTCCAGCCAGGCCGGATAGGCCATCTGGCGGTGGCGAGCGTCCGGCTGGTCCAGGTACTCCTTCCACATGTTGTGACGTTCCGGCGGTCCGGCGGCCATCTCGGCCGATGCATGCACCTCCTTGCGCAAGGGCATCGATCCGCGGTCGATCGCGATCCGGCCCTGAACCTCGGGTCCGGCCATAAAGAGCACGAATTGCGCGGAGGCCTCAACGGTGTCCCGCAAGGCGGCCGTGTTGGAGATCATGTGCGGCTGCTCGGTAATCTCGTGCGGCACGGGGCCGCGCGGACCCTCGGGCATGGGCGCCATTGACCACGGGAAGCGATCGGCGACACGGCCGATCGTACTGCCGACGGCACCGCCGTTGCGTGCGGTGAGCAGCTTGCCGGCCGAGAACAGGTCGCGGAACTCACCGGCCAATTCGCGACTTTCGCCCAGCTTCGGCGACACCCCATGTACGGCGATCATGTCCACCGCCAGCCGCACGCCCCGATCGGCGCCGGAGTCCCAGCAGGTTGTGCGCGTGCCGTCGGCGCTGCGGTACATGATGTTCGGATCGTCGGCCAATGCCCAGCCCCAGGGGTTCCACTGCGTCCAGGACCCACCGTTGCCGCCGCCAACCTCGATGCCAAAGGTGCCGGCGTCGGGATCGGTGGCCTTGCGCAGGTCGTCCAGGAATCCCTGCTCGAGATGCCAGCTACCGGGCGTCGGCCATTGGATCCCGGCTTCTTCCATGAGCTGCAGGTTGATGTGCTGACCGTTGGTGTTCCCCTGGTAGGGCATGCCGTACTGCTTGCCACGCAGACCGCCGAGGTGGCCGTAGGGCACGGTGTCGGCGAAATCGACGCCGGAAGAATCGCCCGGGTAGTACCAGTCCTCGGGGTTGTAGTCGTCCTGCTTGGCCAGAAAGGCGTCGATGTTCACAAAGGCGTCGGCCGTATACCACTGCGCCGCGAACCAGCCGCTCATCAGGGCGGCTTCGGGCGTTGAACCGGCCGCGACCATGGCGCCGTACACGATCTCAACCTGGGTCGGCGCGGGGACGTAGCGAACAACGATGTGTGGGAACTGCGTGGAGAACCGCTCCAGGGCCCAATCGACCGCCGCCCCACGCGGACCGGACGTATGGTCGGTCTGGAACAGCAAGTTCTGGGTCTGTGGGGCAGGTGCAGCCTCGACGACCTTTTCGACGACCTTTTCGACGACCTTCTCGACCTCGACCTGCTGGGTTACGACCTTTTCGACGACCTTCTCAACCTCGACGGTTCTCGTAACAACCTTTTCGACCTGCTGGGTCACGATCTTCTCGACCGGGACTTCCTTGACCTCGGTCTCGCGGACGATCTTCTCGACCGGAACTTCCTTGATCACGGTCGTCTCGACCGGGACTTCCTTCGTGACGACCTGCGTCTCGCCGCAGGCGGCCAGCGCAGCCAGGCCAGCAAGTCCCGTTGCGCCGGTCGCGGCGCCCCGCATCATGCGTCTACGTGAAATCAATCGAGGCATCAGACCCTCCCAGGCTCGAAATGAGTGCCTTCTAAGCACTCAACGACCCATCGTAACGCTGACTCTATCGCAGACATTGAGATGAAGTCGAACCACAGTCCAGCCAGTTTGCTCGCCTCGCTACACGATCGGTCGGGCCAGCGTGGCAGGGCGCGGTGGGGGCTGAACAATGTGCGGCCAGCTATCGCCGGTCGCGGCGAGCCAGCGGCCCAATGCCTCCCGCGAGCGATCCAGTTGAGCTTGATTCGCTCGATTTGCGATCAGGTTATTCAATTCGAGCGGGTCATCCCGCAGGTCGTACAACTCGTCACTGTCGTCCTGCGATTCTACGTACTTCCAGCGTTCATCAACCCACATTCGCAGAGGATGCAGCGGATCGGTCCAGTTCACCGAGTGAAACTCAGCGACGACCCCGTCGTTCGCCTGCCTGTCGCCGCCGAGTATCAGGCTGCTGAAGTCCACTCCTTGCAACAGGTCGTCCGGCTGCCCGCCGCACATACGTACGATCGTCGGAACCAGGTCCACTAACGACACCACGCGCGCCGATCGTTGGGCGGCGCCGAGCCCGCCGGGCGGCCGAACAATCAATGGGATCCGCACCAAGTCTTCGTACATCATGGCGCTTATCGGCGAGCCCGCGGTGCTCCACCCGCCATGTGCCGAAACCGAACGAGGCTCCCGCCGAAGCGGGAGCCTCGTCTCAACGACGGGTCAGGCTCTAGCGCTTGACGTCGCCGTTGTTCAACTGCTGCTGGAACTTCGCCAGCAGGTTGTTGACCTTCTCGCTGGCCGTGTCCGTGGACTCCTGCGCCGAGATCTCGCCCACCAGCGCGCCATCCATAACCGGCCGCCACAACGAGCGAATCTCGGAGTAGAAACCGCCCGGCACGTACCACTGCATGGCCCGGAGATTCGGGTTTGCGATGTACTCGTACAGGTGATGCATCCCTTCCGGCGGCGCTGCGACGGCTTCAGGGAAGTTCGCAACGTCTTTCCACGTCGGCAGGTGACCGCGGTCGATTGACACGCGGCCCTGCACCTCGGGACCGGACAGGAAGTAGACCCAATCCACCGCC
>DAOUIX010000062.1:0-9502 GCA_034423235.1 Chloroflexota bacterium | reverse complement strand
GCTCTCCGAGTGGCCGATGCGCTCCCAGAGTTCCTCGGACATGAAGACGGCGCAGGGAGCCAGCAGGACAAGGAAGGTATCGATGGTCTGCTTCCAGGCCGGGGTGGCGCGCAGGTCGTCGTCGCCGACTTCGATCAGGAAGTTCGTGAACTCCATCAGCGCGGCGATCATGGTGTTGAACTTGAGCGCGTCGATGTCGTTGCTGACGCGGCGGATGGTCTGGTGCAGTTGGCGCTGCAATTCGATCTGGACGTCGGCGTAGTCGGCGCGGCGGCGGCGGGTGCCGCCCACATCAAGATCCAGGACCAGGTTCCACACGCGGTTCAGCCAGCGGGAGACGCCGGCCAGGCCCTGATCGCTCCAGGGCAGGGTGCGGTCGAACGGTCCCATGAACAGGATGTAGCAGCGCAGGGCGTCGCCGCCGGCGCTGGCGGCCACTTCGTCGGGCGTCACCACGTTGCGCCAGGACTTGGACATCCCGGTGGCGCGGAACTCGACCAGGGCGTCGCCGTTGCGCTGGGCGCGCTGGCCGGTGAGCTCGAAGCGGGCTTCCAGGGGATAGCGGCGGAAGGGCTGGGCAGCCGCGGGGCTGTCGTAGGCATCGGCGCCGTCGGGCGCATCCACCCGGGCGCGGCCCTGGCTGTCGACCCTCAGGATGGACTCGTCCACCCAGCCGGGCTGGGCCAGCATCAGGCCCTGGTGGCGCAGCGCGTGGAAGGGCTCGGTCAGGTCCAGGATCCCGGCATCGCGCATGGCCTTGGTCCAGAAGCGGGCGTAGAGCAGGTGCATGACGCTGTGCTCGGCGCCGCCGACGTAGAGGTCCACGGGCATCCAGCGGTTGACGGTGTCGGGATCGAAGGCTTGTTCATGCTGGTCGGGGCTGCAGAAGCGCAGGAAGTACCAGCTGGGGCAGGCGAAGCCGCCCAGGGTGTCGGTCTCGCGCCGCCCGGGCTTGCCGCAGGTGGGACAGGGAATGTTGACCCAGTGCTCGACGGCGTCCAGGGGCGAGCGTCCGCCCAACTGCTGCGGGTCGATCTGCTCGACATGAGGCAGCAGGACCGGCAGCTCGTCCTCGGGCACCGGGACCTCGCCGCAGGCGTGGCAGTGGACGATGGGGATGGGGGTGCCCAAGTAGCGCTGTCGCGAAATCAGCCAGTCGCGCAGCTTGTAGTTGACGGCAAAGTCGCCCCTGTCCTGATCGTGCAGCCACTCGGTGACGGCGCGCACGCCATCCTTGACCGAAAGGCCGTCGAACCGGCCGGAGTTGACCATGGGGCCGTCGCCGACGAAGGCCTCGGTCAGGGGCTGGCCGTCCCAGTCGGGAGGGGCGATGACGGTGCGGATCTCAATCCCGTAGCGGGTGGCGAAGTCGAAGTCGCGCTCGTCGTGCGCCGGCACGGCCATGATGGCGCCGGAGCCGTAGGACATCAGGACGTAGTCGGCGATCCAGATGGGCAGGCGCTCGTCGTTGACGGGGTTGATGGCGTAGCCGCCGGTGAAGACGCCGGTCTTGTCGTCGTCCAGCGCCACGCGATCCAGTTCGGCCTTGCGGGCGGCGGCGGCCACATAGGCCTGGACCTCGTCGGCGCGGGCCGGCGTGGTGATCCGGGCGACCAGCGGGTGCTCGGGGGCCAGCACCATGAAAGTGGCGCCGAACAGAGTGTCGGGGCGGGTGGTGAAGATCGGAATTTCGTCGCCGGTCTCGGCCATAAAGATCACGTCCGCGCCCTCGCTGCGGCCGATCCAGTTGACCTGGGCCGCGCGGGTTTCGTCCGGCCAGTCCAGGCCTTCCAGGTCCTCGATCAGCTGGTCGGCGTAGTCGGTGATCTTGAAGAACCACTGGGTCAGCTCGCGCTGGGTGACGTCGGGGTGGTCGCGCCAGCAAGTGCCGTCGGCGTTGACTTCCTCGTTGGCCAGGCCGCGCTCGAAGAGCTTCAGGAACATCCACTGGGTCCCGCGGTAGTACTCGGGGTGGGTGGAGTTGATCTCGCGATTCCAGTCAAACGACCCGCCGGCCAGGTTCAACTGCCGCTTGTAATTGGCGCTCCACTCGCGGGTCAGGTCGGCCGGGTGGCGGCCGGTCTCGATGGCGGCGTTCTCGGTGGGCAGGCCAAAGGCGTCCCAGCCCATGGGATGCAGTACGTCGTAGCCGCGCATGCGCATGACGCGGGAGATCACGTCGGTCGGCACGTAGTTGCGCAGGTGACCGACGCTGAGTCCGTCGCCCGAGGGATAGGGAAAGAAGTCGAGGCAATAGAAGGTGGGGCGTTCGGACGGCTCGGGCGTGCGGTACAGGTCCTGCTCAGCCCAGCGGGCGCGCCACTTGGGATCGATTTCGGTGGGACGGAAGTCGGTGGTCATGGGGATTGGGCGACGAGGTCGAGTCCTGGATGGCAGCCGGCCATTCTAGGCGGCTCGAATCCGTCTGGACGGAAACCGCTCGTTACGCTGCCCCGAGCGCCACGTTTCCAGAGGGCGAGACGACGGCCAATTGGAGCGTGAGTTGACCGGCCGAGTTCTGAGCAGCGAGCAGGGCGTCGTGTACGAGTTGCGCGACGTGGTCATGGTCTACTCCGGCCAACAGGAACGGGCGAACGACGGCATCTCGCTCGACATCCGTCGCGGCGAGATCTTCGGAATTCTGGGGGATAACGGCGCCGGCAAGACCACGCTGGTGCGGCAAATGATCAACCTGCTGCAGCCGACCTCGGGCTCGATCCGCCTTTTCGGGCAACCCGCCGCCGACGATCCATTTGCGGTAACAACCCGCGTCGGCTTCATGCCGCAGGACGGCGCGGTGCTCGACAGCCTGACCGTTTGCGAGCTTCTCTTCGTGACCGCCCGCCTGCGGGGCGAGAGCCGTTCCGGGGCGCGCAACGAGCGGGACCGGCTGATGGACCTGTGGCAACTGACCGCGGTCCGGCGCCGGCCGTGTCGCCACCTGTCCGGCGGGCAGCTACGCCTGGTGCAACTGGCGTTGGCGACCGCTACCACGCCTCCCGTCGTCATCCTGGACGAGCCGACGGCCAATCTCGATCCCCAGCGCCGGCAGTTGGTGTGGACAAACCTTCGTCAGCTCAACAGGGAACAGGGAACCACGGTGATCTTCATCACGCACGACGCCGTGGAAGCCGAAAAGATCATCGAGCGGGTGGCCATCCTCCGCGCCGGCCGCGTCGTCGCGATTGGGGAACCCGCCTCGCTCAAGCGGCGAGTGGACCGGCAGGTGCGGCTGGAACTCGAGGCCGGCACCGAGGATCCGCCGGCACTCGGGGCGGGACTCCGGTTCCGTCGTCTGCCCTCAGGCCGATGGCTTGCTCTTGTACCGAAGGACCAACTCTCTGAGGTGCTACAGCGCCTTGACCTCGAACGCTACGAGGACTTCCGGATCTATTCCTGCACGCTGGAAGATCTGTATCTCTACTACGCGGAGCGCGCAGGTGACTGAGCGCCGCGGCCGACAGGCTTTCGCCGTTCAACTGGCCGAGTTGCTGCTGGTGCAACTGGCGAATTGGCGCTGGGGCTGGCGCAGCATGGTGGTGCTGGGCATGGCGGCGCCGCTGTTGAGCATCACCATGCTTGGAATCCTCATACGCGACTCGGGGGTAGTGGCGCTCGAATACGTGCTGGTCGGCAACGTGGTCCTGGCCCTGATGTTCGAGAACCAGAACAAAGTGTCGAGCAACTTTGCCTACATGCGGGCGAAGGGCACCTTGCGCTTTGTTGCCACGCTGCCGGTCTACAAGTCGGCGCTCATCGTGGCGACCGTCGTTGCCTTTCTCCTGCTGGCGCTTCCGGCGGTTGTTGTCACGATTGCGGCCGGCTCGAGAATCCTGGGCGTCGAACTGGCGCCAAGTCCCTGGGTGCTGCTGGTGGTGCCGCTGTGCACCATTCCGCTGGCGAGTATCGGAGCCCTGGTTGGGTCGATAGCGCGGACACCCGAGGAGGCCGGCTCGGTCAGTCTGCTGTTGACGCTGCTGCTCCTGAGCCTTGGACCGGTACTCGTGCCGCCTGAGCGGCTGCCGGAGGCCCTCAACCTGGCGGGCTACGCGAGCCCGGCAACCTACGCCGCGTCGGCATTGCGCCAGGTACTGCTGGGCCCTGTCAGCGCCCGGCTCGCACTGGATCTGGGTGTCCTGGCCGGTCTTTCGGTGGTCGTCCTCTGGTTCGTCGAGCGGCGCCTGCGTTGGCGAGTCGGCTGACCGGGCAGGACTGGCCGAGGCGGCAGCGAGTCTCCGACCGCAGCTGGTCGCGGTCAGGATGGCGATCATTCCACCTGGGAGACATCCGGCTCACGACGGGTCAGACTCCAGTGCCTGAAGCAGCCGGCGAGACGAGCTCCCACGTCCGGGATGGCAGCAGGTGGCAAAACGGGCGCACTATTGGCGGGAGCGTTGGCGTGCGAGACCAGGGAGTCGAGCTATGGCGCGGGAGGAGATGGCGGGCGGGCTGACGCGGAAGAACCTGCATGGGATCTGGATTGCGCTGACGACGCCCTTTACGACGGACAACAGGATCGATACGGGCGTGGTGCGGGAGAACGTGCGGCGCTGCCATGCCGCGGGGCTGCACGGGGCGTATACGACCGATAGCGACGGTGAGTTCTACGCCATCGAATTGGACGACTTTCGCACCCTGGTCGAGGCGTTCGGGGACGAGTGCCGGAAGGTGGGCATGCCGTCGCAGGCGGGGGTGACGTGGCTCAACACGCAGGGCACGGTGGATCGCCTGCGGATCGCGGCGGACAGCGGGGTGATGGGCGCGCACGTGGGGCATCCGGTGTTCATGCCGATGACGCCGGCCTCGTTCGACCGGTTCTGGGAGGACGTGTCGGACGCGGTGCCCGACGAGTTTGGCCTGATCCAATACAACACGCCGCGGCAGCCGCACGTGCTGGGCGGCACCGACTACCGCGCGCTGGCAGCGAAGTTTCCGAAGCTGATCGGGGCCAAGTACGTGCAGGCGGGGGTGGACGGTTTCATGGACGTGCGGCGGCAGGCGCCGGAGTTGAGTTGCTTTGCCGGGGAGCACGTGCTGACCGCGTTTGCCATGCACGGCGCGCGCGGCAACTACTCGTGGATGGCGGGCTACAACCCGACGTTCATGCTGGACTGGTGGGACGAGATCGAGCGCAGGGACTGGGACGCGGCGGCGCGGCGCAACGAGCGGCTGCACGCCTTTGGCGGCATCGCCAAACGCCACCTGGTGGAAGACGGCAACCTGCACGGCATCATCGGCAAGGCGATGTCAGCGGCCTCGCCGTTCCTGGTGGAAACCACCTGGGACACCCGCCGGCCGTACCTGCCGGTGTCACGCAAGGGCTGGGAAGGGTTTGTGCGCGCTGCGGCGGAGGAGTTTCCGGACCTCGCCTACCGGCCTTGACCGGTCGGCCCGTGTCAGAGGCTCGCTACCGCTAGCTACCCTGCTCGGAGCTTTCGGACTCAGATGGCTCGCCGGCGTGCTTCAGAGCGTCCGCCGGGCTCTGCCGGAGCAGCTCATCGATGGCCTGTTGCGCGGCGGCCAGTGCGGTCGCGGGGTCCGCCTGGCCCGAGGCGATAGGAAGATCGACGCGGTGGAACATCGCCGCCCTGATGCCCGGCGCGTAGGGTCCATTGAGCGCCTGGGCAGAGTCGACCGCCTGCATCACAGCGCCGGCATCCGCGGCACTGTAGCCGCCCTGGAGTTGCAGTTGCGCCGCAGACGCGCCGCGCGCGGGGACGGTGGCCACGGGGGCGATCCGGGAGGCTATCCAGTCCAGCGTTCGGAAGGTGGCGTCGGGGTTGTCGCTGGCGCTGAGCAGGGACAGTACGCCAAACACCATCGCATCGGACGCCGACTGTCGCTGGCGCGGCGGCGCCAAGAGCCCGCCGGCGCTGAGTTCGTTGCCAAACAGGCCACCGAAAAGCCCGCCGACCGGCGCGCCCAGCATGGCCACCGGGGCGCCCTGGATCAGCATTTCAGCGCTGTCGTGAGAAATCGTGATCGAGACTGCCCCGGAATCAAGTTCGGGCCGGGGACCGATGCCGTCATTGCCGAGATCGTGCAGGAACTCCACGGCCTCCAGGGCCGTGGTGGTGTCCAGGGTGGCCCGACGAGCGTCCAGGTTCGCGATCGAGCCGCCGTTCTGCCAGATCCACTGGTGGCCGGGCATCAATCCCGGTGGGGCGAACGTTCCCCAGCGCTCTGGCTGGCCGGCGGCATCGACCCGGGTGAGACGGCGAGCGGTCTCCCGATACAGCTCCCAGTCCCAGTCGCGCAGGTCTTCGGGATTAACGCCCGCATCAACGAAGTGGCCGGGGGTGTATCGGAGCATGTTGACGCTCATCCAGAGCGGCAGCCCGAACAGGTTGTCGTCGGCGGTCAACGGGCCGATTGCGGAGGGAAGAAAATCGTCCGCGCTGAAGCCGGGGGCGGATGCGGCGGGACCGTTGACGGGCGCCAGGTGGCCGCCCTCGGCGAGCGTGAGTGCGATGCCAGGGTCCAGTACCAGCAGAGCATCGAGTTGGGGATGGTTGGGCAGTGTGGCCTCGACCGCAGCAGCAATCTCCTGCGGGTGATACGGGTCAAAGTCGAGCGCTTGTTCCAACTGCACGATCCGCAACTCGGCGGGCGCGTCGGCGGACTGCGTGGAGTCGGCGGCGAGCCCGGCGATCCGAAGCGCCACCGGGTCGAAGAGCGGATTTCCAATGGGGATTCCGACGGTGACCGGGGCGGCGGGCCGCGGCTGCGCGGTGCGTTCCCGGACGGCGACCACGGGGGTAACCGGCTGGGAGCCCGGCGAGGCGGCCCGACCCGTGAGGGCCGGCGGCTCGGGCAATTCGGGATCGCCGCAGGCGGCCAGCAGCGCGGCGGAAGAAGCGCCCAGGGCGCCGGAGCCAAGGCCGCGCAACAGCGTGCGGCGAGGCATGGGGCGCGAGCGCCAGTTCAAGCGTGACGGTGTGGATCGGCCGGACACGATTCGTACTCCGCAGCATGGAGCTACCACGCAAGAGGTTGGCTGGCGGCGCGCGCCTCGGCATCGGCCAATCTCTACATTTTTTGGACAGCCACTAGGTCGAACGGGCTAGACCGAACGGCGTACAGCAGGCTTCGCGTTTCCTCGCCAGGTCGGAAAGGGATGCGATAAGGGCCGGGGGACGTCGCCGCGGTCTGGGTCGGTGGCGGATTAGCGGGTGAAGACGGTGCCGCGGACGTAGTCGGCTTCGTCGGAGGCCAGGAAGGCGAGAACGCGGGCGACGCCGATGGGGTCGCCGAGTGCGGCGTGGCGGCGGCGGATTTCTTCGTCGGAGAGGCCGGCGGCCTGGCCGACATCGATCACGTTCTGCAGCTTGAGTGCGGTGGCGATGCTGCCCGGGGCCACGGTGTTGACCCGGATGGGGTAATAGCCCATGCGTCCTTGCATGACCAGGCCCAGGCCATGCACCGCGCCCTTGCTGGTCCCATACGCGAACGACGAACTGCCGCTGGTGACCCCGGCGCCGGAGGCCAGCAGCAGGATCACGCCGCCGGCCTCGCCCATGGCGCGCACGGCGTGCTTGGCGCAGAGAAACATGCCGCGGGCGTTGACGCCGAGAACGCGGTCGAAGGTGGCGGTCTCGAAGTCCTCGATCGGCACCGTGGCGCCGTGGAGGATGCCGGCGCAGGCGATCAGGACGTTCAGTCGGCCAAGCTCGGACGTGGCGGCGAGCAGGTTTTCGACCTCGGACTCGTCGGAAACATCGCGGGGGACGAAGCGGACGGTGTGGCCGTCGGCGGTCAGGCTGTCGGCAATGGCCGCGCCCTCACTCTGTGGGAGGTCGGCCAGCACCACACGGGCGCCGCGCTGGGCGCAAAGCTCGACCGTGGCGCGGCCGATTCCGGATGCGCCGCCGGTGACGATGATGACGCGGTCTTGAAGCGAGTCGGTGGTCATCGGGCAGCGTCCTCGTGGAGGGTGGAATGTTTCACGTGAAACATTCGCGCGATTCGTGACCGCGGAGTCGAGCCTCAGGCATCAGCGGCATCAGGCAGGGTCCCAAGTGAGGCCGGCCTCAGCCATGGCGGCGTCGAGGACGCGCTTGGCTTCGGGGATGAGGTCGGGTGGCAGATGCTCGATGAGGACCCAGGCTTGGGGGGCGACTTCGTCGAGCGCCGTGAGCCAGGCGGCGTGGTCGACGACGCCCTGGCCGAGCGGGACTTCCTCGATGTGCAGGACGAGGCGGTCTTCGAGGGTGTAGTCCTTCCAGTGCGCCGCCGGAATGCGCCCGCGGGCGGCCTCCAGCAAGCGCTCGTAGACCGGGGTCGGATTCCAGGCGTCCCAGATGCTGCCGATGAAGTTCACGGGGTCGAGGTTGAAGCCCAGGGCGTGGGTTGGAATCCGGCGGAAGAGCTCGGCGATGCGCTCTGGCCGGTCCAGCACCGAGAGGACGTGACCCTCGACGGTGAGCGTGATGCCTTCGGCCTCGGCGGCCTCGGCTATAGCGGCAATGCTCTCGACGGCGCGGTCGAAGGCCGCGTCCTTGTGGTGATCGGGATGCGGATACCAGGGGCCGACGGGGTTGAGGCCACCCGGACGGATGTAGAGCGTCTCGGCCTTCAGCGCGTGGGCGGCCTGCATGTGCCGCTTCATGCCGTCGATGCCGGCCTGGCGAACGGCGGGATCCAGCGAAATCAGCGAGAGGTACTGGCCGTTGGCCTGCGCGACGGTAAGGCCCTCAGCGCTGAGCACGTCGCCCACACGCCGAAACTCGTCCAGCGAGTAGGTGTCCGGTTCGCCGAGCTGCACACTTGACCCGGCGAAGCCAAGCTCAAGGGCGCGTCGGGCGTCGGCCGCAGTGATTGAGGGGGGATCCGACGGCAGCAGTCCGACCACGCCGCTACGCATATGCCGCTTCCGTTCGTCGTGGGCCAGGAGATGTTAGTACGGCGGCCTGGGATCAGTGGTCGGCGGGGTCTACTGCCGCCTCGGCGTCGAGGGTCCAGAGCTCGCGGCCCCAGACCATGATGAAGAGCACGACGGCCACGCTGAGACTACCGCCGAGGACCATGGCGGTCGGCATGCTGCGTGTCTCGGCCACGATCGAGATGGGCATCAGGCCCAGCGGCGTAAGGCCCCAGCCGAGCATCCAGATGGACATGACGCGTCCGCGCAGGCGGTTGGGCGCCAGGAGCTGAATCATGGTCTGGTTGTTGGCCATGTACACGGCCGAGAAGAGACCGGCGAACGCCATGACGATCCCGGCCGCCAACGGCGATCGGGTCAGCCCGAGCGCGATGATTGCCACGCCAAAGGCGGCGGCGCTCAGCATGACGATCGGGCCTTTCCGACGGCTTCCGGCATGAGCGACCACGGCCACCGACCCGATGACCGCGCCGATGCCCTGGGCGGCCAGCACCAGGCCCAATTCCTCGGATCCCGCCTTGAGGTCCTGCTTCACGAAGATGGGCAGGATGAAGATCATCGGCATGCTGAAAAGGGACGGCGAGAGTCCCAGGAGGAGCAGGGCAGCCAGCGGGCGGGTGC
>DAOUIX010000061.1:0-7933 GCA_034423235.1 Chloroflexota bacterium | reverse complement strand
ATGCAACGTCGCCTTCTGCCAGGTCGCTCCGGAGTCCAGGCTCCACTCGACCCTCGAAATCGGACCGTCAGGCGAGTGCGCATACCCATGGATACGGTGCGGCTCCGCCCGCAGATCGGCCGGCCACGGCAGCGCCAGCGCGCTCTTGATCACTTGGCAGTGCGTGACTTGACCTTGAGCTTCGCCTTCCGCCGGGTACTCATCGCCGATGAGCACGTAGGACGTCGTGTTGTTGCGCGTCCAGATCGGCTTCGACGACACCACAATCTGTCCCAGCCACTTCACGTTCGTGCTTCCAACCCAGCCGGGCACCAGCGCGCGCAGCGGATACCCGTGATCCCTGGGCAGCGTCTCCCCGTTCAGGGCGTAGGCCAGCAGCGTGTCCGGGTGCATGGCCTTCTCCACCGGGATCACGCTGCGAAAGCCCTCTTCGGGCGACTCGGTGTCCAGCCCGACGAGCATCACGCATACCGCGTCGTCGCCGATCCCGGCCATTGTCAGCACGTCGCGCAGCGGCGTCCCGACCCATTCGCCGTTGCTCACGCCGCCCGTTCGCCACTGGGTGCCTTCGGTGGATTCCCCGTTCACTAGGTCGAACATGGCCCGCTGGTTGCCGGCGCAGTCCAGGTAGGCGACCACAGTGCGGCTCGGCAGGGCCAGGATGTCGGCGTACGACAGCGTCAGCGGCTCGCGGACCGCGTCGCCCTCGATTGAAAGCTGCCAGGTGTCCGGTTGGACATCCAGGCTTACGGAATTGTTGCGAACAAAGAACAGGTTGGTGGGCGTAATCACGCCCTGCATGTGCTCAAGTCGAGCTTCTAAACACCGGCCGTTGTCGTGCGCCACAAATGGGCTTGTGTCCTTGAACCAGTTCTCGGCCGTCGACTTCGTCTCGCCTGAAACTTCTTGGTCTTCGCGCTGGTCCGCCGGACCTGCCAGGTCCATGCACGCCGCCAGCGCCGCGGATAATCCCCCGTCAGAGAGCGCCGCCTCGAATCGTTCCCGATCCATTCCTCGTTGCCTGGCAAATTGCCAGAGTTGCGCAACGTCGTCGGCGTCCCTTTCGGGACCGGTACACTCGCGCAAAACGGTCATGCTCCCCTCCTTGGGATGGCTGCTCAGATACGCCGCAGCCTTGGGTTGACGACTTCGTCCAACGAACGCCCGAGCAGGTAAAACGACGAGCACAGCAGTGTGATCGACAGGCTGGCCGGGAAGATCAGCCACCAGTACTCGCCCACTTGCAGCAGGTAGCCGGCCGACTCCGTGGTGTGGATCATCAGCCCCCAGCTCATGCGCACGTCCAGCAGTCCTAGGAAGCTCAAGACGGCCTCCGAAAAGATCGCGCTGGTTACGGTGAACATCATGTAGAGAAACGAAAGCGGCAGCAAGTTCGGGACCACATGAACCAGGATGATGTGCAGCGTGCCGCCCCCCGAGGTCCGGGCCGCCTCGATGTAGGGCTTGACCACAACCGATAACGCCTGCGACTTCAGCACCACGCCCGTCCCGCCAAAGCCGGACAGGATCCCGATCAGCAGCGCCAGTTCCAGGTGCCCCACCTCGATCAGCGCGCTCAGCACGATCAGGATGCTGATCCCCGGCATCATGATCATGATGTCGGCCAGCCGCATCAGCAGCATGTCGATCAGCCCGCCAAAGTAGGCGGCCGTGGCGCCGACCATCGTGCCGATGCACACCGTCACCACCGCCGCCAGCAGTCCCAGCAGGAACTCCGAACGCGCGCTGAACATCAGCTGGCTCAGGATGTCCCGGCCCAGCGGGTCGGTGCCCAGCGGATGGCTCAGGCTCGGCGGCGCCGGCTGCTGCGTCTCGTCAAACGCAAAACCGATCACCGGGTCGTAGATCCGCTCGTCCCAAACGGTGTTCATCAGGATCGGATGCGCCAGGGCCAGCAGCATGTAGAACACGATGATCACCAGCCCCAGGATCCCGATCCGGGTCCGCAGGAACAGCGACCAGTTCTGCTTCAGGCTGCGGCCCGCCAGCCCCAGGCGCACCCGCCAGAGTGACGTTGCGTTCGGAACTGGCCCGGTGTCGACAACCATCAGTACCGGACCCGCGGATCCAGGTAGGCGTACAGGATGTCGGCCGCCAGGTGGGCCAGCAGCACGAACAGTCCTACGAACACGAAGGTGCCCACGGCCAGCGGCAGGTCCTCGCTCACCGTCGCCGCCACCAGCGTCTGCCCCATGCCAGGCCAGGAGAAGACCGATTCGATGATCACCCCGCCGTCAATGGCGAACGCCAGGCTGAACACGAAGCTGGTCACCACTGGCAGCAACGCGTTACGCGCCACATGCCGGTCCCGCACGGCCTTCTCGGGCAAGCCCTTGGCGCGCGCCGCCAGCACGTAGTCCTCGCGAATAACCTCAAGCATGCTATTGCGCGTCAGCAGCATCGTCCCGGCAAAACTGATCAGCGTCAGCGTCGCGATTGGCAGCACCATGTGTTTCACGATGTCCCACGCCAGGTAGCCCACGCCCGACGAAAACCACACGCCCGCCACGATCAGCACGGACACGGCAATGATTCCGGCCTGCAACACCCGTGCCATCCCCAGCCGCTTCTTACTGGTGGCCAGAAATACGCTAAACGTGATCACCGACAGGACCACCGCCGTCGCCAGCATCAGGTTGAAGACGGTGTTTGCGTCCGACGGCGCGTCCTGCCACACGACCGGGTCCAGGAACTTCCCGATCGGAAACCAGCCGGCCTTGAAGGCGAATAGCCAGATCATCATCAGCCCGAACCAGGGCGTGAACACCGTGTACAGCGTCACCCCGCCCAGCGTCGACGTGTACTCCACCCAACCGCCCCGTCGCCAGGCGATGATCTTGCCCAGCCCGAAGCCGAGATAGAACGACACCACGGTTGCCGTCAGGAACAGCACCAGCGTCCGTGGCAGCCGCTCCTTGATGACGTCAGCCACTGTCCTCGGATAGAGGCTGAAGGACACGCCCAGATCTCCCGTCAGCGTGTTCTTGAGATGGACCAGGTACTGCTTCCAGAGCGGCTCGTTGACCCCGAACAGCTCCTGCATCTGCGCCCGCGTCTCCGGTGGCAGGTTCGGGTCCAGGGAGTACAGGCGGCTGATGTCGCCAGGCTGGGCGTTCACCAGGAAGAACACGATCGTCAGGAATACGAACAAGGTCAGCACGATCTGCAGGACGCGCTTGACGATGTATGCAGCCATACCTCTTGCCGGCGAACTCCTATGGCGTCCTCATCGCCGGGCCGTCGTGGGCGCGAACCCGGCGATGAGGACGACCTGGTCTTACTTGATCAGCACCACGTGTTGCAGACCTTGCGCCTGCGCCATTCCTCCAAGCACCGAGGTGTACGGGTACTCGACCTTGACAGGCCGGAACACGTCGATCTTCGGCGTTGTGAACAGGGTCACGTACGGCAGGTCGTCCGCCAGCAGTGCCTGCATCTGGTAGGCCTTGTCTCGCGCGCCCTCGATCGTCGTCTCGGACAGCAATCCAGCGGCCAGTTCGTCGAACTTGGGGTTCGCATAGCCACCCCAGTTCACGCCGCCGTCCTCCAGTTCAGGTGAGTGCCGGCTGTGAAAGATGTTCTCCAGGTAGTTGGGAAAGATCGTGAAGCCCCAACCCAGGATCCACATGTCTAGGTCCTTGTCCACCGTCTCGCTGAACAGCTTCTCCACGATCAGGTTGAACCCGAGCAGCCGCGCCTTGGTGGGGATGCCCAGGTCGTTCAGCCAGCGTTCGATCCAGATGGCGAAGGTCGATCGCAGCGGGTCGTAACCGGCGCTCGGCGCGATCAGCTCCAGCTCGGGCACTTCGGTGCCGTCCGGCATCCGCAGGCCCTCGCCGCCGTTGACCACGAACGCGCCGTCTTCGCTGACCTCCGGTTCCTTCTCGTAGGTGAAGCCGGCGCCCTTCAGGAGCTCGACGGCCGCGGCGATCCGTTCGCCACGTCCCAGGCCCTGCCCGATCTTGGCCGTCGCGTCGTTGTACCAGAACGCGTTCCCCTCCGGAACCATGGCGTACATCGGGATCGCCGTGTCCTGCAGGATGGTCCGGGTCACGAACTCCTTGTCGATGACCGTGGCCACCGCCTGCCGGAACGCCTTGTTGTTCATCGGCGGCTTGCGCGTGTTGAAGCCCAGGTAGAACACCCCGTTGTCCAGGTTCTCCACGACCTGCAGATCCGCCGTCTGGCGTACCCGGTCCAGGAAGCCCTTCTCAAGCCCCAGCGGGTTGAACAGGAAGTCGATGTCGCCCTTGGTCAGGGCCAGGATTGCGGAGTCCTGGTTCCCGTAAATGCTGAAGATCTCGGACTCGAAGTGCGGCCCAATCTCGAGCTCCAGCACCTTGTCGCCGGTCGGCTCCCCGTAGTAGGTCTCGGTGTAACCCAGCCGCTCGTTGGTCGCCTCGTAGGCGCCATTGGCGTACTCGGTGATCTGCGTGCCCTGGCTGAAGTAGCCCGGGACCGTCGCGTTCTCGAAGAACGCGCCCGGTTCCCATTGGCCGTACTCCAGGCCGTTGGCCGTCGGCTCGCCGTCAGGCACATGCGCGAACAGGGCTTCGATCTGCTGCGGAACCTCGCCGGCTTTCCGCGCCTCCTCAACCACCGGCGCCCAGTAGTGCTCCGGCAGGATTGGCATGAAGGCCAGCCCGAACTGCCAGATGCTCAGGCCCGGCGTCTGCGCGTTCCCTTCGTCGTCCGTCGACGTGAAGTAGAGCTTCAGCCGGTGGTCGTCCAGCGCTTCCGCTCGATCCACGAACGCCGGGTGCACCAGCGACGCCCAGTTGGAACCGAGGCTGAGTTCCCGGACCGTGCTCACGGTGAACACGAAGTCGTCGGCCGTCAGCGGCTCACCGTCGCTCCACTCCACGCCTTGCTTGATCGAGACTTCGGTCGTCCAGAATTCGGTTCCGTCAACCGTCTCCTTGGCCAGCGGCGTCGGCAGCCCATCGGCCACCGCCGGTACCCAGTCAAACCGCTGCGGGGAGTAGCCGTACAACGACGTGTGATAACCGCCGATCACGTACCCGGTCCACACCGACCCCGCAGGCCCGCCCAGGTAGTTCCAGGTGTTCCGCGAGATTGGGTCTTCAAACAGCCCCATCTTGTAGATGGATGGCCCCGCGGGAGCGGCGGGCGTCGCGGCAGCTGTCGGTTGCGGCGCCGGCGCTGGTGGCTGGGGCGCCCTGACCTCCACTGGCACCTCTTTCGTCACCGTCACCACCCGCTCGACCTCGACGACCTTCTCGACTTCGACGATTTCCTCGACCTCAACCGGTACAGTCACAATTCGTTCGGTCGGTGCGGGCGCCTCGGCCCCGCAGTCCATCGCCGCCATCGCCAGCGCAAAGCCGGCAACCAGAAGAACAGCACGCGTACTTAGGGATCTGACCACGATCACAGCTCCGCCCGCGGACTCGCAATCACTCTTCAATCTACACGCTACCTGCGCTCGCCTGAGGTGAGTTCGGTTACAGGGCTGGCGCGCTCGACCTTGAGTTCGGCGCGGGCGGCTGCTCTCTATAACGAACTCAGCGCCTTCGACCTGCTCACGTAGCGCGTGATCGCTATCGACACCGGCACCCGTGGCTCCGTGGTCTCCACTTGGGCGTTCCTCGGGTAGTGGGGGATCGTTGCAGGACGCCAGCATCAGAAGACAGACTCGCGCTTGAAGGCGCACGACCATCCCGCGGGGAGGTTGCTCGGCGTGGAGTTTCTACCGGTTCCGGGCACGACCGTGCTGCTTGGCGTCTGGCCGGTGCGGATTAGAGATTGGGTCGCCTCGGGCCGCCACTACGACGGGCCGCGTTCCTTCCGGCATGAGAGCCCGGACCACCCGGTGGGCAACATCAGCTGGTACGACGCCCAGGCGTTGTGCGCCTGGCTCAGCGAACGCGAGGGCCGAACCTACCGCCTTCCGACCGACCACGAGTGGAGCTGCGCGGTCGGGATCGGACATCTGGAGAATCCAGCGGCCGAACCCGCGCGCAAGGACTGCCGGCTAACCGGCGTCTACCCGTGGGGCCAGTCGTGGCCGCCACCATGCGGCGCGGGCAACTATCAAGGTGAGGAGTGGCACGGTCACGCGGCCGCGTTGCGTGCGCTCCGACATGAGTACCTGCACTACTATCCCGACCGCACGGCGGCCGAAATCGAGCAGATCGACGACCCAGTGCCGTGCATCGCGGGCTTCAACGACGGCTATCTGTTCACCTCGCCGGTTGGGACATTCACGCCGAACGCGCATGGGTTCTACGACCTGGGCGGCAACGTCAACGAGTGGTGCCAGGATCGGTTCTCCTCATCCGGCCGACGCATTCTGCGTGGCGGGTCGTTTGGCAAGCTGCGCCCCCGATCAGCTGCTGTCGTCGCGTCGCTACCACGGCGACCCAACCCGCCGCCTGGCCAGCCACGGCTTCCGCATCGCGGTCGACATGTGACTAACACGCTGCTCGCGGGGCGGAGTCGCCTGCCGGGCAGCCGTACGGCAGCTCGCCTGCGCTGTTCAGGCCCTGCCTTCGGCCCAGGCCCGGATCAAGTGGTGTGCAATCGCAAAGGAAGCCGGTATCCGAAGCTCGGCGTCCTCACCCGCCAGCGCTCGCTTCACCGACTCTCGCTCGAACCACTGCACGGACAGCATCTCCACGTCGTCCGGCCGCAGATCCGTCGTCAGCGCATCCGCGTGACACCCGATCATCAGCGACGACGGAAACGGCCACGGCTGCGACGAGTGATACCGCACCGCCCCCACCCGGATTCCCGCTTCCTCCAGCACCTCACGTCGCACGGCCTCCTCGATGGTCTCGCCCTGGTCCATGAACCCCGCCAGCGCCGAGAACATCCGCATCTGCGACAGCCGTCCGTGCGACTGCCCCAGCAGGCACCGATCCCCGTCCGTCACCACCACGATGATGACCGGATCCGTGCGCGGAAAGTGATCCGCCCCGCAACTCCCGCAGGTCCGCTGCTGACCGCCCCGCAGCGCCTCCGTCGGCTCGCCGCACACGCTGCAAAAGCCGTGCCGCGCATGCCAGTCCACCTGCGCCCGCGCCTGCGCCGCAATCCCGGCGTCCGCCGCCGCGAGCAGCATTCCCGCCGTCCGCACGTCCACGTAGCGCCGCTCGCCGCCCTCCGTCAGATATTCATCGCCTTTGGACACGTCTACTGCAAAGTGCGTCACGTGGTCCCGCAACCCCAGCAGAAACCGCGGCCCGTCCAGTCCGGCCGCCGCATCGCCGCTCACCCACGCCAGCCGCGCCGGATCCTCCCCTTCCAGCAGCACGTCCAGTGCGCGCAGGGGCAGGAACCGGCTGCCCGGATCCTGCTCTCGCGCTTCCAGCCACTGCGCGTCGCGCCGCTCGTATTCGGCCCGGTTCAGCGGGTTTCCTGCAAACGTGTGTGGACGATTCACGGCGATCCGCGCATCCTTCCAAGCGTCGTATCTGTCTCCCGGAGCGCATCATGCAACGTATCGCCTTCGCTCTGCCCATCAAGCCCGACCGCGTCGACGACTACCGCCGCACTCACGCCGCCGTCTGGCCGGAGTTGCTGGAAGAAAATGTCAAAGCCGGCATCCGCAACTTCACCATCGTCCTCTTCATGAACCACGCTATCGGCCTCCTGGAGTGCGAGGACTGGGAAGCCGCCTCCGCCTACCTCGACAAGTCCGACGTCCAGGCCCGCTGGCAGGCCGAGCACGCCGACATCCTCGACGTCGACACCGCATCCGGCCTCGTCCCGCTCCAGATGCTGGAGGAACTCTTCCACCAGGACTGACAGCCAGCCGCCGCCTGCAGGGGGATATCCCCTCTCCCCACGGAGACCTTTGCACAGCTCCCCTGGTCCTCGAATCTGCGGCCGCTTTCAGTCCCTTTCCTGGGGGCGAGCAGCTGTGTTGGGTGTCAATCTATTCAAGGGG